>JAYNRF010000006.1:118596-139921 GCA_038114645.1 Pseudomonadaceae bacterium | reverse complement strand
ACCTGCACCTGCACCTGCACCTGCACCTGCACCTGCACCTGCACCTGCACCTGCAGCCGAGCCCGAGCCCGTCCAGCCAGAAGCGCCGACTGCAGCGGAGTCTGCCGAGGTGGAATCAGCGGACGCAGCGTCACCTGTTGCTGCCATCGGTGATGCGCCGCGCCCGCTGAATCCGAAGACGCCGTATCGTCCACCGCAGGATGAGCCGCCGGCAGAATGGCTCGATGGCCCGCCACCGGACGACAGCGGCGTCGATCGTGACGACGAGGAAGAGCTCGATGTCAGTCAGTACATCGGGGACTGGCAGCCGGAAACGCCTGCTGCAGAGCAGCAAGACGACAACGACGACCTGAGTGACCTGCCAGCGGCCACGGGGTTGGCGGCGGAATGGCTCGGGTTGTTTGAACGCCTGGGGCTGAGCGGGCTGACTCAAAGCATCGCCGCGCATTGTCAGTTGGTCGCTCGGGAGGGGGAGCTGTGGACGCTGCACCTGGACCCGGGCCACAGCGCGCTCTATAACGAGAACCATCGCAAGCGCCTGGAGCAGGCGATTGCCGGTGTTGCTCAGGCCGGCGTGGTGCTGGCCGTCGAGGTGAATGCACCGACGCAGGAAACCCCTGCGGTAGCCGCTGCACGGCGCAAGGCTGCGCGGCAGAAGGCAGCTGAGTTGAGCATCCAGGGCGACCCGATGGTCCAACGATTGTGCGCGGAGTTTTCCGCGGAAATTTGTGCGGATACGATTCGTCCGATTGACGAACCCGCAAGCTGACACTGGAGGATAGCGTCATGATGAAAGGTGGCATGGCAGGCCTGATGAAGCAGGCCCAGCAGATGCAGGAAAAAATGGCCAAGATGCAGGAAGAGCTGGCCAATATGGAAGTGACCGGACAATCCGGTGCCGGTCTGGTGTCGGTCGTCATGACCGGCCGTCACGATGTGCGCCGGGTTAACCTGGACGACAGCCTGATGCAGGAAGACAAGGAAGTGCTGGAGGACCTGATTGCTGCTGCCGTGAACGACGCGGTACGCAAGCTGGAGCAGGCCAACAAGGACAAGATGTCCGGACTTACCGCCGGCATGAACCTGCCGGACGGCTTCAAGATGCCGTTCTGATCGATGAGCTTCAGTCCGCTGATTCGTCAGATGGTCGATGCCCTGCGTGGTTTGCCGGGGGTCGGGCCGAAAACCGCCCAGCGTATGGCGCTGCATCTGCTTGAGCGCGATCGCGCCGCGGCTGCGCACCTGGCGCATGCGCTGCAGGCAGCGGTAGACGGCGTGGGCTACTGCCAGCGCTGCCGTACGCTGAGCGAGACGGATATCTGTTCGCTGTGCAGTGATCCACGCCGTGACGACAGACTGCTGTGCGTGCTGCAGAGTCCGGCGGACGTCTGGGCGGTCGAGCAGGCAGGCGGCTTCAATGGGCGCTACTTCGTGCTCAAGGGCCACCTGTCACCGATCGACGGCATGGGGCCTGATGAAATTGGCGTGCCGGCGCTGCTTGAGTGCCTTGAGGGGCGCGCGGTCGACGAAGTCATTCTGGCAACCAACCCGACCGTTGAGGGTGAAGCGACGGCGCACTACATCGCCGAGTTGCTGCGCCCGCGCGGTATTCGGGTATCGCGCATCGCCCATGGCGTTCCGTTGGGTGGTGAGCTGGAATATATCGACGGTGGCACGCTGGCCCACGCATTGGCGGGCCGAACCCAGATCCTCTGAGTTCTGGCCGCGCCGTGCTCAGCCGGCCAACTGGCCGAGTTGATAGTCTCTGATTGCCTGGTGAATTTCGGCTTCGCTGTTCATCACAAACGGGCCGTACTGCACGATCGGTTCGCCAATCGGACGGCCTGCAATCAGCAGCAGGCGAGCTCCCTCCGGGCCAGCGCCCAAGCGCACCGCCTGGCCGTCTCCGAAACGCCCGAGTTGCCCCTTGCGCAGCAGCGACTGGCGGCTGTCTCCGCTAGCCGTCGCCGCCCCCTCATAGACATAGCTGAGCACCCGGTGGCCGGCCGGCGTCGGCAGCGTAACCTGCTCGTCAGCGCTCAGGTGAAGGTCGATATAGAGCGGAGCAGTGCTGCCACCGCTAATCGGTCCTTTCAGCAACTGCCCCTGGTACTCAAGGTTGCCGGCGATCACCTTGAGCTGACCGCCGCTACTGAGCTGGGTGATGTGAATGTCGCTGGCAGGCAGGTCGCGGTAGTGGGCGGGCTGCATTTTCTCCGCTGCGGGCAGGTTCAGCCAGAGCTGAAAGCCGCGCATGGTGCCGTGATCCTGCTGCGGCATTTCGGAGTGAATGATGCCGCGCCCGGCGGTCATCCATTGCACGCCGCCGGGCTCGAGCAGACCTTTATTGCCCATGTGGTCCTCATGCAGCATGCGGCCTTCGAGCATGTAGGTGACGGTTTCGAAGCCGCGGTGCGGGTGAGAGGGGAAACCGCCGATATAGTCGTCCGCGCTGTCTGAGCCGAACTCATCGAGCATCAGAAACGGGTCGAAGCGCGCCGCGTCGCGTCCGCCGAAGACGCGGGTCAGGCGCACGCCGTCGCCGTCGGATGCGGGCTGGCCGACAACGGCTTCAATCAGGTCACGGTATTGGGTCATGGCGCATCTCCTTGATAGAAGTTATGCGCCATTTTATGGTGGGGAAAATCGATTTGATAACGCAAAAAGTGCGTAGATCGTATCGACTTTACTGATCTGTTTCTGCGGGAGTTTCAGCCAAGGGGTGGTTTTCCAGCTCGTCGATGATGCGCTGATAGCCTTGGCAGGAGTCGTAGCGGCCGTTGGCGGGGTCCTGCTCCTGCAGGGCCTTGAGGCGGGCGTTCAGTTCATCCGCCTTGCCCGGCTGGTCTTTGGTGCGATCGTAGATCAGCTGTGCCAGTACTTCGCCCTTGGCGATGGCCTCTTCCGGGGTACAGGCCAGCGCAGAGACACTGCCCAGGCCGAGCAGGCCGGTTACGGCCAGCGCTACATATCGTTTCATCACTACCTCGCATGCCTGCAGGGGAAAGCGCTATGGTAGCCGCTCGGTCGCGAAGCTCCAAGCGCTTGCGTATCGCCGACAACTGATCGACACTGAGCTGGAATCGGGTTGGAGTGCGCAGAATGATTTGGTTCAGAGCCCTTTTGGGCATTGTGCTTTCCACTCTTGCCTGCGCTGTTATGTCACAGCAACAGGACCCGGAACGGACTCTGCGGGTGGGGATGGGGCCGGACAAACCGCCCTATGTGATACTCGAAAGCGGGCGCGGTCTTGATGTTGACCTGGTCCGAGAGACATTGGCTGGGGCAGGGTACCGTGTTGAAGCGGTGCATGCGCCGCAGGAACGCCTTTATCTGATGTTCCGCAACGGTGAACTGGATGCGGTCGCTGCCACTCATTCCGCCAGTGGCCTGCCGGCGTACTATTCCGATACCTATATCAACTACTCAAACGTGGCGGTCAGCCTTGAGCGCAGGCAGTTGGGCGCTGAACAGGTTGAGGATCTAACAAGCCACTCGGTCGTGGCCTTTCAGCGGGCGAGCAAGCTGCTGGGAGCGCGTTTTGAACGGATGAGCGAGCGCAACCCGCGTTACCACGAAGTCGCCTTGCCGGTGCAGCGCAACCTGATGCTGTACGCCGGGCGGGTGGATTATGTGATTACCGAGGAGCGTATTTTCCGCACCCAGAACGCCAGCATTGCAGGTCAGGTCGATATAACCCAACCCATTCGCGTGCACCGGCTATTTGCGCCGACGACCTACAGCATGGCCTTTGCTGATGCCGAGGTCCGAGACCGCTTCAACCGCGCGTTGCGCCAGCTACGTAGCAGTGGGCAGTACGCGGAGATCATGCACCGCTACGGCGACCCACTGGAGACCGCCACCGCGAGCTTGCCCGCAGCTCAGGATTGATCGTCGAGAAAGGCCTGCAGCAGATCTGCGGGGACGCTGTGACGGTGTGCCAGGCTGGTGTCGCCGGTGTCCGGGTGGAACACAATCAAGACCTCACCTCGCTCAAGCAGACGCCTCACCTGGGCGACCCGTTGAGTCAGGCTGCTGTCGTCGCCGTTATCCGTGCCGTCGCGGGTTACAAAGTCCTCGAGCAGTGCGTCGAGTGTGTCGGGTTCCAACAACTGGTAGGGAATCAACATGCGCGGGTTTCTCTGCTGAGGGAGAGGGCAATGGTACACTCGCGCCCTTTGCAAGAGTATCTACAGGGCAATGATCGACGATCCGATGTTTTATCTCTGCGCCGTGCCGGCGGTGCTCCTGTACGGGATTGCCAAGGGTGGGTTCGGCGGCAACATTGCCATCCTCTCGGTCCCATTGATGGCGATGGTGGTGTCGCCGCAGCAGGCCGCAGCCATTCTGTTGCCGATTCTTTGTGTGATGGATCTGGTGGCCATTCGTACGTTCCGCGGCCGCTGGGACAAGACCAATCTGCGTATCATTCTGCCCGCCGCGATGGTGGGCGTCGCCCTCGGGGCTGTGTCATTCCGGGTGCTGAACGAAGAGCATATCCGGCTGTTGATCGGCTCGATTGCCGTGTCGTTTGTGCTCAATGCGTGGCTGCGGCGGGATCAGGTCGCCGCGCGCCCCGCCAGCCGCTGGCGCGGGCGGTTCTGGGGGGTGGTGTCCGGCTTTACCAGTTTTGGCATCCATGCCGGTGGGCCGCCGATCAATGTGTACATGTTGCCGCAGCGGCTGGAGAAAACCCTGCTGATGGGTACGCTGGCGGTATTCTTTACCCTGGTCAATTGGGTGAAGGTGCCGGCCTACGTCTACCTTGGGCAGTTTTCCAGCGAGAATCTGCTGACCTCGCTGGTGCTGATGCCGTTGGCGCCGATTGGCGTGAGGCTTGGGTTCTGGATGTTGCAGCGAACCAACGAACAACTCATCTACCGCCTGTGCTACCTGTTCCTGCTGCTTACCGGCGGCAAGCTGCTGGTGGAAGGCGTCATTGGGCTGCTCGGCTCCTGATCAGGCGTTGCAGGCTGGCGTAGAGTTGCTCACTGTCGACTGGCTTGGGCAGGTAGTCGTCCATACCAGCGGCCATGCCCTCCAGACGGTGCGTATCGAGCACGTGGGCGGTCAGCGCGACGATGGGGATGCGAGGGAGGTGCTCACGCTGTTCATGGGCACGAATCCGTCTGGTGGCTTCAAAGCCGTCCATCTGCGGCATCTCGCAATCCATCAATATCAGGTCGTAACGGTCTGGGGTGTTGCGGTAGCACTGCAGCGCGTCAACGCCGTTTTCGGTGATTTCCAGACTGTACCCGGCTTTTTCCAGCAAGGTTTTAATGACCAGCTGGTTTACCTGGTTATCCTCCGCGATCAGCAGATGTCCGCGGCCGTTGCGAGCGACCGGGGGCGATTGTTCCGCGGAGCGGCCGTTGGTGCAGTCGCCATCCAGCAGTCGGGACACCGCCTGGCGGAGCTGACTCGGCAGCAGCGGAGCGCTTTGCTCCAGCAACTGCCCTTTTAACAGCAATTGTCGATGATCATCTGCGGCGCGCAGCAGCAGCAGCGGTATGGCCTCTTGTGCGCAGTGATGAATCAGTTGCTGGAGTCGGTCGGCCGGGATGTCCTGGGTGTCAAGCACCGCGATGGTTGAGGGGTGTGCAGGCAGCTCGCCCGCATTGGCTGCACTGCATTGGACGCTGAATCCCAGGCGCTCAAGCTGGGTGCGATAGTGCTCTTTGGCATCGCTCAAGCGGGTTACCAGCCACGCCGTGCGCCCGGGCGTCATGGGTTTAGCCGTACCGGCAGCTGCGAGCGGGATGCAAAAATGGATGCTGGTGCCTTGCCCGGCAGCACTCTGCAAGCCAATACTGCCGCCCATCAGGCGAACCAGTTCCTGACTGATCGCCAGGCCTAGGCCGGTGCCGCCATAGCGTCGCGTGGTGCTGCTGTCGGCTTGGGTGAAAGAATCAAACAGGCCTTCCTGGGCTTCGCTGGCGATGCCGATCCCGCTGTCGATGACCTCGAAACGGATGTGCCATTCGTCCGGCGTTTGTTCGTTGGGTGAGCCGCTGACGTGGAGACTGACGTGCCCATGTGCGGTGAACTTGAAGGCGTTGCTGAGCAGGTTCATCAGCACCTGATTCAGGCGGGTTGGGTCACCAATCAGCTGTCTGGGTAGCTCCGCACTGACACTGCAATAGAGTGCCAGGCGCTTGTCGAGAGCCTGCGCGGTAAACAGGCTGGCGGTTTCGGACACGAGCTCTTCCGGGTCAAAGGCGATGCGCTCCAGCTTGACGCGGCCGGACTCCAGGCGGGCAAAGTCGAGAATGTCGTTGATCACCGTCAGCAGGGTCTGGCCAGACTTGCTGATGGTATCCAGGTAGAAGCGTTGCTGGTTGTCCAGGCGGGTTTCCAGCAGCAACTGCAACATCCCCAGTACACCGTTCATAGGGGTGCGTATTTCGTGACTCATACGCGCCAGAAAGCGGCTCTGGGCCAGGGTTTCGAGTCTGGCCTGGCGGGCGTCCTCATCCGCTTTGTAGCGTGCTTCCTTGAGGGCGTTGATGCGGTCGGCCAGGCCCAGCGAGAGGAGGATCATCTCGGTGCACATCCCCAGCTTGACCCAGTGGGTGCCATAGCTGGCACCGAATAGCTCGACGCCGAGCGAGCCCGCGGTCGAGATAATCAGCGAGCAGAGCAAAAAGCTCCAGGCCAGCGTGTAGTAGGAGCCGTAGCGGAACCCTTTGCGCCAGACGTATACGCCGGTTGTCAGCAGAATAATGGAGCTGACCAGCACGAACAGGCTGGCCATGTTGTTGTACAGATCAATGCTGAAGAACGGGATGATCACCATGGCGGTGAGCACCACCAGGATCTTGCCTTGCAGGGCCTTGTCCAGCCGGGGGAACTGTTCTCGGGTGTGCAGGTAATGGCGGCTGAACTGGGTCGATATGGCGCAATGCAGGAACATTAACGTGTAGATGCACAGTGTTTGCACGGTGATGCTGGCGTCGAACCACTTCCACAGCAGCCCGTCAAACGCGGCCATAAATAGCAGGATGTTGAATATGTGGGTGAGGTACCAGGCGTAGGTCGCCTCGCGCAGTGATAGCTGCAGGAACAGGTTATAGGCGAACAGGCCAAGCAGAATGCCGTAGAACAGGCCTGCTGCCAGCATGCTGTTTTCCAGTTGTGCGCTGCTGACGGGCCAGTTGGCGAAGTAGATGGGAACAAAGACGGTACTGGCGGTATCGACCCGGAGATAGAAGCGGGTCTCGCCCGGCGGCAGGGTGACAGGGAACCAGTGGTTGCGCACGGCTACTGCACGCTGGTTCTGCGGCACATGGTCGCCGCTGTGCTGGACCAGTGGAGCGTTGTTTGATTGCAGCTGATAGAGCGTCAGGTTATCCAGCAGCGCGTAGTCGATCTCGATGACCCCTTCAAGGGGCGTCGCCTGGTTGTTCTGCAAGGCAAACTGAACCCACCAGATCGATTGGTCTTTGCCTTCATTGACGTGTTCGCCGCTGGGCGCTCGCCAGGGTTGCAGGCTGTCGTTACGCAACAATTGTTTGATGCTGAGGGCGCCTTGCGGGTCTTCAAGCAACAATAGATGGGCGCCAAGGTTGAGGCGATGTTTTAGCCCGCTGACATCGACGCTCTCAGCCAGTTGGGGGCTGGATGCCATCGACTGGCTCCAGGCCGCGGAGGTGAAACCCAGCAGCAGCCAGCACAGCATGAAATAGCGGCAAAAACGCATACGGGCGGTACTCGGCTCAACGACCTTGGAATGATATTGGTTATGGTCAGGGCTCCCCGAATGCTAGCACAACGCTTTTATGACTGCTTCGTGGTGCGCGTCTGATTTTTCGGTCCGGATCGACTACCACGAACTAGCTGGCGCAGTAAAAAACGCGACGGATGAACCGCTTCGCTGAGGTCGCGTGGCAGCGGCAGTGGTTCGTCATTCAGCCAGGCGGCAAGCAGTTCGCCGCTTAGGGGGGCGCTGATCAGGCCGCGCGAACCATGCGCCGTGTTGACGTACAAACCGTGCTGCCAGGGCGCCGGGTCGCTTGGCTGCTGGGAGGCGTCCTTGCCGAGTACAGCGTACTGGCTCAGGAAGCGATTCGGTTCCAGCACCGGGCCCAGCAGCGGCAGGTAGTCGGGCGCGGTGCAGCGCAAGCCGACCCGGGCGCCCTGCGCTGGCGTGTTGCTGAAATGCTGATGCAGGTCGGGGGAAAGGTCTTGCAGCAGCTGCAGGTTGTGCTGGTTTTCCTCGTCGCTTGGACTCAGGTCAAGCCGGTCGAAGCGAAAGCTCGCGCCGAGGTGGTGTTCGCCCTGTCTGGCGGGAGAGACGTAGCCATCGGCGCACAGAACGGTTTGCAGCCGGCTGCTGCGCGGGTCGGCTGGCAGGTGAGTAATCTGGCCGCGAATCGGTTTCAGCGCCAGATGCCGGGTTTGCTCAAACCGGGCAGTCTCGTGAGCGCCGCAGAGAATGACCGTTTGGCTAGAGGCGATGCCGTTGCCATCCTCGCCGATCAGGTGCCAGGCGCCGTTGTCCTTATGCAGTTCCGCGATGGCGGTGCTGGTCAGCACGGTGATCTGCGGATGCTCAAGCAGCCGGCGGCACAGAGCCGGCGGGCTTACCCAGCCGCCGCCCGGGAAATACAGCCCGGGGTGGCTGATTGCAACCCCTGCCAGTGCGCTGCCCTCGGTCGCAGTGACGGCGTGCAGGAAACTGTGTGGATAGCCTTGGTTGGCAAGTCCCTGCTGACGCCCCTGTTCCTTCTCGTCGCTGGCCAGCTGGAGGACGCCGCAGGCTTGCCAGCGCTCTTCACCCGGCGCCAGTTCCCGCTGCAACAGGCGCAGGCTGTATTGGTAGCTGCTTTGGATGAAGCGTGACAGGGGCGGGTGGTGCGGCGACAGCTTGCAGTACAGGATGCCCTGTGGATTGCCGGAGGCGGCTCCGGCGACCTCCGGTAAACGCTCGACGACGGTCACCTGCCAGCCGCGGCGAGCAAGCGCGTGGGCGGTACTGCATCCGGCCAGACCCGCTCCGACGATAATGGCATTGCGCTGCGTCGCCGGGGTTGGGCGCGCATACCACGGGGCGTGCCAGTGCCGGGCGGGCGACTGCTCCAGCTGACCGCAGAGCATCTCGCGCTTGCGCCCGAACCCTTTGACCTTCTGCATGGCAAAGCCAGCGGCGATCAGGCCGCGGCGCACCTCTCCCACACTGGTAAAGGTAGCGACTGTGGCTCCCGGGCGTGACAGCTCCGCCATACGTTGATAGAGCGCTGGCTGCCACATGTCCGGATTGCGCGCCGGGGCGAATCCATCGAGAAACCAGGCATCAACGGTGGCGTCCAGCTGCGGCAGGGTGTCAAACAGGTCGCCGATCAGCAAGGTCAGCGTGATACGGCCGCCAGCGAAGGAAAAGTGCTGCCAGCCTGGTGTCAGATCCTGGTACTGCGCGAGCAGCTCCGTACTGAACGGTTCCAGCTCGGGCCAGATTGCAAGGGCGCGCTGCAGATCGATACGAGAGAGCGGGTATTTTTCGGTGCTGACGAAGTGCAGGAATGTATCTGCCGGAGCACAGGCATCCCACAGCTGCCAGGCCGCGAGGAAGTTGAGTCCGGTGCCGAAGCCGGTCTCCGCGATGCAGAAATGCTCTCCGGCGTGCAGCGCTGGCCAGCGCTCCGGGAGCCGATTGTGTTGCAGGAAAACGTGGCGGGTTTCATCCAGCCCACTGTCGCGGGAAAAGTAGACATCGTCAAAGCGACTGGAGAAGGGCTGATCGCCATCCATCCAGACCAGCTCGGCGGATTCGATAGTGGGTGCGCTCACGTGGGCTCCGGGTACTGAATATTCCCGGGCATTGTACAGTGCTGACTGGCGTTACCCCATATTGGGCAGAATCAGCAGCAACCAGGTAGCCAGGACCACCAGCGCAACGGTGGACCATTTGGGTTTGAGTAACGATTTCATGGCACATGCCTTCTTATTTTTATTTGAATAGGCACCTTGTGGGTGCCGGGCGGCGCATGGTCTTGTTGGACGAGAGGCCGCGGTGGCGGATCGCTGTAGCGATGGGGTGTCAGCCGCCTGTTTTTGTTATAGCACGGGATAATAGCGCCTTCCGGCTCGGCGTATGAGATTGTTAGACGAATTGGCTACAACTGTTAGTTGTGATGTCGCCAATCACAATCAGGGAGCGGGCTGGCGCGTATAAAGGCGCTCGGTTTTGGCCGCCATGATCAGATCGTTGAGGTGGACGCCGCCGAGCGAGTGGGTCCACCAGCAGGTGGTCACGCGCCCCCATTCCAGCAGCAGTGCAGGGTGATGGTTGTGCTCTTCGGCCAATGCGGCCACCAGGTTGCAGAACGTCAGCGCGGTGGCGAAGTCGGCAAAACGATAGACGCGTTCCAGGCGGTGCACGCCCTCGATGCAGTTCAGTTCCCAGCCGGGCAGGTTCGCCAGGCAATCCTGAATCTGTTCTTGTACCAGTATGCGGCCCTGTTGCCCGGACTCCAGCTCACGATCGGCAAGCTCGTTCATCGCCATCTCCGGTGGTTCTCAGTGGTTTTCAGCATAGCAGTTCGCTCGTGGGCGTAACGCGTTATGATCTGGTAGTTGTGATCGGGACGGGAGAGGCAGTCAGGTGATTCGTGTGCGGTGGTTGCGCCGGGGGCTCAGGTTTCTCGGTTGGCGCCCGGATAGTACCACCCATCAGGAAAAGCTGATTTCAGCCCTCGGTACCACCCTGGCGCTGATTCTGCTGTATTGGGTTACCCATCTGGTGATGGCGGCTGAAGGTGCGCTGTGGGTGACCGGGTCGATGGGGGCGAGCGCGGTGCTGGTATTCGCCATGCCTCACGGCACGCTGTCGCAACCCTGGTCGGTTATCGGCGGTCATGTCTTGTCAGCGGCGTTTGGCGTGGCCTGTATTCAGTGGCTACCAGCCGGCTTCTGGCTGGCGGCGCTGGCGGTCGGCGGCAGCGTCATCATCATGATGTACGCCCGCTGCCTGCACCCGCCCGGCAGCGCGACGGCAATGATCGTGGTGCTGGGTGGCCCCCAGATCGCGGACGCCGGCTATAGCTTCGTGCTCTATCCGATTCTGCTTGATGTGCTGGTTATCGTGCTGTTCGCGGTGCTGTTCAACAGCCTGTTTACCAGCCGCCGCTATCCGTTGCCGTTGACCCGTCACCAGATCGGTCGCGCGCCCGGCATTGCCCCTGAGGACTTCGAACACGCGTTGAAGCAGATGAATGCCTATATGGATATCGACTTCGACGACCTGTTGCGGCTGGTCGAGTTGGCTAATGCCAATGCCCAGAGTAAAGGCGTCAGTGCCGATGACTTGGTTGCCGGTGGTTACTACAGCAATGGGCTGCCCGGACATAACTGGTCCGTTCGCGAAGTGCTGCAAGTGGTCAGCAGGCCGGGGCGAGCAGGCAGGGTACGCTATCGGATCATCAAGGGAGCGGGCGAGGGCGGCAACGGCATCTGCCGGGTCAGCGAGTTTGTGCGCTGGGCGCGCTATCAGGTTGCACCGGACGAGCAGGGGCGGCAGTGGCATCGGGTCACCGAAGACAAGGCGCCGGCAGAGGGCTGACCGGTACAGTTTGCCGTTGAAGCGCTCGGGAACTGTCTCTGTTCTGATATGAGGCGGCTTTCTAGAATAGGCGTCCCTCCCTGTCTTTTCCGAGTGTGCTTCATGCATGTTTCTTCCGGCCGCTGGCTGTACGGATTTCTGTTGGCGCTGACTACCACGCTGCTCTGGGGCGTGCTGCCGATCATGCTCAAGGAAGTGCTCAAGGTCATGGACCCTTACACCGTGACCTGGTATCGCCTGCTGAGCGCCGGGCTGGTATTGCTTGTCTGGCTGGCCGCCAAGCGTCGTCTGCCGTCGATTCGCAGGTTGTCTTCCCGTAATCGCGGCTTGCTGGTGGTGGCGGTGCTCGGGCTGGCGTTCAACTATGTGCTGTACCTGATGGCGCTCAATCGGCTGTCGGCCGGCACCATGCAGCTGATCATCCAGACGGCGCCGGTGATGCTGATGCTGGGCAGCATGCTGGTTTTTCGCGAGCGCTTTGGCCTTGGTCAGGTACTCGGGCTGGCGGTGTTATTGCCGGGGTTTGTGCTGTTTTTCAACCAGCGTCTGGTCGAACTGATGACGCAGATGAGCGGATACACCCTGGGCATTCTGATTGCCATTGCCTCGGCATTCAGTTGGGCGCTGTATGGCCTCGCGCAGAAGCAGCTGCTGACGGTCTGGTCGTCGGTCTCAGTGATGATGGTTATCTACCTGTCCTGCGCGGTACTGATCTGGCCGCTGGCGACGCCGTCTCAATTATTCTCATTGAACGCAGTGCAGACCTGGCTGCTGCTGGGCTGCTGCCTTAATACGCTGGTGGCATACGGCGCCTTTGCCGAGGCGCTTGCGCACTGGGAGGCATCCCGGGTGAGTGCGACGGTGACGACCACGCCGTTGTTTACGTTCTCGCTGGTGGCCCTCGGCGCAATGATCTGGCCGGGCGTGATTGAGCCGGAGATTCTGAACAGCCTGGCCTATCTTGGTGCCCTGCTGGTGGTGTCCGGCTCGGCCCTGATTGCGCTGGCGCCCAGTCTGATGAACAGTATTCGGCAACGCCGCTTGCGCCGGATGGCGGTGACGCCACCACCGGCCGGGTCCTGAATCGGCCGTTGCGCTACAATGGCATCCCGTTTTTCAGGAGGTGACCATGGCCGTCGTCCAGCAAGCACTTGAACAGGCACTGCAGGCACTCAATCCGACCCATCTGGAGTTGGTCAACGAAAGCCATATGCACAGCGTGCCGCCCGGATCGGAGTCGCATTTCAAGGCCGTGGTGGTCAGCGAGCGCTTTGCGGGCCTCAATTCGGTGAAGCGCCATCAGGCGGTGTATGCCACTTTGGGCGGGCTGATGCAGCAAATTCACGCGCTGGCGCTGCATACCTACACACCGGCAGAGTGGCTGCAACGCCAGCAGGCGCCGGCATCACCCAATTGCATGGGTGGAAGCAAGGCTGACCAGCACTGACCGTCCGCCTGCTGGTGGTTTGTTGTCGCCAGTTGCTTTGCTAGAATGCGCCCCTTCAAAAAGTACGCCCTTTACGCGGGCGCCCACTGAATACCGAGGTAAGCATGTCTGCAATTGTTGTTGTGGCACTCTACAAGTTCGTCCGCCTGGACGACTACGAAGCTCTCCGTCAGCCGCTGCTCGACACCATGGTCGCCAACGGCGTCAAAGGTACCCTGCTGCTGGCGCTTGAAGGCATCAATGGTACCGTTGCCGGTCCACGTGACGGCATGGATCGCGTGCTGGACTGGCTGCGTGCCGATGCCCGCCTCGCTGACCTGGACTACAAGGAGTCCTACTGCGACGAAATGCCGTTCTATCGCACCAAGGTCAAGCTGAAGAAAGAAATCGTAACCCTTGGTGTGCCCGGTATTTCGCCGACCAGCAAGGTTGGCACCTATGTCGAGGCCAAGGACTGGAACGCCCTGATCAGCGATCCAGAGGTCCTGCTGATCGATACCCGCAACGACTATGAAGTCTCGATCGGTACCTTCGAGGGCGCGATTGATCCGCAGACCAAAACCTTCCGCGAATTTCCCGAGTATGTGCGTGAGCACTTCGATCCGAAACGTCACAAAAAGGTGGCAATGTTCTGTACCGGGGGCATTCGCTGCGAAAAAGCCTCCAGCTACATGCTGGAAGAGGGCTTTGGCGAGGTGTTTCATCTCAAGGGCGGTATCCTCAAGTACTTTGAAGATGTGCCGGCTGAAGAGTCGATGTGGAACGGTGAGTGCTTTGTGTTCGACAACCGGGTAACGGTGCGCCATGATCTGGCGCCAGGGTCGTTCGATCAGTGTCACGCTTGCCGCCATCCCGTTTCCGCCGAGGATATGGCGTCGCCGCAGTACGAGGAGGGCATCAGCTGTCCGCACTGCTACGACAGCCTGCCGGAGAAGACCCGGCAGCGTGCCGAGGAGCGTCAGCGCCAGATTCAGCTGGCCAAGGCGCGTAACCTCCCGCACCCGATCGGCATGTCCCCGTCGCAGGCGTCACCGAACGCCAAGGCAGATAGCTGATACCAGATACGGAGGGATGCATGCAGCAGCGCCTGATCTATGTGATGGACCCGATGTGTTCATGGTGCTGGGGATTGGCGCCGCTGCTCGACTCCATTCGTGCTGATTTTCCCGAGTTGCCGGTGCATTTTGTTGCCGGCAGTTTGCGTGCCCGTCTGGCAACACCATTGGACAACGCCTCGCGTCAGGCGATGGCGGATCATTGGCAGGCGGTTGCGGCGCTGAGCGGACAGCCTTTTTCCGACCCCCATGCATTGCCGGATTCGCTGGTATACAACGTCGGCCCGGCAAGCCGCGCCTTGATCGCCGCGCGCTATCTCGATGAGCAGTTGGTCTGGCCGTTCGCGCGAGCTGTTCAGCACGCGTTCTATGCGCAGGGGCTGGATATCACACAACCCGCAGTGCTGCTGCAGATCGCTGCAGACACTGGTTATGACGCGGAGCATTTTGCCGCCCGTTTTGATCATCCGGAAACCCGGCAGCAACTGGATCAGGACTGGAACTGGGTGGCTGACCGAGGGTTCGCGGAGCTGCCGATTCTGTTCGCTGAGCGCAACGGCCAGTTGGCGCTGTTGTGCAATGGCTTCCGTGTGCCTGCTGAAGTGCTGGCGCTGCTGCAGCGCTGGGTGGCGGCAGCAGCCTGAGCAGGTTCAACGTTCGCGCAGGGCTTCAGCTTTGGCGCGCAATACCGGCTTGAGCAGGTAGCTCAGAATGCTCTTGCGGCCGGTGATGATGTCGACGCTGGCAACCATGCCCGGGATGATCAGTAACGGGTCTTCTTCGGTGCCGAGATGGTTCTTGTCGGTGCGCAGACGGATCAGGTAAAAGCTGTCGCCGTTTTCGTCGGTCACCGTATCGGCACTGATATGCTCCAGCTCGCCCTTCAATCCGCCGTAGATGGTGTAGTCATAGGCCGTGATCTTGATCATTGCCTCCTGGCCCGGATGAAGAAAGGCGATGTCCTGGGGACGGATGCGCGCTTCAAACAGCAGCGTGTCTTCGAGCGGAATGACCTCAACCAGATCACTGCCCGGCTGGATGACCCCGCCGATGGTATTGACCAGTAACTGCTGAACAATGCCATGCACCGGCGATGTAACCAGAGTGCGGCGAACCCGGTCTTCCAGCGCCAGGCCGGAGGCCGAGCTTTTCTGCAGGTCGATACGGGTCTGGTTCAACTCCTCAAGGGCCTCGCTGCGGAAACGGTTACGAACCTCCTCCGCTTTGTGTTCGGCTTCGCGCAGGGCGGATTCTGCACGTGGAATAGCCAGCGTGGTGCCGTCCAGGTTACCGCGGGTTTCAACCTCCGAGCGCCGTAAACGTAGTACTTCTACTTCGGAAATGGCGCCGTCCTTGACTAACGGGGCTGACATGGAAATTTCCCGTTGCAGCAGTCCCAGGCTGTTGCGGAACTGGCGCTGCTTGGAGCGAAGCTCGTTTAGCTCTTGCTCGCGTTGCTGGCGCTGCTCTTCCAGGATGGCAATTTCGTCGGCCAGTCGGCTCTGGCGTGAGTTGAACAGGGCGATTTCCGCCTCGGCCA
This sequence comes from Pseudomonadaceae bacterium, assembly GCA_038114645.1. Classification (GTDB taxonomy): domain Bacteria; phylum Pseudomonadota; class Gammaproteobacteria; order Pseudomonadales; family Pseudomonadaceae; genus Halopseudomonas. The sequence goes on along the minus strand of JAYNRF010000006.1, from coordinate 124,322 downwards.
GCCTGGGTGCTTCCTGCAACACCTCTTCTGGCATCACCAGCTCGCCACCCTCGGCTTCGGCGGTGAGGCGGGCAAGTGTCGCCTGCTTGCCTAGTTGTTCTGCCCGGGTTTCCTGGACGTTGGACGCAAAGCGGGTGTCGTCCAGGCGCAGCAGCGGGGTGCCTTTCTCCACTATCTGGCCTTCGCGCACCAGGATCTCGGCCACGATGCCGCCCTCAAGATTCTGTACCCGTTGTAATTTGCCCGGTGGGATGGCCTTTCCCAGTCCTCGGGTCAGCTCCTCGACCTTGGCAAAGTGCGCCCACAGCAGCCCTGTCAGTAGAAAGGCCACCAGTGCCCAGAGCATCAGGCGTGCGGATCGTGGCGAGTCTTCCAGAATGGCATGAGTCAGGTCTGGCAGCGGGGTGTCGTCGGCCGCTGCCGGTTTTTTCGGGGCAGGGTTGCCACTCAGCTGCAGAGTGGGTTTAGCTGCGTGCGACATTCACGTGTCCTTTGCGCAAGGCTTCGAGTACCTGTTCCTTGGGGCCGTCGGCGACGATCTTGCCGCCGTCAATCACGATCAGGCGTTGCACCAGCGACAGCATGGATGCCCGGTGGGTCACCAGCAGCAGTGTCCGATCTTTCAGGATGGGCTGCAGTTGGCGCTTGAGGCGCTCCTCGCTGCTGTTATCCATCGCGCTGGTGGGTTCGTCCAGTACGAGTAGCGGCGGGTCGAGCAGCAGCGCCCGGGCTACCGCGACTGCCTGGCGCTGTCCTCCAGACAGGTTCATACCGCGCTCGCCAACCTGCAGGTTGAGGCCTAGCGGGTGCAGGCGGGCGAAGTCGCTCACGCCCGCCATGTCGGCGACCTGCTGCAGGCGCTCGTCGTCAACGTAGCGGGCGCCCAGGGTGAGATTGTCGCGCAGGGTGCCGTTGAACAGCTGGATGTCCTGGGGGACATAGCCAATGTTATGGCGCAGGTCGGCGACTTCCAGTTGCTGGATGTCGACGCCATCTACCAGCAGGTGTCCACTGTCGGGTTGATACAGGTTGAGCAGCAGTTTTTCCAGCGTGCTTTTGCCTGAGCCGCTGCGGCCAATGATGCCGACGTGCTCGCCGGGCATGATGCGCAGGTTGAGGTTATCCAGCGCCGGGTATTGCTGTTCCGGGTAGGTAAAGCAGACTTCGCGTGCCTCAATGGCACCATGCAGCTGGCGACGTTGCGTGGGAATTGCCTGCGGCTGGCGTTCCTGGGGCATGTTCATCATGCTGTCGGTGGTACCTATGGTCAGTCGCGCCTGCTGGTAGCGTGTCAGCAGGCTGGAGACCTGCGATAGCGGAGCGAGGGCACGGCTATTGAGCAGGTAGCAGGCTATGAGCCCGCCCATGCTGATCGCCGCATCGCCGATCAGGTAGACACCGGTGACGATCATTGCGATGCCAGCCAGTTGCTGGATAAACATGGTGCCGTTGACCGCCAGCGTGGACAGCTTGCGCGCTTTCATCTCCAGACGGCCGAGGGCGCCGACGGTGGTTTCCCACTGGCGCTGGCGCTCACTTTCCGCACCGTGCACCTTGAGTACATCTATACCGCCCAGCGTTTCGATCAGCATCGCCTGCCGCTCGCTGGCCAGATGCAGGGTATGGTCAATGCAGCGGGCCAGTGGCCCCTGAATAAGCCAGCCAAGCAGGAGGGTGAGCGGAAACGCCAGTAGCGGAATCGCTACCAAGGGGCCGCCGATGAAACCGATGACTAGCAGGATCAGCAGAGAGAACGGCACATCGATCAGGCTGGTCAGGGTCAGCGACGTCAAAAAGTCGCGCAGACTTTGAAATTCATGGATGTTCTGGGCGAAGCTGCCGACCCGCGTCGGACGTGCCTTCAAGTTCATCCCGAGGATGCGCTCGAACAGCGTTGCGGACAGGATGAGGTCAGTCTTCTTCCCAGCCAAATCGAGAAAGTAGCTACGCAAGGTGCGCAGTATCAGGTCGAACAGCAAGGCAAGCGAAATGCCGATCGCCAGTACCCAGAGAGTCGTTGTGGCTTGGTTGGGGACAACGCGATCGTAGACGTTCATGACAAACAGAGGCGTCATCAACGCGATCAGGTTGATCAAAAAACTGGCCACCATGGAGTCGGCGTACAGGCGACGTGACAGCCTCAGAGTGTCCTTGAACCAGTGTCGGGTGCGCGGCAGCGGTGATTCCAGCTGGACTTCAAAGCGATGGCGGGGTTGGGCGAAGAACGCGCGCCCTGCATACAGTTCTGCCAGTCTGGCCCGTTCGATCAGTTTTGCCCCACCGGCCGACTCGCTGGTCAACAGGCGGGCCTTGTCGGTGCCTTGCCATGACTCCAGTACGACGGTGCGGCCGTCCTTGAGAAACAGAATGGCGGGCAGGGAGATGCTGTCGATTTGCTCCAGTTGCCGGTTTAGGATGCGCCCCTGCAAGCTGGCCCGAGCTGCTGCTCGAGGCAGTAGCTCGGGTGTAAGGCGCTGATCCTGTAGAGGCAGGCCTGCGGTCAGCACGCCGCGACTGGTCCGTACCTGCAGGCAGGTGCAGAGAATCAGCAGTGCATCGAGTAGTGGATCGTCGAAACGGCTACGAGGGTCATCCCCTGCGTTGCTGTTCGCCCCCTGTTCGGGGCCTTGCGGCCCCGTCAGTACATCAGGCGCTGTCAAAACGTTATTGACCTGTCGGTAAGTCTGAAGAGGAAGAGCCAGAGTCGGTCAGCGTCATGGATTCAGCCGGGGGAACAATCGACTGACTGCGCAGCAGCTCACCCGCAACAGCCAACAGCCGATATTGGGAGACGTACTCGGAGAAGCGCGTCTCGGTCAGGCGGCGCTGGGCGGTGAACAGTTCGTTTTCACTGTCGAGCAAGTCCAGCAAAGTACGTTCGCCGATGTTGAACTGCTGGCGGTACGCTTCGCGGACACGGACAGTGTGATCAACATACTGCTGGGCAATAGGTACCTGCTTGCGGGCGCTCTCCATGGCGTTCCAGGCCAGACGCAGCTCTTCGCTCAACTGGCGGTAGGCGTTGTTGCGAATCTCGATCGCTTCATTAATCTGATGCGCGCTGGATTCCATACGGGCCTTGTCGCGACCACCGCTGAACAGGTTGTAGCGCATGCGCACCATCGCCTGCCATTCGTTGTAGTGACCGGGTGTGCCGTCGAGATTGTTGTCGAAGTTGCGTGACAGCTCCAGATCAAAGCGTGGGTAGAACGGCGATTTGGCCGATTCGTACTGGCGCTCTGCGGCGGTGCGGTCTGCCTCGGCAGTCTTGATGTAGGGGTTGTTCGGAATGTCCTGCATGGCTGCTTCAACCGACTCTGGCAGCAGGCCAGTGATCGGCGCGGGCAAGCTGAGATCGCCGGGTGGCTGACTGACAACGCTGTAGTACACCGCTTCGGCGTCTGCCAGGTTGGCTTGCTCGGTGACCAGATTGTTGCTGGCCAGGGCCAGACGTGCCTCAGCCTGGTCCAGATCAGCGTTGCGACCCACTCCGCGCTCGCTGCGCAGACGGATCTGATCATGGACGCGCTGGTGGCTCATCATGTTTTCTTCGGCCAGGCGCACCATTTCACGGCGCATCAGTACCTGATGATAGGCATCTGCGGTTGCCAGCCCGATTTGCTCGGCGGTGCTGAGCACACGATAGGCGCGCGAGTTGACTGTGGCAACGTTGCGCCCGACCTCATTGGAGGTGGCAAAGCCGTCGAACAGCATCTGCCCCAGGCGCAGGGAACCTTCGCCGCGGGTCAGGTGTGTCGAGTGGCTGTCGTTCGCTGCACGGGTCGACGGGCTGTCAGTTCCTTCTCGCCCATACCCGCCGGTCAAATCGACAGTCGGGAAATATCCTGCCCGTGCGCCCTTGAGATCTTCTTCCGCTGAAAGTCGGCTGCTGGCGGAGGCGCGCAGCTCGGGGTGGTTGTCGATGGCTGTCTGCATTGCTTCGGGCAGGGACTGCGCCGACACGGCTAGAGACACGGACAGAGTCAGCGGCAGTGCAAGGAACTGCCACGGGGTTAAGGATTTCATAGATCCTCCTTGATGATGCGCCGGTTATTCGTTTTAGCGGGCCAGAGCCCGCGCTTGTTCTCAAGTCTAGTCAGACTTTTCGACTGGAGTTCCGTCTTGGTAATACTGTTTTGATACCAAATTGAAGCAGCTTCCTGCGGCCATATTGCTAATGCATCTAAAACAGTAAGGGCGGGTTCCCTGAAGGTTTAGTATATTTGCACATAGTCATCAAATTGACGAATGAATTATTTTGTTATCTCATCGCCAATTAGTTGGCCTGTCTCGTGCGTCGTAGGGTGGCTGTCTCGTCAAGGGAAGTCTAGCGGAGCCGGCGTTGAGGGTAGTGAAGGGAAGCCGAGGGTTCTCGGGTGACGTCAAGCAATGATATCCCCGGGACTGTTGTCCACACGAAATGAAAGGAGTCATGAAAATGGCTACCAGCGCAAAAGTTACTCAGGTTGTTGGTCAGGTCTTTGTGGTTACTCCCAGCGGGGAGAAGCGTTTGCTGGTCGAAGGCGACCGCGTCATGGCTGGTGAGCAGGTCACGACAGGCGAACAAGGCAGCGTGACGCTGCAACTCAGCGACGGTCGCGAAGTCGATCTTGGTCGCGATTCATCTTTCCTTGTAGCCGATGAAGGTGACACTGGCGGCGGCGCACAGCCTCAGGATCTGGATGTTGACGCAATCCAGGCGGCGATCGCGGCAGGCGTCGACCCGACTCAACTGCTTGAAGCAACCGCAGCTGGCCCGGCTGCTGGCGGAGCCGGTGGTGCCGGGGGGCAGGGCGGTGGCCACTCTTTCGTCCTGCTGGACCGCCTTGATCTGCGCGTGACTCCGAATGTGGGGCTCGACACCGGCCCGCTGGCGTCGGCGCCGTTGGAAGCCCCGGCAGAAGAAGACCTGTTCCTGCCCGACGAAGAGCCTCCGGTCATTTCGATTGCACCGGTCGAGCCAACAGGCGAGGCTGGTGGTGCGCAGACCGTAGAGGGTGGCGCGCTGCAGTTCCTGGTTTCTCTTTCCTCACCAAGCTCGGTGCCGGTCACGTTTACCTGGTCGGTGACGCTGGGTACTGCCAGTGCTGGCGATCTGCCTGGCGGCGCGGTCTTGACCGGGACTGTCACTATCCCGGCGGGCGGTACCAGTTACATCCTTTCTATCCCGACCTTTGATGACGACATTTTTGAAGGTGGCCCGGGTACCTTTGAGGACTTGGTAGTCTCGATTACTGATGTGGTGGCTGCGGTTCCCGGTAACCTGTCTGCTGCTGGTCTGATTGAAGACAACGAAGTACCGGTCATCAACCTGGTTGAGACTGACCTGGAAGGCGTTGGCGCCGTTGTGGTGGAAGGCGGCGAGCTGGTCTTCAACGTGAGCATGAGCGAGCAGTCGACCGAGGATGTGACCTTCACCTGGACGCTGACGCTCGGCAGCGCATCGGCAGACGATTTGACTGCGCCGATTACCTATACCGACACGGTCACCATTCTGGCGGGTGAGACCAGTGCGCAGATCAAGGTGCCGACCTTTGATGACACCTTGTTTGAAGGCGGCGTGGGTACGTATGAAAGCGTCACCATGACGCTGAGCGACCCGAGCGGCGCCACTCTGGGTGCTTCCAGCAGCCTGCAAGGGCTGATTGAAGACAACGAAGTGCCGGTCATTAACCTGGTTGAGACTGACCTGGAAGGCGTTGGCGCCGTTGTGGTGGAAGGCGGCG
>JAYNRF010000006.1:35703-118496 GCA_038114645.1 Pseudomonadaceae bacterium | reverse complement strand
TGGGTGCTTCCAGCAGCCTGCAAGGGCTGATTGAAGACAACGAAGTGCCGGTCATCAACCTGGTTGAGACCGACCTGGAAGGCGTTGGCGCCGTTGTGGTGGAAGGCGGCGAGCTGGTCTTCAACGTGAGCATGAGCGAGCAGTCGACCGAGGATGTGACCTTCACCTGGACGCTGACGCTCGGCAGCGCATCGGCAGACGATTTGACTGCGCCGATTACCTATACCGACACGGTCACCATTCTGGCGGGTGAGACCAGTGCGCAGATCAAGGTGCCGACCTTTGATGACACCTTGTTTGAAGGCGGCGTAGGCACGTATGAAAGCGTCACCATGACGCTGAGTAACCCGAGCGGTGCCACGCTGGGCGCCTCCAGCAGCCTGCAAGGGCTGATTGAAGACAACGAAGTACCGGTCATCAACCTGGTTGAGACCGACCTGGAAGGCGTTGGCGCCGTTGTGGTGGAAGGCGGCGAGCTGGTCTTCAACGTGAGCATGAGCGAGCAGTCGACCGAGGATGTGACCTTCACCTGGACGCTGACGCTCGGCAGCGCATCGGCAGACGATTTGACTGCGCCGATTACCTATACCGACACGGTCACCATTCTGGCGGGTGAGACCAGTGCGCAGATCAAGGTGCCGACCTTTGATGACACCTTGTTTGAAGGCGGCGTAGGCACGTATGAAAGCGTCACCATGACGCTGAGTAACCCGAGCGGTGCCACGCTGGGCGCCTCCAGCAGCCTGCAAGGGCTGATTGAAGATAACGACGTCCAACCAGTCGCCGAGCCTGATCTGTACGACGTCACCGAAGGTGATTCGCTGGATTCGGCTGCTGATGGTTCCATCAACGGTGTACTGTTCAACGACGATGCGGGGCTCTCGGTTGCCAGTGTATCCAACAACTCCGACGGTTCGAACTCGACAGCTGCTGGCGTTGCTTTGGTTACCGCTTTGGGCGGCACAGTAACGGTGTATGCCAACGGCGAGTTCACCTACGACGCGCCGGTGCTGGATCACCCGCTGGCAGATGCGTATCTGACTGACAGCTTCTATTACACCGCGTCAGACGGGGTGAACTCGGCTGAGCCGGTTCTGGTCAGTATTCGGGTCTATGACACCGTCCCGCTCATTACCGCAGTGGAAGACATGACCGCGGTGAACGAGGCTGGGGAGACGGTCGGCAACTGGACCTACAACGCCGGTGCAGATGGCCTGTCGGCTGTGATGGGGCAAATCGAGAGTGGTATCAACCTCAGCTTTGACGTAGCTGGTCTGGGTGAGGCATTCAGCGCTACACGTGAGGATATCTTCCAGAACGATGAGTATCAGGGCGAGTTGTTGACCGTCAGTTATGCAGACGGTACCGATAGCTATACCTATTTCACTCTCTTTATGAAGGTGGATGGTACCTACAAGTTTGACCTGGTCACCCCGAACCCGACCGGGTCTGAAGGAGTGATATTTACCAGCGTCAACGGTGGTAAAGACACTGAACTGTGGGCGTCTGAGGCGATTCCCAACTTCAACGGAGAAACGGATATTCGTTTCACTGCTACCAAAAATGGTGCAACGGATGACGTGAACTGGAGTAGCCCTGGCATTGCCGTGGACAATAACCTGTTCTCTATGGGTGAGGCGCTGACGCTGGAGTTCTATGAGGTCAGTGATAACCCGTCGGCAAGTAATGACCGTAAAGAGGTTGATGTCGCGACGCTGGTATTCAGCTTTAACGGCTCGGGCGATGATGCCAAGATTAGCGTCGATGTGCTGGATGAAAACGGTGATGTCATCGCGACGGTCAACAATGTCGCGGTAACTCCTGGCAGTAACACCATCGTTGTCAGCGCAGAAGACCTGAATATTGAGGGTTTCTACGCGGTCACGGTGAAGCACGAGGGTGGTGTCAACTCTGCCACTGGCGACACGGTCCGCCTGACGTCGATGGACATCGAGACAGCGCTGCTGCCGGATGACACCCATCTCGACTTCGGTGTCGAAATTGTTGATGCCGATGACGATACCGATGACTACGACTTCTCGGTCGATATTGTCACTCCGCAGGTAGATCAGTTGATTGTGGGCACGTCCAATCACGATGTGCTCAACTCGGCCAGCGGGAATGACATCATCATCGGCGACATTCTGGGTAGCCAGAACGTTGAAACGCCGGAGGATTACAATATTGCTCTGCTGGTCGATCTGTCCGCGAGCATGGATGAGCCCTCTGGAACCGATGGGCTATCTCGCCTTGAGTTGATGCAGCAGTCATTGACAAAGTTGGTCAATGACCTGACTTCGCACGGCGGCGCCGTCAATGTTCGGCTGATTACCTTCGGCGGTGATGTCGGTAGCTCGTCGGGCTTCACCTTGAGCAGTCCTGCCTCAGTCACTGCGTTGTTGCTTGCTATCGCTGGACTGGAGGCTTACTCCAGCTACGACATCATGGGTGGGACAAACTACGAGGCCGCACTGGTTGCTGCGAAGGAGTGGTTTGATGGGCAGACCGGCGGCACTCCAGATTACGAGAACCTGGTGTTGTTCCTCACTGACGGCGACCCGACCTTCCACCTGGACAGCAACGGTAACCCAACTGATGGCGGCGGCTTCAACGCTGGCTCGTCCACCAGTGCAGCGGATCTGTCCGAAGCGATTGGTGCGATGGCCGACCTGGTAGGTCAGAGCTACACCGTTGAGGTGAATGCGATCGGTATCGGCAATGATGTGAACACCGACTACCTGCAGTTCTTCGACAACACATCATCTACTGGCAGTGACACCGTCAATGTCGGAGGCGTGAACGTTTCGGGGCCGGTTGGTGATGTTGATATCGTCAACACTGCAGAAGATCTTGAGTTGGTTTTGGGCACGACTGTCGTGGTTGTTCCGCAGATCGGCGACGACGTGCTGATGGGGACTGATGGTAATGACATCATCTACGGTGATGCGATCTCTGCTGACAGCTTGGGCGCGCCATACGCGGGTAACGGATATCAGGGAGTTGTCGACTATCTGACTGATACGCTAGGCCATGAGCCCAGCGCCGCTGAGGTGATTGCGCAGCTGCGAGCCAACCCGCTGAACTACTACGATCAGGTCACCACTGAGGGAGGTGACGACACGCTGGTCGGCGGTGCAGGGGATGATTTGCTGATGGCCGGTGCCGGGGACGACATCCTGATCGGCGGTCAAGGCGATGACGTGATGTATGGCGGGCAGGGTTCTGACACCTTCGTCTGGCAAGCTGGCGATGAAGCTCTGCCTACGTTGCCGGCTACCGACGTGGTCATGGATTTCACCTTGGGAGAGGATGTGCTGGATCTGAGTTCTCTGCTCGGTGGCATCGATCCGCTGAACATCTCGGACTACCTGCAGATCAGTAGTACTACTGTTGAGGGCGTGGCCAGTACTCAGCTCAACATCAGTACTGCGGGTAACATCGCAGGCGGTGTTGATCAGGTGATCCAGCTGAAAGGTATCGTCGGTGTGGATGTCGATAGCCTGCTGGCAGGCCCGGATCCAAGCCTGATTGTCTAAAGCGTAGAAGCAAGACCCAAGGGCCGACACCGGGTGACCGGTGCCGGCCCTTGTTCTATAGTCTTTGGATCTATACAGCCTTCGGCGGAAGGGGAGTTCATGTACGTTAAACGTGATACTGAGGGCGCGATCATTGCCATTTCCAGCGAAGCTGTCGGTGGCTTTGCTGAATGGGTTGCTGACGATGCAGCTGAGTTGCTGGAGTGGCAGCAGGACCGCTCGCTCAGAGAAAGCCTGCAGCGGCTGCAAGGCAGTGACGCTGATATGGTCCGGGTGCTGGAAGACCTGATTGAAGTGTTGCTGCGGCGCGGGGTGATACGCATTACCGATCTACCGGAAGCAGCTGTTGCCAAGCTCAACAGCCGGTCCGCCGAGCGGGCAAAACTCAGCGAGCTAAGCAGCTTGATCAATCAGGACGAGATCGATGTGCTGATCTAGATAGTCAGCTCCATGCGCACCCTGCGAACGCTCTGGAGCGTTACGCAGAGTTTGAACCACACCGCGGGGTGCTTGCGGCGTTTCCCGCGTCCTAGCTTTTCCACTCTTCCGGCTCAGCCAGTGCCCGGCCCTGCATTGCTTCGATGCCCAATGCCTGCAGCGCGGCAATCTCTCCCTGACTTTGCACCTGCTCGGCGATCAGCAGCAGATCAATGCGCTGTGCGGTACGCACCAGCGCCTCCAGATAGAGGTTTTTGTCGTTCTCGGTGTCGAGGTTGCGAATGAAGCTGCTCTCGATTTTCAGGTAACTCAGGCCGATCAGCGCCAGCTCGCCGATCAGGCTGAGCTGGCGGCCGAAGTGTTGCAGGCCCAATTGCACCGACAGCGGGCGCAGGTCCTGGGCGAGGCTGGCGAGGTCGTCAGCGTTCTGCAGGTAGCGCGCGTCGACTTCCAGCGTCAGATGAGCGGCCTCTGCACGGTGCAGTTCAAGCAGCTGGCGGATCTTCTTGCGGTTCTCTGCGCTGTGCAGCGTGTCGTTGGTAATGCTCAGTGCCAACGGCCCCGGGTGGCGTTGCAGGTGGGAGAGCGCCATTCCGACCATGCAGCGGTCAAAGGCGGCAGACAGACCCAGACGCTCGACCCATGGCAGGAACTGGCCGGCCATAATCAGCTGTCCGTCGGCGCCTTGCATCCGTACCAACAGTTTCTGGTGCAGAAGCTGCTTGAGGTCTGCACCGTGCAGCACTGGCTGGAAATGCAAGGTAAAGCGAAAGTCCTTGAGTGCGGCCTCCAGCAGGGTGCGCCATTCGTGCGCATTGTTGAGCGCCTTGTCATCCTCGCTGGCCGGCTTGTAGCCAGGCTTGATGCTGGCTCCGCTGAGGCTGCACTCGGCCATTGCCTGGTCGATGCGGCCCAGCACATGCTTCCTCTCATCCCCGATGCGATAGCCTGCGATACCAAATTCCATCGGCTGCTGGTCTTGCAGGGCGGTCAGCGCTTCCAGCGCGCCGGTCTGGGTGGCGAGCTGTTCAGCTGCCGCCTGCACACTTTCAAAATCACTACCCGGTGCAAGGATCAGGAATTCGCCACCGCGTGAGCGGCAGCATAGCCAGCTTGGGCGAGCTTCCTGCAGTGCCTTGAGCTGGCTGCCGATATGCTTCAGCAGGGCGTCGGTCTGGGCGCCGCCAAGCTGCTGGTTAATCTGGTTGAGGTCGCTGATGCGCAGGCCCAGCAGGTGCCCCTCCAGACTTTCAGCGGAGGTCAGCGCCGCGGCAAGGGCGTTGTCGAACGACAGCCGGTTCGGCAGGTCGGTCAGGGTATCGTGGTACGCCTGGCGTCGGTAATGTTCGGTCTGGGCGGCTTCTTCTTCGAACAGGGTTTTCAGCTTGCCAACCATCTGGTTCATCGCTATTACGACATGCTTGAGTTCCGGCGTGCGCGGAATGCGCGGCAGCATGCGGTACTCACGGCGAGTGATGGCTTCGGCCTGATCGGCCATGGACATCAGCGGCATCAGTTGGCGTTTCAGCAGCAGGGCACCCAACAAGGCACTGACCAATCCGCACAACACCAGCCAGGCCAGCATGCCGAGTGCGCTGTCCCAGAGTTTGTTCAGGGCGAATTGCGGATGACTGACTACCTCGACGCGGGCGGCCTGCTGCCAGCCGTTCATGACGATCGCATCGCCGGCCTGTGGCTGCAAGTTGACTAGTTTGACGAACCAGTCTGGCGCTTCGGTTTCATCCAGGCTGCGCACGCGCTCGACAATCACCTGGCCGTCGCTGACGGCATAGACGCGGATGCGGGCAAAATAGCCGCTGTCAAAAATCGAGCTGACCATCAGCTCGATCATCGCGGGGTCCTGCACATGGGGCGTGAGGGACAAACCGAGCGCTGTTGCTGCATCCTGCGCGTGTGAGCGCAGTTGAGTCTGCAGCTGATTGCGTGAGCTCTCCAGGCTGACCACAAAGCTGCCGCTGAAGGCTATCAGCAGGAACAGGCAGATGGCGAGGATGAGCTGTTTGACCAGTGACATGGTTTGTTCCTCTTTACTCAGGGTAGCGCGAGGTCATCGAAGCCCTCGTTTTGCATTTTTTTCAACAAGTCTTGCCAGCGTGACAGCTGTTTGGCAGAACCGGTTTGCGAATTGCCACGGCCTGCCAGCCACAGCCCTTCCGCGTTAAAGCTGTAGACCGGCAGCAGGTCACTGCGCCGTGATGCAGGCAGGATGCGATCGGTCAGGTTGTCCAGTACCAGCGGTTCGCTGTCGGGCGTTGCATAGTAGGTCAGCACCATGTGCGCCTGGTTCAGCTCAATGGCCTTGACGTACGTGAGGCGCAGCTGGTCATTGGGAATGCCGGCCCGGCGCAGGCTGAAAAATTTAGCGATGGAGTAGTCTTCGCAATCGGCTGCGCCCTTGACCATTGCCTCGGCCGGCGAGGCCCAGTAGTCGACTTGCCCCCATATGTTGATGTCATCGCTGAAGCGCAGGCGACGGTTGAAGAAGGCGTTTATGGTTTCAAGCTTCTGCTGGTCGGTCTGGCTTTGGCTGTCGTCCAGCATGGCGCGCCATTCCTGCAGCCGCCATTGGGCTTGCATGTCGGGGCGGTAGAGGGTGTTTATGCGGGCGAAAATCTGCTCATAGTCCCAACCAATCGCCGACAGGGCGACCAGCAGCAGGCCGGCAGGCAGCAGGGACCAGAAGCGGATCGATTTATTCACGGTAATGGCATCAGAGTGGGATCAGCTGAGTTAATGCCATTGAGTGTAGGCAAGTGCACGCGGTTCGTCATCTGACCGAGTGCACTTGTGCAGGATTGCTGTCAGGAGCGCTTGAGCAGGGCCGGACGCGGCTTTTCTTCGGGGGCGTGGAACAACAGGAACAGCTGGGTCAGCACCTGTGGAATATGCTCTGCCATGTCTTCGACCATGTCCTGGTCTTCGTCGATTTCAGCAAACTCGGGCTGATCGGCAAACAGGCCGGAGGCGACCATGATGGGTAGCAACAGCTCGCTGACCAGCTCTTCATCATCGCTGAACCAGGCTTCTTCGCGCAGGAATACGCCTTCCATGAAACCGATGCTCCAGCTGCGCAGGTCGGAGTAGTCCGGCTCATCGCCCAGGGTCAGCTCGCACGGCAGTTCCAGGTCTTCATCGCTGGCCAGTTCGCGGGCAATACGTGCTTTCAGTTCCAGCAGTGTGCCAACGATGGCTTCCTGCTGTTCGGCGCTTTCATAGTCAGGGGTTTCGGCAAACAGCTCGGCGAGCATTTCGTCGTCGGCGACTGGCTCAGGGCTGATCGTCAATGCGGTCAGGTAGCCACAGGCTGCCATGTAGTCCAGCGCTTCGTCGTGCAGGTCATCGGCGTCCAGAAAAGCTTGCAGGCGCTGGAGTTGGTCATTGAAGGACATGGGACACCTCTCTGTGGTTATCCGGGCATTCTACGCATGCACCGGGAAATTGCCAAAGGCGTTATACTCTGCGGCCGCTGATTCTGCCCATTCAGGGAATTGGCCCCGGTGAGGAGACCCATGCGCGAGCAAGCACTGCAGCAACTCAGAGACGTGTTCGGTTACGGCGAGTTCCGTGGCCAGCAGGCCGATATCATCGATCAGGTCGCCTGCGGCGGCGATGCCCTGGTGTTGATGCCCACAGGCGGTGGCAAGTCGCTGTGCTATCAGGTGCCGGGATTATTGCGCCCGGGGTTGACCGTGGTGGTCTCACCGCTGATCGCATTGATGGACGATCAGGTGGCAACCCTCAATGAGCTCGGGCTGAATGCCGCAGCGCTCAACTCCACGCTGGATGAAGATGCCCAGCGCGAGGTCGCCCGCCAGATGCGCGCTGGCGAGCTGGACTTTCTCTATCTCGCGCCCGAGCGCCTGCTTAAACCGCGTACGTTGAGCTTTCTGCAGTCGCTGAACATTGCGCTGTTCGCAATTGATGAAGCCCACTGCGTCTCTCAGTGGGGGCACGATTTCCGCCCGGAATATCTGCAACTGGGTCAACTGGCCGAGCTGTTCCCGGGTGTGCCGCGGATGGCGCTGACCGCCACCGCGGATGAGCGTACCCGAGAGGAGATGGCGCAACGCCTGAAGCTTGAGCAGGCGGCCTGTTTTATCTCCGGTTTTGACCGCCCGAATATCTTTTATCGCATCGTGCCCAAGGACAAGCCGCGTCAGCAGCTGCTGGGTTTTTTGCGTGAACACAAGGGCGAGGCGGGCATCGTCTACTGCCTGTCGCGCAAGAAGGTGGAAGACACCGCGGCCTGGCTTTGTGAACAGGGCTGGCCGGCGCTGCCGTATCACGCCGGGCTGCCGCCAGAGTTGCGGGCGACGCACCAGAAGCGCTTCCTCAATGAGGAAGGACTGGTGATGGTGGCGACGATTGCCTTTGGCATGGGCATCGACAAATCCAACGTGCGCTTCGTAGCCCACCTTGATCTGCCCAAAAGCGTGGAAGCCTATTATCAGGAAACCGGCCGGGCCGGGCGTGACGGTCTGGCGGCTGATGCCTGGATGGCCTACGGCCTGCAGGACGTGCTGATGCTCAACCAGATCATGGCCGGTTCCGAGGGTGACGAGCGCCACAAGCGCATCGAGCGGCACAAGCTGGATGCCATGCTGGCATTGTGCGAGCTGACCACCTGCCGCCGGCAGACGTTGCTGGGTTACTTTGGCGAGACGCTCGAAGAGCCGTGCGGCAACTGCGACAACTGTCAGGAGCCGGTGGTGACCTGGGATGGCAGCGAGCCCGCCCGGATGGCGTTGTCGACAATCTATCGCAGTGGCCAGCGCTACGGTGTTGGGCATCTGATCGACATCCTGCTGGGACGTGACAACGAAAAAATTCGCAGCGCCGGCCATCAGCACCTTTCCACCTACGGCATTGGCAAATCCCTGGGCGAGAACGAGTGGCGCTCGGTGTTTCGTCAGCTGATCGCCCGGTCGCTGGTTGAGGTGGATCTGGACGGCTATGGCAGTCTGCGTCTGAGCGAGCTCTGCCGCCCGCTGTTGCGCGGGGAAGAAAGCCTGCAACTGCGCAAGGACGTCAGCAAGCCTGCTGCCTGGGGCAGTCGTGGCAGCAACAAGCCGGTGATTGCCGAGGCGGATCGCGAGTTGTGGGAAGCATTACGCGCGTTGCGCAAGCGCCTGGCTGATGCGCACGGGGTGCCGCCCTACGTTATTTTCACCGACAACACCCTGGTCGACATGTTGCGGCAGCGCCCGACGACCCTGCAGGACATGGCGTTGGTCAGCGGCGTTGGTTCACACAAGCTGGAGCGCTATGGCGCGGACTTTCTGCAGGTGCTGGATGGTAACGGCAGTGCCACAGAGGCACAGGAGCAGCGCGATGCCCACGAGGCGATTGCGATGGTGCGCGCCGGGATGAGTGCCGAACAGGCCGCATTGCAGCTTGGGCACCCGCTGCGCAAGGTCTACGGCCAGTTGGCGCAGGCGATCAGCACCGGCAACCTGACGCTGGAGCAGGCGATCGACATGGGGCCAGTGCAGCTCGAGCGCATTCAGGACGCTTTTCTCAATCACGATGGCGACGAGCTGCCGGGTGTGCGGACCTTGGCCCGTGAGCTGGACGAGTCGGTCGAGGAGGGCGTGTTGCACTGTATTCGCGCCGCCCTGGTGTTGGAGATTAACGGCTGAGGCGTCGGAGCCTCAGAACGTCTGCCCCAGTTTCATATACAGAGCCTCATGGCCTTCCTCGTTGGCACCCAGTCCGAAGAACAGCGGGCCGACCAGGGTGTCCATGCCGAGCAGCAGGCTGCCGGCGCCGAAGTAGCCGGTGTCAAAGCCTGCGTCGTCGCGGTTGTACACGCGCCCATATTCGAGACTCGCGCCCAGATACAGCGGCAGACTGAGCGCATCGAAATAGCTGGGTGTAAGGCGCCGGTAGTACACCAGGCGACCGAGCTGATAGTTCTGGCCGGCCAGGCCGTCCTGGCGGAAGCCCGAGAACCAGCCGGGGCCGCCGAGGCTGAAGCTGCTCTGGGCGACATCCACGTCGCTGTCTGTGCGGCCGATGAAACCACCTACCTGCAGGCTGTTGGGGCCGAAACCGAATGCCTTGTTTGCCTTGAATTCGATCTGCTGGTAACGCTCGTCTGCGCCAATATCCGGCTCGGACTGGCGCCAACTGAGGCGGGCCTCTTCGCCAGAGTGGGGGAAGTTGACATCGTCGAGGGTGTCACGGTCGATCTCCAACGAGTAAAAGGCTTCGTTGAAGTCGATCGAGGGCAGGTCCGGATCACCGATGCGTACCCGCGAGTTGCCGCGATAACGCGACAGGCCAAAGCGAACCTCGCCGCTGTTGGCGATCTGGCGGCCAAGATTCACACCTGCACCGTAGCGCTTTTGGCGGTAGGCCACGATTGGGTCATCGTCGTCGATCACGTCGATATTGCGCGCCTCGGCGTCGATAAAGGGCGCGACAAAGTAGCGTGAGCCGTAGTCCAGCGGTTGATAGAACTCGGTGTACAGCTCCTGGTCGGAGCCGACCTGCAAGCGAGTAAGCCACTCTGCGCCCAGCGGGTTGAGGCCGTTGACGCGGAAACTGGCGCCGAAGTTGTACTGGCTGTCGCCCTCGAAATCATCGACCAGGTTCAGGCCCAGACGCAGATAGTCGGTGCCGGTACGGCGGCCTGCGGTATGCACCAGGAGGGTGTTGCGTCCCTCTTCGTGGACCACTTCGTAGGTGACGCGGCTGAAGTAGTCGGTGCCGTAGATGGTGCCCATGTCGGTCTGCAGGCGGGCCAGGTTGAGCGGCTCGCCGATGGGTTGGCGGATCATGCCGAGTACCACTTCATCGGCCACCTTGCCGCTGTTGTCGACCTCAATCGCATGGATGATGGCTTGGCGCTGCGGGCGGCTGCTGGCCAGGTTGCCGCCGCTATCGACGCCGTCAGGGGCGACGAAGGCGAGCACGCCGTTGGCCTCCGCCAGGCTGCGGGCGCCGGCGTCGATGGCCTGCTGGGTCTCGGCGAAACTGCTGAAGCCCATGTTGCCCAGCTCGGGTTGCAGCAGCAGGTCGCGGTTGGTCATGGTGGCCAGCTGCTTTTCGGTGTTGGTACGGGTGAGCAGTGTGGTGGTCTGGTCCATGATGTCGAGCACCGAGGTCAGCTCGCTGGCAGATTTCAGCGGGGTGCCGATGTCGACCACAATGACCCGGTCAACGCCCATTGCGCGCGCCACATCAATCGGGATGTTCTTGCTCAGCACGCCATCCACCAGCAGGCGGCCATCAACCTCAACCGGCGCAAAGAAGCCAGGCAAGGCCAGACTGGCCCGAATCGCCAGTGGCAGGTGACCGTGATCGAAGATCACCGCTTCACCGGTGGCGATATCGGTGGCTACCGCCCGGAAGGGGATCGGCAACTGGTCAAAATCGTCGATCTCATTGGTGTGCACCAGCAGGCTTTCCAGCACCACGCCCATGTTCTGGCCCTGCAGCAGGCCGAGCGGGAAGCTGAGTACGCCATTGTTGAAGGTCAGACGCTGCTTGACCAGAAAGTCGCGATCGTCCTGTTTGCGACGGAAGGGGATGTCTTCACGGGCGGGGGAGTCGCTCAGGGCGTTCTGCCAGTCCAGGCTGAGGGCCAGTTTTTCCAGTTCGTCAGCACTGTAGCCCGAGGCGTAAAGGCCGCCGATCACTGCACCCATGCTGGTGCCGGCAATCGCATGGATCGGAATGTTCATCTGTTCCAGCTGCTTGAGCACGCCGATATGGGCCAGGCCGCGGGCGCCGCCGCCAGACAGCACCAGGCCGGTGCGCAGGGGCTCGGCCACGGTCCAGCTGGAGAAAATCAGCAATAGCAATGGCAGCAAGCGTTTGAGCATGGTGATGTTCCGAACAGGGGGCGACGGCTAAAGCTCGTCATTGTATACGAAGGCGCATCGGGATGCGGCCCGGATGCGCTGTCATCTGGCGGTCATGTCAATGCCACAATCCGGTCACCGCGGGCGCGTAGCGTGAAGACAACTTCCCGAGGAGACAGGCGTATGAACACAGCAGTGTCGTTGCCAGCGGAGCACAAACAACGGGTAAGAACCCTGTGGATATCGGACCTCCATCTGGGGACCCGTGGCTGCCAGGCCGACAAGCTGGCGACCTTCCTCAAATCCTATGAATGCGATCAGTTGTATCTGGTTGGCGATATTATCGACGGCTGGCGGCTGCGCAAGGGTATCTACTGGCCGCAGGCGCACACCAACGTGCTGCGCCGTATTCTGACCATGAGCAAGCGTGGCACGCGGGTGGTGTATGTAACGGGCAATCACGACGAGTTTCTGCGCCGCTACTCCAGTCTGCTGCTGGGCAATATCGAGCTGGTCGATGAAGCGGTGCACCAGTGCCAGGACGGGCGCCGCTTGCTGGTGATTCACGGCGATCAGTTTGACGTAATCACGCGTTGTCACCGCTGGCTGGCGTTTCTCGGTGACCATGCCTACGAATTCAGTCTGGTGCTCAACCGTTGGCTCAATCACTGGCGTAGCCGCTTCGGGTTGGGGTACTGGTCGTTGTCGGCCTATCTCAAGCACCGAGTAAAGAAGGCGGTCAACTTCATCAGCGAGTTCGAAGAGGCGCTGGCCCACGAGTGCAACAAGCGCGGGTTTGAAGGGGTGGTCTGTGGTCACATTCACCATGCCGAGATTCGTGAGGTCAGCGGCATCGACTATCTGAACTGCGGTGACTGGGTTGAGTCCTGCACGGCGCTGATCGAGCACCAGGATGGCCGGATCGAGTTGTACCGCTGGCACGAGGGAACTGCTGCAGGGTTGCAGCCGGTTGAGGAAGCGCTGGAAGGCAGCGCTGCCTAACAGGCTGCAACGGGCGGGTGAACGAAACGGCAACAGACCCTAGACGATCACCTTGTCACGCAGCTTGCGAGCAGCCTGCTCCAGAGCCTTGATGATCTGCTCCTTGTCGTAGTTGCGTACGTGGTTGGTGTCCAGATACATCGAGAAACCGGTCAGCTCGTGCTCAACAAAGGTCGGCGCCGCGCCGAGTTCGCGGCGCAGGCCAACCACTTCATAAATCTGCACCGGTCGGGAGAAGCCCTTGACGCTGATCTGGCCCTTATCCCGGCACATGATCAGTTCCTTCACCAGTGAGTAGGTTTCGTGCGAGATCAGGATCTCGCCGGCATCGGCAGCCCCTTCCAGGCGACTGGCCAGGTTCACTTCGCGGCCGATGATGGTGTAGTCCATGCGCGTCGCGGTGCCAAAGTTGCCGACCGTGCAATAGCCGGTGCTCAGCCCCATGCGAATTTCCAGCGGCTTGGTGATGCCCCGGCTGCGCCATTGCTGTCGCAATACCTTCATGTGCTTGCGCATGGCAATGGCCATGGACACCGCTGCCTCGGCGTCCTGCTTGGCGCCCCGGGTCTTGGGGTCGCCGAAAAACACCATCACGCAGTCACCCACAAACTTGTCGATGGTGCCGCCGTATTGCAGCGCGATGCGAGACATCTCGTCGAGGTAGTTATTCAGCAGATCCGTCAACGCCTCGGCCTCCAGCTCTTCGGCCAGCTCGGTAAAGCCGCGAATATCCGAGAAGAAGACGGTCAGCTTCTTACGCCGGGTTTCCAGCTTGGCGCTGCGTTTGCCGGAGAAAATAGACTCCCACACCTGTGGTGACAGGTATTTCGACAGGTTGGCGGCCAGGCGTGCGGTTTTGTCCTGCTCGCGCTGCAGTTGCTGCTGTGCCTGCTCAAGGGTGTGCCCCTGCTTGTGCACAAAGGCGGCCATGATCAGCAGGTAGAAGGCGCCACTGGTGAGCGCCGCGAATGTAACCAAAGGAGCGCTGGCAATGGTGATTTCCGGCTGAAACACCGCGACGCTGAGCAGCGTGCCCGCCCCGCTCAGCAGGCTGCCGGCAAGCAGATAGGTAGAGCCGCCAGCGATCAGGCAGGAGAAGCCCATCAGTAAAAAAAACACCAGGCTGGGCGCAAAGCTGAAGCCCACCAGTGCGATGAACGCGCCGGTATGAAAGGCGTCGGCGGCCAGTAGTGCCAGACGTTTGGGGATGGTGCGGCTGTCGGGGAGCCTGCGACCCAGGAACAGGGCGAGCTGCGGGTAGATGAGTGCGTAGAGAATGGTGGCCAGGTAAACCAGCTGATGCCCACGTTCGACCAGTAGCGCACTGAACGTCAGGGCGACGCACAGATACGCGATAACACGGGAATAGTAGCCTTCAAGCGGCGGTTTGACAGGCGCAGTGCGGGTGTCGGTGGTCATGTTCAGTCGATTCCGTGGCCAAGAAAGAGCACCGAGCGGGTGTCCGTGACTGCGCATGATAGGCCGTAATCCGCACGGCGAACAATGCCGTGCGGACAGGCCGTGACTTACTCGACTTTGTAGATGGTGTTGCGTGGCTTTTCGAATACGCGGCGCAGCATCGGTTCGAAAAACTCCAGCGGTTCGCTTTCGTAATCCGGGTCGAACGCCGGGGCGTCGTACTTGGCGCAGAACTCGGCGGTGTACTGAAACTGAGGGTGGTCCTTGAACTGGTCGCGCAGGTGACGATCCATGCCCAAGTGATGGAAGAAGTAGTAGCCCTGGAAGATGCCGTGCTTCTCGATCATCCACAGGTTTTCCGGGCTGACGAACGGCTTCAGAATGGCCGCGGCGATGTCCGGGTGGTTGTAGCTGCCCAGGGTGTCACCGATATCGTGCAGCAGGGCGCAGATCACATACTCTTCATCGCGGCCGTCACGGTGGGCGCGGGTCGCGGTCTGGATAGAGTGTTCCAGGCGGTCGATCGGAAATCCGCCGTAGTCGCCGTCGAGCAGTCGCAGGTGGGCGAGGATACGGTCAGGCAGGTTCTTGGCGAACGGACGGAAATGCTCGGAAATGATGCTCCAGTCTTCAGCAGTACCGTCTTGCATGGCACGGAAAGTAGCGTGTTGCTCACCCATGGTTGATCTCCTCTTGTTATCTGTTTGGGTCAGGCTGCGAAGGCATCATAGAACCGATGGCTGGAAGTGACTGTCGCGCTGCTGACAGTCACCGTTTTCGCTGCTCTCAGAAGCGAATTCGCCCGGTCAGCGCGTCGCGCAGCATGACCCAGTCGCCCAGCAGGCTGTAGAACGGGTGGGTAAAGGTCGCCGGTTTGTTGTGCTCGAAGAAAAAGTGGCCGACCCAGGCAAAGCCATATCCGGCGACGGGCACAGCCAGCAGCCACCAGCCGTTACCGCTGAACAAGCTGTAGATCAGCAGCGCGATGACCACGCTGCTGCCGGCGTAGTGCAGGCGACGGCAGATGTCATTGCTGTGCTCGCTGAGGTAATAGGGGTAGAACTCCGCGAATGAGCGGAACTGTTGAGTCGTGTTGCTGGTTGAATCGTTCATGGCGGAATCCCGGCAGGTATCTGGTGTCATTGGACTGCAGGCCAGCTTGCGGCGCCAAGCCAGCTTACCGCCCGAGCCTGAGCGGATGAATGACTCTGGCGGCCAAGCGCGGGAGCACAGGTTTTTTCTTCACTTCAACTTTAGTCTATGATCAGCCGCCGGACATAAAAACCAGTCCGCCGGATAACCAGCAGAAGACATCGAGAGACCATGGAGCGCGCAGCACGAACCACATCAGCAGGTTGGGTTTCGGCCATCGGCCATGCGTTGGCTGTTGATGGGCTGGATATCGCCGCGTTGTTTCAGGAATTGGGGCTCGACAGTCAGGTGCTGGATGATCCGGATGCGCGGATTGTTCAGGACAGCATGACGCGTGTCTGGCATCTGGCGGTGGAACGCAGCGGCAACCCGGCCATCGGGCTGAACATGGCCAAGGTCGTGCGTCCCGGCCATTTCAGCGTGGTGGGGTATTCGCTGATGTCGAGCCGTACGCTGCGCGAGGGGTTTGGGCGGGTAGTCCGCTATCAGCGTCTGATTGGCGAGTCCGCCGACATGCTGATGCAGATTGAACCGGACACTTGCCGCCTGCAGTTTGCTATTCATGGAGACCGCCTGCCTGCCGCGCAGCAGAGCGTTGAGGCGGCTATGGCCTATGCACTGGCGTTCTGCCGCTGGATGACGGCACAGTCTATCGTTCCGCTCAAGGCGACCTTTGCCGGAGCCGAGCCGGCTGACCTGGCGCCATATCGTGACCTGTTTCAATGTCCACTGGAGTTTGATGCACCGGCCCACTCGCTGCTTATGTCGCGTCAGGTGATGGAAGCGCCGCTGGCTACCGCTAACGAAAGCCTGGCCAAACTGCATGACCGGTTTGCCGGTGATTTTCTGGCGCGCTTTGAAGCGGACCCGGTGACTCATCAGACGCGTCAGGCACTTTGCCGGTTGCTGCCGCAGGGGGAGCCCAAGCGGCAGACGGTCGCCAGCGCGATGAATATGAGCACCCGTACCTTGCAGCGTCGACTGCAGGACGAGGGCGTCAGCTTTCAGCAATTGCTTGAACGTACCCGCCGGGAACTGGCGCTGCAGTATCTGGGTCAACCCCAACTCACCCTGTTCGAGATCGCCTGCATGCTGGGCTTTGCCGACCCAAGCAATTTCTTTCGTGCCTTCAAGCGCTGGTTCGGTTTGCCGCCGGGTCAGTATCGCGAGCAGGTGCTGCAAGACCAGTCCGAGGAGGAATGACACCCGTGGATGCCTTGACCATGCTGCATGAACGGGTTTCCGTCCCGCGTCTGGTTGGCCCGGCGCCAACAGCCGAGCAGCAACAGGCGATGTTCCGTGCAGCCTTGCGTGCGCCTGATCATGCCTATCTTCGCCCCTGGCGCTTTATGGTCATCGAAGGTGATGGCCTGGATGCCTTGGGTGAGGTATTTGGCCGGGCTGCGCTGGCGGACACCCCGGATCTTTCGGCGGACACGCTGGCGCGCTATCAGGGGTTGCCGCTGCGCGCACCGTTGATGATTATCGCGATCAGTCGGCACCAGGAACACGCCAAGGTACCGGTGATCGAACAGGATCTGGCCTGTGGCGTTGCGGTTGGCAATATGTTGCTCGCTGCTCATGCGATGGGGCTTGGCGCAGTCTGGCGCACCGGCGCGCTGGCCTACCACCCGGTGGTGCGCAAGGGTTTGGCGCTGGCTGACAACGAGCAGATTCTGGCGTTTCTCTATGTCGGTCACCCAGCTGGTGAGCGCAAGGCGGTGCCCGAGCTGGATATCGATCAGTTCTTCAGCCGCTGGCCGGCAGAGGGCTGACTCAACGCCTGGCGTTCGGCAGGCTGACGTCGACCCGCAGACCGCCGGCAGGGCTGTGCGAGAACAACAGGCTGCCACCGTGCCGCGCAATGGCGCGTCTGGCGATGGTCAGGCCAAGACCGTAGCCGCTGTCTGCGCTCTGGCCCGGCACCCTGACGAACGGCTCGCTGAGTTTGCTCAACCATTCATCCGGCACCCCAGGCCCCTGATCATCAATGCGAATCAGCGCCTCTGCCGCCGTGCTGCGAACGCTGATATCGATCTGTCCGTCATCAGGGCTGAACCGCACAGCGTTGCGCAGCAGGTTGTCGATGGCTGCAGCGAGCTGGTCGGGCCAGCCGTTCAGGCGAACATGGGATGCGCCGTTCAGATTCAGCGTCAGATCGGGCGCGCTGAAGCGGGTGTCATCGATCACGTGAGCGAGCAGGGCATCCAGTTCGAACGGGGTCGCCGGCTCGCGTTGGGTGTCCAGGCGGCTGAGGGTCAGGATGCCGTCGATCAGTTGATCCAGACGATCACATTCGCGATCCAGCCGCTGCCACAGCGGGTCATCCTGGGGCAGGTTCTGTTGGCTGCCCAATGCCAGGCCAACCCGCAGGCGCGCCAGTGGCGAGCGCAGTTCATGGGAAACATCTCGCAGTAACTGCTGCTGGCTATCCAGCAGGGACTGCACCTGCTCGGCCATGCTCTCGAAGCGTTGGGCCAGTTCGCCGAGTTCGTCGCGGCGTGCGCTGGTCTTCTGCAAGCTTCTGGCATCGAATTGCCCTTTGGCCAGTGACTGGGCGGCGACCCCCAATTCGCGCAGAGGGCGGGTCAGGTAGCGGCTAAGCAGCAGGCTGAGCAGTGCCAGCAGCGCGATAGCCAGGCTGACATTGAGCAGGAGGGTGAAAGGCGTACGCTGACTGCGCCACAGGGCGGGTGCAGGGATGTGCAAGGTGACGATGTAGCTGGCCTGATCGGTACTCCAGGTCAGCTGAAAAAGGCGGCCGCGCCCCGGAGGCTCCGGCGGTGGCCCGGGCGGGCCCGGTGGCGGGTCGGTCTGAAAACGCGGTAGCCGAGGCAGTGTTCCGGGCAGCAGGCTGTCCCCGGCAGCGTCGAACAGACGTGCGCGCAACTGCCGCTCGCGGCGCTGCTGCTCCAGCCACTGCTGGGCGACTAGCGGACCGTCCTGTTCGTAAACGGTCGCGAGCTGCGCGGCAAAATCGCGCAGCTCGGGGTTCAGTTGCAGCAGCAACCAATCCTGCTGCAGTGCGCGGCTGACCAGAAAGCCTGAGCCACCAACCAGCAGGGTTGCCAGCCAGAGTACGGCAAATACTTTCCAGAACAGGCGCATGCAGCGTTCTCTCCGTCAGTGGTCAGTTGTGGCAGGGCTCGCCGCGCGGCGGACGGCCTTCGCGGCGTTCTTGCATGCGCTCGCGGCGCTGCTCGTGCAGTTGTTCCATCTTCTGGCGCTGCTCGGCGGTCAGCACGGCGTCGAAGCGGGCTTTGCTTTCTTCGCGCAGGGTCTGGAACTTGGTGCGCTCTTCCTCGCGAATCTGCTGCAGCTGGGTCTTCTGTTCGTCCGTCAGCGACAGCTCTTCAGCCATGCGCTCAAAGCCGCGCTCGTGCATGCTGCCGTCACGCGGCGGCGGGGTGTCGTCGTTGGCAGGTGCTGCCATCAGTGCGGTGGACAGGCCGGTGGCGAGCATCAGGGTGGTGGCAAGCAGGGTCTTTTTCATGGTCGTTCTCCGTTGGTGTCTGACCGGGGAATCCGCTCATTGCCTGCAGAGTCTAGAGTGCGCTGTGTCAGCAGCGGCCTGCACTTGGTAAAGATTGTGTAAATCAGGGTAAGTCAGCTGCCGAGCAGGTAGCCGCGGCCCCGTATCGACTGGATGCGCGGACGGCCGCCCGGGTGCGGGCCGAGTTTGCGGCGCAGGTTGCTGATATGCATATCGAGGCTGCGATCGTAGCTGCCGAGCGGTTTGCCGAGCGCTTCGCGTGACAGGGTCTGGCGGTCCACCACCTGGGCTGGCCGTGACATCAGTGCGCGCAGAATAAGGGCTTCGCTTTGGGTCAGCTGCAGTGGTTCATCATCGAGCCAGGCCATCAGGTTGCTGCTGTCCAGACGCAAGCCAGCGTGCTGCAGGATGTCTTCATTGGCGCTGTCGACGGGCTGGCTACGGCGCAGCAGCGCGCGCAGGCGGGCGACCAGTTCGCGCGGGTCGCAGGGTTTGGCCAGGTAGTCGTCAGCACCCAGCTCAAGCCCCAAAATGCGATCAACCGGCTCGCCGCGGGCACTTAGCATCAGTAGTGGTGTGCGACAGCTCTGGCGCAACTCGCGCAGAATCTCCAGGCCGTTCATGCCGGGCAGCATGACGTCGAGAATAATGGCTGCGTAGGTATCGGTACGAGCCTTCTGCAAGCCGCTTGGGCCGTCGTGGCAGGCAGTTAGGGCAAAGCCCTCGGTTGCCAGCCAGTCGCCCAGCAGATCGCAAAGTTCCTGATCATCATCGATGATCAGGACCGGGTTCAGTTCAGCCATTCGCGGCGTTTCTGGCGGCCCATCTTGGCCAGCATGAAACCGAGCAGCAGGCTTACTGCAACCGCCAGGCCGCCGATCAAAAACCAGCGCTGTTGCTGGGCAATCAGACGCGCTTGGGCGTCCATACGTGCTGCCTGATTGTTGTTGCGCAATTGCTGGTTTTCTTCCTGCAGCTGGGTCAGCGCTTCGCTTTCACCAGCGTCGCTGGTTGCGGCGAGCTGGTCGGCCAGGCGCTGGCGCTCGGCTTCGACCTTGGCCAGCTCCGCTTGCAAGGTGCCGATATCCTGTTGACTGGCGCTGCTTTCGACAGGTTCTTGCGGGGCGGGATTCTCGATCGTTTGAGCGCTAACCGTGCCGGTTAATCCGCTGAGCAGCAGGGCAAAGGCGAGGGGTCGAAACATGGGCTGCATCCTTGATCAGGCCGGGAACACGCGCTTGAAGGGTTTGATCGTTACTTGCTGGTAAACGCCAGCGGCAACATAGGGATCGGCATCGGCCCAGCTCTGTGCATCAGCGAGGGACGCAAACTCGGCCACAACCAGGCTGCCGGTAAAGCCGGCGCTGCCCGGATCTTCGCTGTCTACCGCGGGCAGAGGGCCGGCCAGCAGCAATCGGCCCTGATCCTGCAGCACTTGCAGGCGCGCCAGATGGTCGGGGCGGGCACCCAGGCGTGCGGAAAGACTATCGGGAACATCGGTGGCCATGATGGCGTAGAACATGCTGATTCCTTGCTGTGTGGTTCGCGCGGACGAATGGGTTGGTTGGCTGGGCAAGGCCGGTTGCAGACGGCGTGCAATCGCTGCTTGGGCTTGTCATTGCATAGGCGGCATAATAGGCGAAAGCCCCGCCGCTGCGTCAAGCAACCCGCCAGGAGAGTTTCCGTGATTGTCGACCTGCACATGCACAGTACCGCCTCAGATGGCAGTTTGAGTCCTGATGTGCTGATGCAGCGGGTGAAAGAGGCGGGGGTTGGTCTGGTGGCGCTGACCGATCACGACTGTATTGATGGTCAGGAGCAGGCTGCGATGACGGCCGCCGCGCTCGGGGTGCGCTGGGTCAGTGGCGTGGAAATGTCGGCCCAGTGGTTCGGCCACACGCTGCATATTCTGGGCTACGGCTTTGATCTGGCTGCGCCGGCAATGGTCGATGCCTTGGCGTCGGTTCGTGAGGGGCGCTGGAGCCGCGCTCAGCAGATCAGTGACCGGCTGGCGGGCAAGCGCATGCCCGGTGCTTTTGACGGTGCGGTTGCGGTGCAGCAGGCGGCTGGTGGCGATGTGTCGCAGCCGCCGGGGCGCCCGCACTTTGCCGAGTGGATGGTGCAGGCCGGGCATGTGCGCGATCACGGCGAGGCATTTCGCAAGTGGTTGGGGGCTGGCAAGCTGGGCGATATTCGCCAGCACTGGCCGACGCTGGCCGAGGTTGTCAGCCAGATCCGCGCCGCCGGCGGTATGGCGGTGATTGCCCACCCTTGGCATTACAATCTGACCCGCAGCAAACTGCGTGCGCTGTTGCGCGAGTTTGCCAGCGCTGGTGGGCGTGGTATCGAGGTGGTTAACGGCAAGCAGCCGGTTGATCAAGTCGCCTATTTGGGCAAACTCGCGGTCGAGTTTGGCTTTTTGGCCAGCTGCGGCAGTGACTTCCATAACCCCGATTCGCCTTGGACGTCATTGGGCTGCATGACGGCCATGCCGCCTGATTGCGATCCGGTATGGGAGGATCGGCTGTTCTGCGGCTAAACTGCAGGTAAAACAGCCTCGAGAGGGCACATGAGTCAATTCTTTCAGATTCACCCGCAGAACCCGCAGGTTCGCCTGATTCGTCAGGCGGCCGACATCATTCGCCAGGGTGGGGTGATCGCCTATCCGACCGATTCGGCTTACGCGCTCGGCTGCCAGCTCGGTAACAAGGCCGCGCTCGAGCGCATTCGTCGGCTGCGTCAGCTCGACGACAAGCACAACTTCACTCTGGTCTGTCGGGATTTGTCTGAACTTGGCGTGTATGCCAAGGTCGATAACACCACCTTTCGCCTGCTCAAGGCGACTACACCCGGCCCCTATACCTTCATTCTGAACGCCACCAGCGAAGTGCCTCGCCTGTTGCTGCACCCCAAGCGGCGCACCATTGGGCTGCGCGTGCCGGATCATCAGATCACGCTGGATCTGCTGGAAGCTTTGGGCGAGCCACTGCTTAGCGTGACCTTGATGCTGCCGGGCGACACCTTGCCATTGACCGATCCGGAGCAGATCCGCGATCGCATCGGCAAATTGGTAGACCTGGTTATCGATGGCGGCGCTTGCATGGTCGAGCCGACGACGGTCATCAGTCTGCTTGATGGTGAAGCGGAGCTGCTGCGCGAAGGGCGCGGCGATCCCGAGCCGTTCGGGCTCAGCCGCGATGAAATCCTTGACTGAATGGCGCCGGGCGCTGACGCTTGGCGCATTATCGGTATAATCGCCGCTGACCAAATATCACAATACGTCTTTTTCAGGAGTTCCCCTTGAGTTCTGTCGATTCGCAGCGCCGGGTTCTGTCAGGCATGCGCCCCACCGGGCGTCTGCATCTGGGCCACTACCACGGCGTGCTGAAAAACTGGGTGAAGCTGCAACACGAGTACGAGTGCTTTTTCTTCGCCGCCGACTGGCACGCACTGACCACCCACTACGAAGATCCGCAGAGCATCGAGCAGAATGTCTGGGACATGCTGATTGACTGGCTGGCAGCCGGTGTCAGCGGCACCTCGTCTACCATGTTCATCCAGTCTCAGGTGCCGGAGCATGCCGAGCTGCACCTGCTGCTGTCGATGGTTACGCCGGTCAGCTGGCTGGAGCGTGTGCCCACCTACAAGGATCAGCAGGAAAAGCTCAAGGATCGCGATCTGGCGACCTACGGCTTCCTCGGTTATCCGCTGCTGCAGAGCGCCGATATTCTGATCTACCGCGCCGGCCAGGTGCCGGTCGGTGCCGATCAGGTGGCGCACGTCGAGATTACCCGCGAAGTCGCTCGCCGCTTCAATCACCTGTACGGCAAGGAAGTTGGCTTCGAGGAGAAGGCCGAAGCGGCCATCAAGAAGATGGGCAAGAAGGCCGCCAAGCTGTACTCCTCGCTGCGCAAGGCGTACCAGGAGCAGGGTGACGCCGAAGCGCTGGAAACCGCACGTGCGCTGCTCAAGGAGCAGCAGAACATCACGCTTGGTGACCAGGAACGTCTGTTCGGTTACCTGGAAGGCGGCGGCAAGGTGATTCTGCCGGAGCCGCAGGCACTGCTGACGCCGGACTCCAAGATGCCGGGTCTGGACGGTCAGAAGATGTCCAAGTCCTATGGCAACACCATTACCCTGCGTGACACCACCGACGAAGTTTCGGAAAAGGTTCGTCGCATGCCGACTGACCCTGCTCGTGTGCGCCGTAACGATCCGGGTGATCCGGCCAAATGCCCGGTTTACCAGTTGCATCAGGTCTATACCGACAAGGCCACCCACGACTGGGTCCAGGAAGGTTGTCGCAGTGCGGGTATCGGCTGCATCGACTGCAAGAAACCGATCATCGACGCGATCAGTGCCGAGCTTGAGCCCATGCAGCAGCGCGCTGCCGAGTATGAAGCCAACCCGGATGCGGTGCGGGTGATCCTCAATGAGGGTACCGAGCGCGCCCGTGATGCCGCACGCGATACGCTGATCGAAGTACGTCAGGCCATGGGCCTGCAGTACCGGAAGTAAGCGATGGCTGACCCAACGCAGGACGCTGAGGTCAGCCAGGACGCCGAAGCCGCGGTGGATCGCTCCCGCGGCATCGGTCGTCAGCAGGAACTGCCGCTGGCTGTCGTGTATGGCGAGGCCTACACCGACGTCCCGCAGGATCTCTATATTCCCCCCGAGGCGCTGGAAGTCTTTCTTGAAGCCTTTGAGGGGCCGCTCGATCTGCTGCTGTATCTGATTCGCAAGCAGAACATCGACATTCTTGATATCCCGGTCGCGGAAATTACCCGCCAGTACATGTCCTACGTCGAGCTGATGAAGGCGGTGCGGCTGGAGCTGGCCGCGGAATACCTGGTGATGGCGGCGATGCTCGCCGAGATCAAATCCCGCCTGTTGCTGCCGCGTCCGGAAGAGTTTGAGGATGACGAGGGCGATCCGCGTGCCGAGCTGATTCGCCGGTTGCAGGAGTACGAACGGTTCAAGAAAGCAGCGGAAGATATCGACGGGTTGCCACGCATGGGTCGCGAGACCTGGGCTGCGCGGGTGGAGGTGGGTGAGCTGCCGAGTCGCCGCGCCCATCCGGATGTCAGTATGCAGGAGCTGCTGCTGTCGTTGTCTGAGGTGCTGCGCCGCGCCGAGATGTTCGAGAGTCACCAGGTTACCCGTGAGGCGTTGTCGACCCGTGAGCGAATGGCTGAAGTGCTGGATCGGCTGAGATCCGGGCAATTTGTGCCCTTTGTCAGTCTGTTCAATGCCAGTGAGGGCAAGCTCGGTGTCGTCGTGACCTTTATGGCGGTGCTGGAGTTGGTCAAGGAGCAACTGGTTGATCTGGTGCAGAACGAGCCGTTCGCACCGATTCACGTCAAGGCGAGGGGAGAGGATGAGTCAGCCGCCGATTGAACACATCGTTGAAGCCGCGTTGCTGGCAGCCGGGCGCGCACTGTCGATCGATAAGCTGCGTGAGCTGTTCGACGAAGACCGCATGCCCGGCTTTGATGATATTCGCAAAGCGCTGGAGAATATCGCTGTCAGTTATCAGGGCCGCGCCATCGAATTGCGCGAGGTGGCCAGCGGCTGGCGCCTGCAGGTACGCGAAGCCTATGGCCCCTGGGTGGCCCGGTTGTGGGAGGAGCGGCCGCAGCGCTATTCCCGCGCGCTGCTGGAAACCCTGTCGCTGATCGCCTATCGCCAGCCGATTACCCGCGGCGAGATTGAAGATATCCGAGGCGTTGCCGTCAGCACCCAGATCGTCAAAACGCTGCTGGATCGCGAGTGGGTGCGGATTGTCGGTCATCGCGATGTGCCCGGTCGTCCGGCCATGTACGCGACTACCCGGCAGTTTCTCGACTATTTCAACCTGCGCAGTCTGAACGAATTGCCGCCGCTTGCTGCTGTGCGCGAGATGGATGAATTTGATCTGGAGCCGCAGCTGGCGTTGTCGGCTGATGGCGAGTCTGCACAAAGCACTGCCGACGCGGATGCGCCGTGGTTGCCAGTCGAGCCACTGAAGCCGCTTGATGGTGAAGAGAGTCAGAGTGGTTTCCGCAATCTGCTGGATGAGCTGAATGCGATGGAAGCCAATCTCAAGAGTGATTTTGATGACATGCCGGTCGCCGGTGAGTCGGACGAGATTGATGATTCCGACGAAGGGCCGCTGCCCTAATCGGGAAGTCGGTGTTATCCTGCGCGGCTTTTTCTCATTACTACACCGGGAGGTGCTCCAATGACCGACGAATATGAAGTGAACGACATCCCCGCGGCGCCCGCCCCAGGCGAAAAGCTGCAGAAAGTTCTGGCTCGCATGGGGCTGGGTTCGCGCCGTGAAGTGGAAGGCTGGATTGCCGCTGGCCGTGTCAGCGTGAATGGCCAGCCGGCCGAGCTGGGTTGCCGGGTCGACAGCATGGATCAGATCAGTATCGACGAGCGTCCGCTGCGTCGTGATCTGAGCTCCGAAGTCGTGCGCCGCGTCATGCTCTACAACAAGCCGGAAGGCGAAGTCTGTACCCGCGATGATCCGGAAGGGCGCCCGACCGTATTTGACCGCCTGCCACGTCTCAAACACGGCCGCTGGATCAATGTTGGCCGTCTCGATATCAACACCAGCGGTCTGCTGCTGTTCACCACTGACGGTGAGCTGGCAAACCGGCTGATGCACCCGTCCTGGCAAATGGACCGCGAGTACGCGGTGCGGGTCATGGGCGAGGTCGATGACGAGATGATCGAGCGTCTGAAAGAAGGCGTGATGCTCGAAGACGGTCCGGCCAAGTTTACCGACATCGTCTCCTCCGGTGGTGAAGGCATCAACCGCTGGTTCCACGTCTGCCTGATGGAAGGTCGCAACCGCGAAGTCCGCCGTCTGTGGGAGTCGCAGGGCGTGCGCGTCAACCGCCTCAAACGCGTGCGCTTTGGGCCGGTGTTCCTTGGTGCAGAGTTGCCGGTTGGCCGCTGGCGCGAGCTCAAGCAGAACGAGCTGGACGCACTGAGCATGGAAGTCGGTCTCGAGCCAATTGCTCTGCCGGCGATGAAAACCAGCGACAAGGAAAAACTCCAGCGTCTGGCCCGCAAGCCGTCAATGCACCAGGCCCGTCAGCCACGTGGTGGTCGCAAGTCTCCGCGCGGGCGCTGAGGCTGGCTCATGACAATGCGTGACAATGGATTGTCACATTTGCTCGTCGACTGGCACTTTTGAGGTAAATTCGACGCGCGCGTTTGTTTTTGCCGCCAGCTATTTGTTAACCTCGTTATTATTTTTCCGTCGACAGCGAGGTTGACATGCGCGGCGCAGGAAGCAAGGCGAAGAGTTCTGGCACACGTCCGGTCACTACCCGGGTATTTAAACACCACCCACTGACTGCGTTGATGCTGGCGTCGGGCATGATGCCCGGATGGAGTTTGGCTAACGATATTACGCTGCACACCGGCAGTGGCGGCCAGACCAATACCTCTATATCGACTACCGGTTCCAATACCGATATCACCACCGCAACGGTGCGTGGTCAGACCGGTTTCAACTCCTTCGGCAATTTCACTGTCGATTCCGGTAATACGGTCAATCTGCATGTGCCAGGCGGTGCCAATAACTTGGTCAACCTGGTGCATGATTCGCGCGCCGTCATCAACGGCACCCTGAACGGCCTGAAAGACGGCAAGGTCGGCGGCAATATCATTTTTGCTGATCCGCATGGCTTTGTGGTCGGTGCGTCCGGCGTGGTTAACGTCGGCAGTCTGACCGTCACGACTCCGAATACCGCAACCATGGACAATCTGCACCGAATTGCAGTTGTTGATGGCGCGATGACCGGGGATCAGGCTGACGATTATGTTGCCGAGCTGGCCGCTGGCGAGTTGCCGACAGCAGAACTGGCAAGTGATGGCAGCAATGCGATTGTCATCAGGGGCATGGTCAATACCAACGGCTCGATCAATCTGCATGGCGCTTCAGTGCTGATTGAGGCAACTGCCGGGATGCAGTCGGGCACTGATGTCGCCCGCACGGTCTTCAACAGTACGGTAAATACCGATGGCCTGAGTATCGGTGAGAATGTCACCCGCGGTGATGGCGGGATCGTTATCACTGCAACCGATAACATTGAAATCTCGGGCGAGCTCGCTGCATTGATGGCCGACGACTCGGGCGCGCAGGTGCAGATCGCCGCGCGCAAGTCGCTGGAAATGAATGGCGATGCGCTCATCAGTACACGTGGCCAGAATGGTCAGGATGGTGGCGATGTCACCATCGAGTCGCCGTCGATTACGCTCGCCGACAATGCCCGGATCGTTACCCGCGCCACCGGCGCTGGCAGCTCGGGCGACATAGCCCTCAATGCGTTGAGTGACATCAGCTGTACCTTCTGCGACGAAGATGCTGAAGTGCAGACGCTGGATGAACTGAAAAACGGAATTCAGTATCAGGCCAATCCTTGGCTTTCGGCCAATCTTGGCAAGGCCGAAATCATCATCGGCGAGAACGCCGAGCTTGACGCAGGGCATGCCAATGGCGCCAATGCGGGTGATATTACGCTCGATGCCTACGGCCTGAATCGCCAGATGGCCGGTTACGCGGAAGCCAGCGCCCGTATTGACGTGGATGGCAGCATTACTGGTCGCAACGTCACTATCACTGCCGACGCGCGAGCCGAGGTTGCTCGCGACATTCTGGGCATGCTGCTCAGTAAGTACGATCTCAAGTCAGATATTGCCCAGCTGGCGACCGATAACGGCTGGACCGAAGCAGAAACCTGGGCAAACGTCCTCGATACGCTGTCTGACCCCATCAAGGCGTACGCTGGCACCACCGACACTAACGCTTTCCTTGAAACGCCCACCAACTTTACCGAGCTGACGTTGCTGGTACCGAACCTCTCGGCTTATATCGCCAAGGCCGATGCGGTGGTTGATATTGGCGCCACCGCCAATATCAATACGTCCGAAAATCTCACCGCTTGGGCGTCTACTTCGCGCAACGTCTCCAGTTCTACCTGGAGTATTCCGGTTCTCGGCAAGAAAATTCCGTTCGGCTTTGACGCCGCGTACGGCCAGATTTCCGGTTTGACCGAGGTTACCGTCAATAGCGGGGCAACGCTGGACGTCGGGCAAGACCTCACGGTCGTAGCGCACAGCGACAACAGCCTGTCGGTTACTGCTGCTGCGGAAAACAGCGTGGACGGTGAGGGCAGCGCACTCAAGACCATGGGTCTTGGTTTCGGTATGGGGATGAGTGACATCACTACGCGTGCCGTGGTTGCCGACGGTGCCAATCTGACAGTTGATCGGGATGTCAGCGTACTTGCCCTGACCGAGCAGGAACTCGAGACCAGCGTTAGCTTCAAAGCCAGTGGCGAGGGTGCAACTGGTGGCCCCGCTGTTGGCGTGTCGCTTTACAACAGCGACACCTATGCCGAGTTCAGCGCCGACCTTGCTGGCGCGCGCAACCTCAATGTCAACGCAGCCAATGTGGTCTATAAACAGATCACCTCCGTGTCGGTGTCTGCCGGAGCCTCCGAGCCTGGTTATCTCGACAAGCTCAAGGAAAAGGCCAACGAACAGGTTGCCAAGCCGGTTACCGACTACCTGGGCAATAGTCTCAAAGAGTTCTTTGGCATAACGCCTGACTCGAAAGAAGAGGGCGGCTCCAAGCCTGCTACTGACAGCAAGTTCCGTCTGGCGTCGGCTATCGATGTGACGCTGGCCGACCACAGCGTGAGATCGGTACTTGGCGGTGGCTCTTCTGCGCCGGTAATCGATATTAGCGGCGATCTGGCCGTGCAATCCTGGCAGCAGCAACAAAACCTGCACAATTCGGCGCAGAGTACGGTCAATGCCTCGGCAAAACGTGATGACGGCACGACCGATGGCGCTGAGGTATCGCTCAGCGTTGCTGCGGTCTATACCGAGCTGGATCAGCAGACCCACTCGATTATTGGTGACGGTGCTCAGGTCACTGCTGGCCGCATTGGCGTCGGTGCGCGCTTTGATCAACCCATCGGCCTGCTCGGCTTGGACCGCTGGAGTTCGCTCAAGCAGGTTTACGCCAACCTCAAGCTGCTGAGCGAAGGCCCGCAGGCGGTTATCAGCAAGATTGCGACCCAGTACGCGAACTCGACTGGTGAAGCCGACAAACTCGGCATGGCAGGCTCGCTGTCGATTCTGCAGAACCGCATTGATACCCAGGCCTGGGCCGGGGATAACGTCAATCTCACTGCCACCTCGACCGACGACGCTCCGTGGTCAAGCCTGCTGGCGGCGGTGCTGCCCGAGCTCGACAGCACGACTGCGCTGGAAGCGCGCCGCGAAGCCTTGCGAACGCTGGGCTGGGAGTGGTCCGCTCCGTTGCAGGTGACGGCAGACAATCAGCTTGAGCAGCTGGCGATTTCAGGGAATTTCGACGCGCTGTTCGGCACTACCAGCGAAGATGGCGGTGCGGTCGGCGCGGGTATCAATATCCAGATTACCGATAATCAGGCTATCGCAGGCATTGGTGCCGGGGGCGAACTGACAGCGGATGTTATTAATGTTGGTGCCCTGCAGGATGAGCTGATCATCGGCGTCAGTCCGTCGGCAGGCAAAGGTGCCAGCGTTGCTGGTAACGGCTCGGTCGTGGTCAGTGTGGTCGATAGTGCCGTGCACGCGTCCATCCACAGCAGCACCGACGTGACCGCGGACACGGTCAATATTGATGCCGAACACCAATTGGGATTGTGGAGTGCTGCTGGCGCCATCGCCGCGTCGGAGAACGTCGGTGTAGGTGCGGGCGTAGCGGTCAACGTGGTCAATACCGACGTCTATGCGCTGGTTGGCGATAACGTGGGCTGGCGTCCGGAGTATCTGAGCGCAGGGCTTACCGACAGTACCCGCGGCGCCTGGCTGGTCAATGACCTTACGCTCAGTGCGCAGAGCTCCGGTCAAAGTGGCGCGTTCTCGATTGCCGGCGCTTTGGCGCGTTCCGAGCAGGAGAAGGAACAGCAGGATGCGGTTGCCGCGGAGAGTGGCGCAGCTGACTCTGGCTCGCAAGAGAAGGCGGGTAGCCTGAGTGAAGCGATTAAAACGTCACTGACCAACGGCCTGGCACTGATCACCGGCGAGGTACAAAACGCCAAGGACAAAGCAGCTTCCTCTGGCGAAGCGGCGATGAACAAGATCAGCGAGTACTGGGGCAAGCTGCAGACCGCATTCAGTGGTGACAGCGGCAGTGACGGTAGCGATGGCACGACCAAGGAAGGGTTGAGCCTCGCGGCTGCCGCTTCAGGCAGCATCAACGTCTCGGGTCAGAAGAACCGGGCTCATCTGGGCAATATCGTGCTTGATCCGCGCGATGCCGACGGCAGCAAGGTTAACGTGCTGTCACTCAATCAAACCCATCAGTTCAGCGGCTCGGGCGCCGGTGCCCTGACGCTGTCGGGTGGTGACAAAAGTCAGCACAGCGCAGCCCTTGCCGGGGCGGTTGCCTATAACCAGCTCAACAACGTAACCGAAGCGCTGGTGCAGGACACCGTTCTGCGGAGCAACGACGTGCTCAAGGTTCAGGCCGCCAGCGGTGGTGACCAGATCGCCATGGGGCTTGGTCTGTCTGTTGCGGCGGGTGGCGAGAGCAACGTCGCGGTTGCGCTCTCTGGCTCCGCTGGCGTGTTCAACAACACTACCCGCGCAGCGGTTATCGACTCTGAAGTAGAGCAGCGCAGCGCTGCCCCCGGCACCATCGCCGTTAATGCCTACGACCGTTCCCGTTCGCTGCTGGGTGGCGGTTCCTTTGCAGTGAGCAAAGACAAGGGCGGCAGCGCGGGTGGCTCTATGGTGCTGGCCATCATGGGTAATGAACTCAAAGCTGAGTGGCTTGGTAGCACCGCTTCTGATTTCGATAGCCTGGACGTTAAGGCCAACAGTGCCTCTCGGGTACTGGCAGGTGCGCTGGCTGTCGCCGCGAGCACAGGGCAGCAGAGCGGCTCTGGCGCCGGTTCGCTGTTTGTCGTGGTGATGAACAACAAGGTCAAGGCGAACGTCGACAGCACCGACAACGCCGATTCGTCGCTGACCGGCGGCGATGTAACTGTGGCCGCCGCCAGCGTTCCCGGCGGTGACGCGCTTAACGACATCTTCAACTATGACGCCAGCGCCGATACCACTCTGAGTGAAACCGGTCTGGACATGACTGGCAGCAATGCAACCTCGCAGATCGAGGTCGAGTCGGAGACCAACGACGAGCTGTTCAGCGAAGATGGTATTGATACCAATACCGATGAGTCCTCCAGCACCGCCGATACCACCACGCGCAACCTGTTCGACAGCGGCGACATTGCTGGCGAAGCGGTGTTGGCGATTGCCGGCAGTGTTGCCGGCACCAGCGGCAAGACCGCCGTTGGCGGTGCTATTGGTGTTGTCTATAACGGCAGTGATTACAGTGCCAGCGTTGCTAACACAGATATCAACCTGACCGGTGACCTGGGTATCACCGCGCGTAACGAAACCGATGTGCTCGCGGGCACTATCGGTGCGGCGGTTGCTTCCAATGTTTCGGTTGCGGGTTCCGCTACTGCGCTGATCGGCCGGGGCAACGTTTCGGCTGATCTGGACATGACCGGTCGCACCCTCAAAGCAGACGACCTGACGGTTCAGGCACTGAAAACGGGTGGCTTTTACTCGCTGGCGGGCAGCATCTCCGGCAGCACCAATACTGCCGCGGTTGGTGCTGCGTTCAGCATCAATGACATGCAGCAGAGCGCGAGCGCGAATATCACCGGCGGCACTTACGAGCTGACGGGGGATGCCACACTCAGCGCCGCGCAGCAGAGCCGGATCATCACCGCGGCGCTGTCGGGCGCGGTTTCGGCCAGCGGCTCCGGTGTGGGTGCGGCGATGACTTACAACCGTATCGCCGACACCACGACTGCGGAGCTTAGCTCCGCGCTGATGACCGCACGCAACCTGTCTATTTCTGCCAGCCAACCCAATCTGGGGGCCAGCATCTGGTCACTGGCGTTTAACCTTGCGGCTGGCGGTGGCACCGCGGGCGTTGGTGCCGGTGTTGCGGTCAACCTGATCGACGCCGAGCGCGCGGCCAAGCTGACTGACAGCACGGTCAATCTGAGTGGCGATGCGAGCCTGGAGTCGGCGCTGGACGGCGAGATCTGGAGCATCGGTATCGATGCCGCGGGCGGTGGCACCGCCGGCGTTGGCGGCTCCTTTGCAGCCAACAACATCAACGGCAAGGATGAAGTCAGCATCTCCGGCAGTACGGTCAATGCGACCGGCAGCGACCAGAGCCTGATGCTGGACGCAAGCGCGGGGGGCGGTCTGACCATTGCTTCGCTGGCGGGCTCGGTCAAGGGTGGCGGCACTGCTGCTGTTGGTCTGGCAGCGTCGGTTAACCGCATAGCGGCGGACCGCAGCGCACTGATTCAGAACAGCAGCGTTATCAATGGTTTTGCTGATGTCGGTTTGAAAAGCGGGGTAGAACAGGCGATCTACGCCATCGCCATTGCCGGTGGCGGAGCGGGTACCGTTGCGGTCAACGGGGCCACCACTACCAATATTCTCGATGGCGAAGAGCGTGCTGAGATCCTGTCCAGCGAGCTGACTGCTGTCGGCAATCTGTCCCTTTCGGCAGCAGAGGGCTCGCGCACTATCTGGGGCCTGGGTGCGGTGATCAATGGTGCGGGTGGCACTGCTGTTGGCGCTGCCAACGTCAATAACGTCATCCTGGCCAAGCGGGTAGCGCGGATAAATGAGTCTGCGCTGTCGTTGTCGGGAACACTTGATCTGACCAGTGGCGGCGATGCGTTGATTCGCTCTGCCGCCTTGGGTGGTGGCGGTGCCGGTACCGCCGCGGTTGGTGCGTCTATCGCGGTTAACGTGGTCGATGGCGAAGAGTCCGCCAGCATTGAAGACAGCGAAATCGAAGGCGCTAGCGCGCTTACCGTCCAGGTAACCGAGGGCGAAGTCGACATCAAGACCCTGGCCGGTAACGTTCAGGGTGCCGGCGCTGGTGCCGGTGCGGGCGCCGTTGCGGTTAGCACCGTGACCCAGGTGCGTCAGGCCTGGATCAGCGACAGTTCGCTGGACTTGGTCGCCGGCGCCGATGCCCGGGTTGAGGCGCTTACCCGGGCCAATATCGATACGCTGGCGCTCAGCGGTGCCGGAGCAGGAACCGCTGCCGCGGTGTTCTCCAACACCAGCAACAATATCGATGCGCGTACCTATGCGCGGGTACTCAACAGTGGCGGTGATGCGGACCAGATGCTGGTCAAGGCGCGTGATGCGTCCAGCATCAATTCGCTCTCTGGCGGTATTGCTGCGGCCGGCAGTGTTGCAGTGGGTGTCGCAACGGCAGTCAACCGTATCAACAATGATATTGAGGCCAGTGTCAGTGGTCGCCACGCCGACGGCGGTTTTGCGCTGAACGATCTGGCCGTGCAGGCCGAGTCTGATGCCGAGATCAATACCATCTCGGTCTCTGGAGGCTTCTCTGGAACAGCCGCAGTCAATGGTGGTGTATCCACCAGTATTTTGAATACGCGCGCACGGGCGCTGATTAGCGGCGGCGCGGGGGTGCTGGCGCAGAACAACGTTGCGGTAACGGCATTTAACGGCGACATCATCAACTCCTACGCCGGAGTCGTGGCCGGCAGCGGCAATGCCGCGGTATCCGGTCTGGTGACGGTCAATGTGCTGCAAAGCGAAACCGAGGCGGCAATTCGTGACGCTGCAACCGAGGTGACCGCGCTGGCGCTGGGCGCTGGTGTTGCGGTGGATAACGGCGAAGTGAACAACGCGCCGGACACCGATGCCTGGGCTGATGCCGAGCAGTTCAACCCCGAGCTTAACCTGCAGACCGGCAGTGAATTGGTCAAAGGCGTTGCGGTCAGGGCAACGTCCTTGCAGCAGGCCGGGCAGACCAGTGTCAGTGCAGCCGTTTCGCTGGTGCCGCTGGCCAGTGCATCCGTTGGTGGCGTGAGCAATACCCAGGTTCTGGGTGGGTCCACGCTGGCAGCCATTGATGAGGCCCAGATCAACCAGTCCAATACGGGCGCCGCCGTCGATCAGCAGGTCAGCGTCGGTGCCGCCAGCCACAGCTACAGCTTTGGCGGCGTGCTCAATGCAGCGTTGTCGCTTGGCGCGGCTGCGGTGGCGGTTACCGCCGATACCGGCGTAATCAGTCGTGACGTCACCGCGCGGGTGCGCGGCGCCAAGGTCACCAGCCGGGGTGCGATGGACGTTGATGCCAACGCCACCAACTCTGCGAGCAATATTGTTGTCAGTGCCTCTGGTGCGATTGTCGGCGTTGCTGGCAGCGCCAGCGTGCTGGTCCTGGAAGGGGCGACTCAGGCGCTGGTCGATCAGGAGAGCGACCTGAATGTCGGCAGCCTGACGGTCTCCGCCGACGCAATCAACAGTCTGGCGCCAAGCGCAGATACCGCCAGTGGCGGTGCCGTTGGCGCGGGCGCGGGCGTTGCGGTTGGTTATAACCGTAGCGTGGTGCGTGCCTGGATTGGCGCGCAGGACGGTTCCAGCGAAGGTCGCACCAAAGTCACCACCAAGGGCGACGTCAGCATCGCCGCGAGCAGTGTCACACGTGTGCTGGCCAACAGCGTCAGCGTGTCTGGCGGTGGTGTCGGCGCTGCAGGCTCGGTCAACGTGATGGTGATCGAGAATCAAACCGAAGCAGGGGCTGGTCGACTGGATTTGGGCACTGCAGCGGAGCGCGCTGCCAATCTGACCGTCTCGGCCACGGATCAACTGAATGCCCTGAGCAACGCCGGGTCTGCCGCGGCAGGCGGTGTTTCGCTCGGTGCCAGCGCCAACGTTCTGGTTGCCAACAATGCGACCCGTGCGCAGTTGCTGGACAGCAACCTCTGGTTGTCCGGCGATCTGGATCTCACCGCGCTGCGTAAAACGGATGTGCAGCTGTACACCGTCACCGGCGGCATCGGCGGCAGCGCCGCGCTGGGTGGCAGCATTGGCGTGATCGTGCTGGGCTCTGGTGCAGCGAAGACGGACGACGTCGACGCGATGGACGAGCTGGACAAGGACGGCAGCGGTAGTCTGTCCATGGTTGACGGGATGACCTCCCGTGAAACCGCCAACACCAGCTATCAAACTACCGAATACAACAGCAGCACCGGCGAGTACGACGTCGTGACTCGCAGCAACAGCAGCGAAACCGACTGGGTCAATCAGCAGGGACAGGTCGGTAGCACCGGTGGCCGTTTGCAGGATGGCACCAGTTACCAGCATGAAACCGTCGCGCGCATCAGCCAGGGGCTGGTGAACGCGGTAGGGGATGTTAACGTCAAGGCGACTGACGCACTGTATACCTACAACCTCAGTGGTTCGGCCCAGTTGTCAGGTACTGCAGCAGTTGGCGCCGCAGCCAGCTTCACCATGTCGAACGCGTGGGTCAGCGCAGAGGTTGACCCGCTGTCGTTGACCAGTGACCGGCTTGATGTCGCGGCTGAAACCGTCAATCTCTACAGCGACAAGAACGCGGTCGTCATCGATGCCTTTACCGCCTCTGCCGGCTTTGGTGTTGGCCTGGGCGCGGGTGTTGGCGTTGCCGTGATGGACAACACCGTTTCCAGTCGTCTTGGTGGCGATCTGGACACCACTTCGCTGCAGGCTGCTGCTACCGATGCGTTGGGTCTGGAAGTGAGCGTGCTGGGTGGTCAGTTTGGCGGCGCCGGCGCGGCCGGTATCGTGGTGGCGGTTGGTGAGCGCAACAGCGATGTCAGTGTCTCGGTTGACGATGACGCAGAGCTGACGGCGGACGACGATATTACGCTGGCTGCCAGCTCCGAAGTCAGCAGCAAGGTCAAGGCGCAGGGCGCCTCGGGCGGGTTGCTCGCCGGGGTTCAGGCCACCGTCGCCACAGCGCATGACGCCAGCAAGGCGCGCATCAGCGTTGGCGAGAACGCCGAGCTGACGGCGGCAGACAGCCTGTCACTCTCTGCCACGGCAACTCCGCAGCTCGAGACCGAAGGCCTCGGTGTCGCGGTGGGCGGCGCTGTGGCTATGGGCGGCACCATCCTGTTGGCCAACGCCGAGGCTGAAGCCGACGTTACCCTGGCTAGCGGCAGTAAGCTGAGCGCACACGATGGCACCATCAGTGCCTCGATTGCGCGCAGTGGCTCGGCGGACTCGGTAAAGGCACACGGTGTTGGGGTGGCCGGTGGTCTGGGGCTGTCGGTCAACGCGGTTGTCGCGCGGGCGGTTAACAACACCAGCAGCACCGTAACGGGTGAGGCGGGCAGTCAGCTGGTTGGACTGAGTGCGGGTGGCGAGGGGGCAAACTGGACTCTCAGCGCCGCGACTGACAGCCGCCAGCGCGCAAGCACCAGCGGTGTCACAGTCGGCCTGTTGAGTATCGGTGCCAATATTGCCGAAGCGGGATCCAACAACACAACCACCACCAACATCAGCAGCGAGTTTTCCGGTGATCTGGCCGAGCTGCGTGTGGCCTCGACCGCAACCAACGACTCAGAGGCCAGTAGCGTGGCGGGTCAGGGTGGTCTGGTCAGCGGCGCCGCCGTGCAGGCCAACACCTGGGATGATGGCGTGACCGAGGCCAACTGGCTGGCCCAGGGGGCTGCCGGTGGGCAACTGCAGGCCGATAGCGCAACACTGGATGCTGCGCATACCAGTTACGTTAACGCCTTCGTCGACAGCACCAATGCGGGTCTGGTTGGTGCCAGCGGTGCATACGCTACCAATACGGTGGACGCGCAGGTGCGTAGTCACTTGCTGGCCGGCTCGGTGCTGAGCGTTGGCGATTACAGCCAGTCCGCACTGGGCAAGCTGGTCAAGTCCGAAAGCAGCAACTACAACGTCACCTCCGGCTCCGGCGGTGTGGTTGACTTGCCGGCGGCCAAGAGTATTACCACCGTGCGCTTCACCACCGAGGCGCTGGTGGGTGACAACGCCAGTCTGCGGGTCGATGGCGACTGGCGTGATCCCGGCGCGTTGGTGATTCTGGCGAAGAATGACTTTTATGCCCGGGACAAGGTCAAGCTGGATGCCGGCGGTGCGATTGCCGTAACCCGTGCCGAGTCGCGCGTTGACATCGAGCAGGCCGATGCTTCCGTGGTGATCGGCAGCGGGGCTGACGTCTATAGCGTTGGTGCGATGACGCTAGCCAGTTCGACCGTCTCGGATATCGATGCGCGCGCCAATACCAAGGCATACGGCCTGGCCGGCGCAGCCGAGGGTTACAGTCTGGCTCGGGTCAACGCCCAGCATCTGGTAGATATTCAGAACGGCGCGCATCTACGTGCCTATGGTGACGTCAAACTGCTGGCCGGTGCCGACGCATCCGGGCAAGCCAACTCGGCAAACCTGGTTGCCCGCACTGATCTGTGGAACAACACCGCCTTCCCGGTCAACAACGACCCGGTCGCCCGAGCGATTTACCAACGAGATCAGGACATCACCATCGCCAGCGGCGCGTTGGTTGAAAGTGTGGCTGATGTCTACGCCTATGCTGAAAAGGGGTACGGCAATCTTACCGGCAAGGGCGTAGGCAAGGATCTTTACCGTGAGGCGGCTGCGGCTGTGGTAAATGGTCTTGGCAAGTTGGTCGGTGCTGGCGAGGTTTCCTTCGACATCAATTACGACTACACCGAGAACAGCCACAGCTCCAACGTTGTTGCTGATGGCAATGTCTACAGCGGTATTTTCAATCACCAGGTGCTGGAAATTAACGGCCTGGACTTTGATACCACCAATGAAACCGTCTCGGTGGTGGTGGGTGAGGTCAGTGACGGCATTACCTACCAGCTGAAGACCGGCGAGTACGTGCAGGTGCTGAGTGCACGAGAGGAGCAGCTGAACAAACAGCTGCGTGACTATGGTCTGTCTGAACCGGATCGGCTCGCGATCGAAGCGGAGTTGCGCTTGCTGCGCCAGCGCATGACCCAGCTGTATCTGGAGATGGGCGGTGTCATTGAGGGCGAGGGTGATCTCAACTTCGACACCTTGCCGCGCGATATCAAAATCCAGATTCTGGAGGTTGATCCGATTATTGCGCGCCCGGGCAACATTCTGGTTCGTGGCGATACGCTGACTGGTAGCGGTAATCTGCGCGCCCCGGGTGATGCCAGCAT
This sequence comes from Pseudomonadaceae bacterium, assembly GCA_038114645.1. Taxonomy (GTDB): domain Bacteria; phylum Pseudomonadota; class Gammaproteobacteria; order Pseudomonadales; family Pseudomonadaceae; genus Halopseudomonas. The sequence goes on along the minus strand of JAYNRF010000006.1, from coordinate 80,542 downwards.
CGAGATTACCAACAAGAGCGCTGCTTTCCTCAGCATCACCGATCTGGAAATCCCCAATCGCGAGGGTGGCCTGCTGCGCTTCAATGGCGCATCCATGCAGAACAATGCCGACATCACCAGCGCGAACCTGGGCGGTGCGAATGCCGGCTTTGCTGGAATCGTGGTGGCGGCCAACTCGCCCGCACCGCAGATCACCGTCATCAACAGCTACAATCCGTCGACCGGTGGCAGCTACGATCTGGGTAACGGGCTGACCTTGAAGCAACCCGCGCCGGATCTGTTCGTCACGGGTGCCATTCGTAACCTGCGTGGTAACGTATCGCTGACAGCCAGCTACGGCAGCGTCAACATCAACGGCGAAGTGCGGGCGCAAAGCATCAGCGTCAGCGCGGGTCGGGACTTCATCCTCAATTCGTCGACACCCTTCTATCATGTGGGTGGTGATCCGAGTTCCAACGTCACGGACGGCTATCTGGATGGCCCGGTAGCGGGTACTGGCACCGTTGCTGGCAACAACGTTGCCATCAGTGCCCAATACCTGAATATCAATGGCCTGCTGCAGAGCGGCGTTGCTGATTGGGCTGTTGAAATTAACGAGTCGGACTTTACCAGCAGCGCGTTCCTGACCGCGTCGAGCGCGTATACCAGGGGAACCGGCGAGCGTTATTACCAGCTGCGTGCAACTGATGCGCGCACCGGTACCGTGGGCTACAGCTACGACTTCCAAACCGGCAACATCGTGCTCGATGCGGTGGAAGTGGGTGGCGGCTACATGGAGCTGACTGGCCACATCCTCAGCACCGGCAACGGTCAGATCAATGTGCTGGATGGCTACAGCCGCGTTAACGTCGTCAATAACAGCAGTCGCACGCTGCAGATATCCGGCATTGACCTCGGTTCCGGGGTCGAAGGTACCTTGCGTATCAACGACATCAACTACACCGGTGAATTTAAGGGTAACGACACCGTTACCTCGACGATTTATCAGCGCGTAGGTGATGACATCCAGGTCTATCGTGGGCTGAGCAACCAGGTGGCGACCACCGACGCCTATCGCGTTGCAACCTATGACAACACCCGTGACACCAGCTACGCCGTGCGCGAAGGGCGTAGCTACGTCTGGCTGACCGGTCAGGATTACACCGAAACGCAAGTTTATGAGCGCTATGTCGACAAGTTCTGGAGCCTGATCAAGACCGGTGAATGGGATTACGAGAAACTGGTAGAAACCCGTGACGGTCCGCCGACCTTCATTCCCGGCGCAGACTATATGGGTAACTACCTGACATCCGGTGGTTCCAGCCTGTCGGCGGGCGAGGTGATGGATGAGAGCAGTACCGTCAGCACCGACACGCCTATTTCGGTCAAGGAGCACTGGACGTCCTGTGCCAAGCACTTCATCTGGTGCCAGATCACGCGTTATCACGAGCGTGAAACTATCACCAGCGGCAAGAAGGAAATCGTCCGCAAGACCGTCCGTGCCGATCTGCCGATCAGTATCAGCTTTATCGGCAACGACACTGGGCGGGTCACGCTGACCTCAAACGGCAATGTCGTGCTGGCGGGATCAATCTTTAACGAGACAGGCACTACCAGCATCGATGCGTACAACCTGACTCAGGCTTCCGAAGAGTATGTTGTTGCTGCCAAGGACCTCAGTCTGCGGACCAAGGCGGGTATCGGTACCGAGGCCCAGGCGCTGAATGTGCAGATGTCCGGCGGTTCGCTGAGCGCAATCAACCAGAATGGCAACGTCTACCTGCAGACGCTGAATGGCGGCGTCAATCTGGCCGATCTGAGCACGCGCTTCGGCGACATTAATCTGTCGGCGCAAGGCAACGTGACAGCCAACAGCAGCACGGTGATCAGCGGCCACGCGATTAACCTGACCAGCACCCAAGGCTCACTTGGCGCGCTTGGCTCGGCGCTGAAGATCAACACCAACAACACAGCAGGTCTATCCGCTGCTCCGTCCAGCCCGGCACTCTTTACCGCGTCGGCGGTGGGCGATGTAGCGGTGGAAGAAGTCTCCGGCGATCTGCTGGTGAATCAGGTGGTTGCTGGCGGTGACGCTTCCATCAGCGTTACCGATGGGGATCTGCTCGATGGCAATGCTAATGACACCTTTGATCTGCGCTCGCTGGATGAACTGGTTGCTCTCTGGGAAGAGATGCAACTCAGCGGTGCTGGTGCCGAAGAGGCTCTCGAGCAGCAGAAGACCGCACTGGTCAATGCCGGTAATGCGCGCTACAGCCGCTACTGGCAGCTGCGCAACCTGCGCCTTGAGGGCGGTGATCTGGTTGCCGATGACTACGATCCGGACTTCCAGCCGACGTTGAGTACGGCACAGGAAACCCAGCTTCGCGACGTCTACGGCTGGAACGATCAGCAACTGGCCGATTACAAGACTGATCTGGCTACCGAGTATCAGAGTCTGCACGCGGAGTTTGGTGGGCAGAGCTACAACGCTGAATTCAACTATGTTCTGAGTGCAGCAGAGCTGGACGGCGTCGAACAGGGCGCGAGCTGGAGCACCGAGCAACTGCTGTACTCCATCTCCCGCGGCCTGCTGCGGGGCGAGGGTGGTGCCGGTGCCGGCAAGGTGGAAGGGCTCAACATCGATGCCCGCAATGTGATCCTCAGTGCCAATGCCGTTGGCAGCACTCTGGCTGAGGACATCGTGATCGATCTGTCCAGCGGGTTTGCCGGGTTGACTACCGAGCAGCGCGCTGCGTTGGCAGGTGCTGAGGCCGACGACATCGTCATCGATTCTGACAACCCGGACATCATCCGGATCATTCAGCGTGAAGACGTTGATGTCGCCGCCCGTGGCAGCATCAGTGTCCAGGCTGACGCTGACGTGTTCCTCGGCGGCACCACTGATTTCAACCTCTATGGTGTGTCGGGCGATCGCATTGAGCTCAAGACAGACGGCAGTATCACCAGCGCCAATGGCAATAACCTGGTCATCAATGGCAACGACATTCTGCTGGATGCGGGCGGCACTATTGGCGGCGCCGATCAAGCGCTGTATCTGAAAGCGCTGGGCACCCTGACTGCGCGCGCGCAAAGTCTGAATCTGGTGCATGACGGTGATCTGACGGTTGACTACCTGCTGGGCCGTCAGGGCATCCGACTGCAGGTCGACAATGGCAGTCTGTTCGTGAAGGACAACAGCTTTGGTGGTGTCTGGCAGGAAGTCGAGCATCTGGCCGGTGGCGATATCAATCTGACTGTCAGCGGCGATATTGGTCGCGACGGTGAGCGTCTGAATATCTCCTCCAACCCGGGTGATCTGGTCAATTTGGATGTAGGCGGCAATGCCTGGCTGGGCGGCATTCAGGGACTGGCATCAACACCGGGTGCGTTGCGATTCAACGATCTGCAGGTAACGGGTCGTCTGGATCTGGCCAATATCTACAACCTGCAGCAAACCAGCGATTGGCAGTTGGGCGCCCTGGTCGTCGACGTGCAGAATAACTGGCTGGCTGACGTCGGTACTGAGATTCAGGCTACCGGGGGCATCATCGGCCAAGCGGGCAATCAGCTGTCGCTGGGCAACCTGACCGCCAATGGCTCCGCGGCGGGTATCAGTCTGACAGCCGCGACCATCGAGCAGAATGCTGATGGACTGATGTGGTCGGCTGCCGGTGCGCTGGCGCTGAATGCACAGGGCGATATCGGCGCAGCTAGCCGTTATGTCCGGGTCGCTGGTGATCAGGTGAGCGCGCGCAGTGACACTGGCGATATCTATCTGAGCATCTTTGGCCCCGTTAATGGTGGCGATCTCATCAGTCTGGCCGGCGATCAGTGGCTGCGCAGCTCAGGTGAGGTAACGCTGGATCAGATCACGTCGGGTGCGGGGGTATCTGGCGAGATTGATGGCGTGCTGTCGGTAACCAGCCTGGATGCGGGGCTCGGTGTCGTATTCACCGGTGCTCACTTGGAAGCCGGCACCTTGACTGCGCGCAATGGCGATGCACGGTTTGATTTGACCCAAGTTGGAGTGGACCAGCTGTCTGTCAGTGATCACCTTGATCTGCTCAGCTCAGGCAGCTGGCGCCTCGGTACTGCTGAGGTCGGGGGCAATGCGCTGATTCGTCAGCAAGGCGCAACCGACGTTATCAATAGCTACACCTCTTTGCTGGTGGACGGTGAGCTCGATCTGCAAGCCAGCGGGCACGTTAACGGTGGCAATGCGCAGGCTGGCAGCGAGGTGTCATATCAGGTTGGCTCCGCGCTCTTGGGCGACATTACCAGCACCAGTGCTGACATCAGCCTGAATGCGGCTGGAGATCTGACAGCAGGTGCGTTGGCGACACCGGCTGGTGCTATTCAGGTTGCCGGCGGCAACCTAGTGGTCGCGCAGGCAGACGCTCTGAATACCATCGACATGACGGCTAATGGCGACCTGACCCTCGGACTGGCGCGTGCCGGTCAGAACATGACGCTGACCACCCTTGCTGGATCTGCCGGTGACATCCGCTTTGGCAGCCCAGTCACCAATGATGCCGAGCTGGTGCCAGATCACCTGTACAGCGGTGATGATCTGACAGTCGAGGCCGATGGCGATGTCATCGGCGGTAATCTGGCCGCAGAAGATCAGCTGTATATCTCCGGTAACAACCTGAGCCTGGGGCGTGCGCAAAGCTACACCTCGGATGTGCAGATGCGAGCGCTCAACGACATCTACGCGCGGCAGGTAATTGCCCTGCGAGATATCGGCATTATCGCCGGTGGTGATCTGACCATGGACAGTTACTCGGCTCAGAGTCTGTCGCTGTCTGCAGGTCGCGACCTTACCATTGGTCTGGGTGGCAACCTCAATGTCAGCGGCTACGCAGAAGCCGGCCGCGATATCTTCTTCCAGATCGGCGGTGACGTGGATCTGCTAGGGATGCGCGCAGGTCGTGATGTCACTGTCATTACTGACGGCTTCATCAATGTTGATGAGGTAATCGAAGCCGGCGGCAACGTCGATCTGCAGGCGGCTGGTGCGATCACCGTCGGCCAGCATATCGACGCCGGTGGGAACGTCGATGTGCTTTCGGGTGGGCTGTTCAGTGTGCCGGAGCTTACCGCTGGCGGGGCCGTGAAGGCTCAGGCCAACGGCATCAGCCTGGGCAACCTGACGGCAGGAACCGATGTGGATCTGCTCTCCGGCGGATTCATTCGGGTTGCCGATACCAGTAGCAGCGGTGGATATCAGCAGTGGGAAGCTGATGAGGAAATCAGCTTCCAGCGCCTGCTGGCGGGTGGTCAGGTGCTGCTCGACAGCCTCCTTGATACGCGTGGTGACCAGGTAGTGGCTGACGCTGGCCTGACTGCCAACGCCGGCTGGCGTAATGGCGTCGCTTCACCCGCGGTGATCGAGTTCCGTCAGGTCGTCGCGCCTACCATGAGTCTCTGGGCTGGCTCGGCTATCAGTGTTGCCGACGCTCAGTTGGGTGAGTCGGCTGATCTGCATGCGCAGGACATTCAGCTGGTAGGCGAGCATACCGGTACCGGCGTCCTGCAGCTGCTGGCAGAGGGGTTGAACAATCAGGGTGCTCCGGGCGATCGCTTTGTTACTCGCCTGCAGGCTCGGGCGGTGCTCACCTCACTGCTCGATATGGTTTACACCGACTTTGAGACCAGCGCCTCCATCGCCGGCTTTGCCGATGTTCGCAACGCAGATTACCTGCGACTGAGCACGCCGCAGGTCTTGCTGATCGCGGACAACCTGTCGCCGGCTTACCGGCCCGAAGCCAATGTGCAGCTGTATGAACTCGACAAGGCGTTCTGGCTGTTCCAGACCGACCTCACCAGTTACACCAATGCGTACGTCCTGCATCGGGACACAACCCATTTGGTGCGGGTGCCCAACTTCGCTGAGGGGCACCAGGATGGCGGGGTCGACTATCAGGGTATTACCGCTGCGCGCTACGCCCAGGCGATGCTGACGCCTGATTTGATGGCTTTGCGCCTGGGGCAGTTGATGAATCAGGCGGCCGGCATTCCGCAAGCGCCAACCACGCAGGTTCACATCCCGGGGCTGAGTGGTCCGCTCAACCTGCAATGGCCGCAAGGCCCAATCAATAACGATGATGAAGAGGAACGGTGGGATATCTGATGACAGCGCAGGTAACAAGCGGTAAGCGAGTATGGATGCTGGCGGCAGCTGCAATGCTGCCCTGCGTTGTCGACGCTCAGGTGTTGCCCGGTGGTGTCAGCGCCGGGCAGTTGAACCCTAGCTTGCAGCGTGAGCAGATCGACGCCCAGCAGCGTCAGCAACAGATTGAACAGCGTGCCCGTCGTGTCGAGGTGCCCGCCATGCAGGGTGAACAACCTGAGCAGGGCGACGCATTGCCATCCGATAGCCCGCCTTTCGTGTTGAACGGGATTAGTTTCAATCAGTCGGTGTTCCTGGCCCAAGACGAGCTGAGGGAGATTGCCAGCGGCTATGTCGGCAAGGAGATTACCTTTGCCGACCTTAACGAAATGATCCGTCAGGTGAATCAGCGTTATGCCGACAGCGGGCAGTTGACGGCGCGGGCGATCATTCCGCCGCAGTCGCTTGAAGACGGTCAGCTGCGCGTGGTGCTGGTTGAGGCCAAGCTTGATAGCGTGGTCTTCAGCGGTGAGCAGCAGGGGGTCAAGGAAAGTTTCTATCGCGAGCGCTTGAGCCTCACTGAGGGCGAGACGCTGAATAGCCCGATGCTGATTGAAGCGATTCGTCGTTTCAACGCCACCAGCCAGGGGCCGCAGCTTTCTGCAGGGTTGGCACCGGGTGAGCGTTTTGGGACCACACGGGTCGACGTTGAGCGCTTTGAACCGGACCGCTTCGACTGGTCGCTGTTTGCCAACAACTACGGTAGCGAAGGTACCGGTTATGAGCAGCTCGGTGGTACCTTCAACTGGTTCTCGCCTACTGGCGCTGCGGACAATCTCAGTGCCGTGCTGGTTGGAACGCGTGGCAGCCAGTACATGAATCTGCGCTATACCCGTCCGGTCACCCGCAGTAACGGCTTTGCCTGGATCGAAGCGGGCGCCAACAATATGGAGATCAAGCGCGGTCCGCTTGCGGATCTCAATATTGAAGGCGACTCCAGCAACTATGGCCTGGGTTTTGATCAGCCGTGGTGGTTGTCGGACCGCTGGCTGCTGTTGGGCGGTGTTGGCTACACCTTCCAAACCTCGGAAACGACGCTTGAGGGTGTGACGCTTAGCGAAGTTGATATTCAGGAAGTCTTCGTAAAGGGGCAGTTTGAGTATCGAGCCGCGCCCTGGTACACCCGTTACGAGCAGCGTATTCGCCAGGCGTCGCCGGACAATGCGCTGACCGGCGACAGCGGCAACTTCACTATTCTGACTGGTGATCTGTACTCATCGCGTCAACTGGGCGAAGCCTACGAGCTGGTCGGCAAGGCCGGTTGGCAATATTCGACCCGTCAGGAAGAACTGCCGTCGGCCTTGCATAAACAGTTTGGCGGAATCAGTGCGCAGCGCGGGTACGAGCCGGGCATTATTACTGCGCCCTGGGGCGTGAACTTTAGCGTCGAGGGTTATTGGCACGCCAGCCAGCGCTGGCAGCCGTTTGTATTCATGGATTACGGCCGCGCGATGGAGCTGGGCGATGAGGATGTTGATCTGATCAGCGGCGGTGCCGGGGTAAATAGCCGTTGGTGGAACGACCGAGTTTCTGCAAGCCTGCTGGTAGCAGGTGCATTCAAGGACGTAGTGCCCGATCAGGACAGCGGACAGGTGCTTTTACAGCTTGTTTTCCGCTAGGCTCGGACACTGGGATTAACGAAACACCGGATCGCTTTCCGGACAGGGAGTAGAAGGATGTCAACGCTGTTGCTTTACAAGGAAATCAAGGCGCTCAACCGTGATCAGCACAAGGCGCTTAAGCTCAAGACTGACAAGGGATGCGAGTTTGCAGCAGGGACACACATCGTCCCGTTGGCGGGTCTGGAGTTTTTTCAGGCTGCGCGCAGTTACCCGATTGTGTTTATTGGTGAGGGCGACGGCCTCAGCCCAATTGCGCTGATGGGGCTCAAGCAAGGGTTGAACAGCTTTGTCGGTGATTCCGGACAGTGGCGCTCAAACACCTATGTGCCGGCCTTTATTCGCCGCTATCCCTTCGTACTGGCTCAGTCGGAAAATGATGAGTTTACGGTCTGCTTTGACGAAGGCTATGCCGGCTGGAATGAAGAAGAGGGGCGCGAGCTGTTCGCAGACTCAGGCGAGAACAGTGCCTATCTGGATGAGATGATCCAGTTCCTGCAGAACTTCACCGCTGAAATGCAGCGCACCCGCCAGTTTGTGGCAATGTTGCGGGAGATGGACCTGCTGGTGCCGCGTACGCTGAAGCTGACCCATGTCAGCGGTGAGAGCTTCGTGCTGAAGGACTTCCACGCGGTGGATGAAGAGCGCTTCCTGGCGCTGGCAGATGAGCAGGTTCTGGCGTTGAACAAGGCGGGCTTCCTCGGCTGGGTCTATGCCCATCTGATGTCGCTGGGCAATGCCAATCTGCTGTTCGAAGATTATCTGGCGAACAAGCCGGCTCAGACCCATTGAGCCAATACGGGGGCGGTATGCGCCGCCCCCGACCTTTCTATTCTTCCCCTACAACCTGATTGCGGCCGCCCCGTTTGGCTTGATACATGCGCTGATCCGCACGGTCCAGCAGGGTGCTGGCGCTGTCCTGCGAACGCAGGGTGGCGTGGCCGAGACTGACGGTCATAGGAAGTGGCTGACCGTCAATTTGGAACTGTAATTGTTCGATTGACTGGCGGATGCGTTCGGCAACCAGGTGACATGCTTCAGCGTTTGTATTGTTGAGCAGAACCACAAACTCCTCACCACCCAAGCGGTACAGGCCATCAACGTTGCGCAGCGTGGCGGTGACGCAGCTGACGACGGCTTTCAATGCTTCATCACCGTAGGCGTGGCCGTAGCGATCATTGATGCTCTTGAAGTGATCGACGTCGAGCACCAGCAGCGACAGCGGCTGGCCGTTGCGGGTGCTGGAGCGAATATCGCGCTCCAGGTTCTGGTTGAGCGCCAGCCGATTGCCAGCGCCGGTCAGGGTGTCGTTCAGCGCACAGGCCAGGGCCTCTCTGTACAGAAGACCATTGCGCAGCGGGAACAGCAGCGTGGCAAGCAGGCCTTCGATGCTGATCAGCTCGGATTCGGCAAAACGGTGCTGGCGGCTTAGTTGCAGTTCGCCGAGATAGCTGCCGGCGTGGGACATGCGGTAGCTGCAGCGATGCACGCCCTGATGGCCCAGGGCAATCGGGGTGTTGAAGCTGGTGTGTCGGTATTCGAGTCCATCGATCTGCAGCAACTGCTGCAATGCGCCGAAGAACAGACCGAGCACTTTATCCAGTTCAAGGCTGGTCTGCAGGGTCTGGACCAGCTCCCGTTGAGTGTCTTGAAGGCTGACGGCCGGCTTGCCGCTGCGACGCTTTTGAGCATGGCTTTGACCAAGCTTGACGCGGGCGGAGTCGAAGTCGATGGTGTTTCCCTGCAGTGACATGATGGCTGCTTCCATTGATGTGCTGTGCAGGTACCAAAGCAATCAATGTGCCATTATTTAAATTGCTTAAATATCAATGGCTTGCATTTTTTTTTGAGGTATTTGCCGCTATTGTGGCAAAAAAATGCCGCCATGAGCCGAGGATGCGGCGGCGTGGCGGCAATGCTTCGTCAAGATTTCGACTTACTGGGCGTTCAGTCCCTGGCCGTTGCAGTCGCGGCTGTCTGGGCCGAGCAGGTAGAGGAATGCGGGCATGATGTCTTCCGGCAGTGGATTGGTTTCCACCGGCTCGTTCGGGTAGGCCTTGGCCCGCATGCGGGTGCGGGTCGCGCCCGGATTGAGGCTGTTTACCCGGATGTTGCTGGTGCCGTCCTGCTCGTCGGCCAGTACTTGCATCATGCCTTCGACGGCAAATTTGCTGACCGCGTAGGGGCCCCAGTAGGCGCGGCCTTTGCGGCCGACGCTGGAGGACAGCAGTACTACTGAGGCATCGCTGGATGCACGCAGCAGCGGCATCATGGTTTTGGTCAGCAGGAAGGGGGCGTTTACGTTCACCTGCATGACCCGCATCCAGGCATCGGTCTTGACGTTGTCGAGCAGTGTGCGAGGGCCCAGTTCGGCCGCGTTGTGTACCAGGCCATCGAGCTTGCCGAAGGCATCGAACAACTGGTCTGCGAGGTCTTCGTAGTCTTTCTCTGTGGCGGTTTCCAGATTCAGGGGGCACAGCGCTGGTTGCGGATGACCGGCGGCTTCGATGGCGTCGTATACCTCTTCCAGCTTGCTCAGGGTGCGGCCGACCAGGACCACGGTAGCACCGTGGGCGGCGCAGCTCAGGGCGCAGGCGCGGCCGATACCGTCGCCGGCGCCGGTGATCAGAATGACGCGTCCCTTGAGCAGGTTGGCAGGGGCGGTGTAGTCAAACATGGGGTGTCTCCAGATTGCGCCGACTGAGCAGCCAGGGCTGCAGTTCTTCGGCGGAGTGAACGCTGTGGGTAGCCTGCCAGGCGGTATGGTCCTCACCCGGCGGCAGATAGCCGTACAGGGCGGCGATGGTCTCCATGCCAGCGGCCCGGCCGGCCTGAATGTCGCGCAGATGATCGCCGATGAAGACGCAGTGCTGCGGTGCTGCGCCCATTTCGGCACAGGCCTTGAGCACGGGCTCGGGGTGCGGTTTGCCGTGGCTGACCTGGTCGGGGCAGACCAGGCTGGCGCAACGCTCGGCCAGGCCTATCTGTTCCATCAGCGGGATGCTGAAACGGCTCAGCTTGTTGGTGACCACGCCCCAGGGCAGGCCTTCGGCATCGAGCCAGTCGAGCAGCGGCGCAATGCCGGGGAAGGGGCGGGTATAAACGCTCAGTGCGCGCTCGTAACGCTGCAGGAACTCCTCGCGCAGGGCGTCAAAGCCGGAGGCGCCGGGGTGCGTAGCGAAGGCGACGGAGAGCATGCCGATGGAGCCGTCAGACACCTGCGCACGGACCAGCTCGGGCGCAACGCGTGGACGCTGATGATCATCCAGCATGCTGTCGATCACCGCCATAAAATCGTCAACGGTGTCGAGCAGGGTGCCATCCAGGTCAAACAGAACGCCATGCAGCATCAGGCGTCGGCTCCACGCTGGCAGTAGACCATGTAGTTGACGTCGACATCGGCTTCCAGCTTGTAGGTGCGGGTCAGCGGATTGAAGGTCAGGCCGGTGATGTCGTGCAGGTCCAGCTCTGCATCGCGAATCCAGCGTCCCAGTTCCGCCGGGCGGATGAACTTGGCGAACTCATGGGTGCCGCGTGGCAGCATGCGCAGCACGTATTCGGCGCCGACGATGGCGAACAGGAAGGACTTTGGGTTGCGGTTGATGGTCGAGAAGAACACCTGACCGCCCGGCTTGACCAGACGAGCACACGCGCGGATGACGGAGCTGGGGTCGGGGACGTGCTCAAGCATTTCCAGGCAGGTGACGACGTCGAAGGTGCCGGCGTGTTGCTCGGCGAACTCCTCTGCGGTGCTCTGCTCATATTCAACGCTGACGCCGGATTCCAGCTGATGAAGGCGGGCAACGGCCAGTGGCGCCTCGCCCATGTCGATGCCGGTAACCTGTGCACCGCGCTGGGCCATGGCCTCGGCCAGAATGCCGCCGCCGCAGCCGACGTCCAGCACCTTCTTGCCAGCTAGGCCGACGCGCTCGTCGATCCAGTTGGTGCGCAGCGGGTTGATTTCATGCAGCGGTTTGAACTCGCTGTTGCGGTCCCACCAGCGGCTTGCCAGCGCTTCAAACTTGGCGATTTCGGCGCGGTCGACGTTAAGACTCATGGGTATCCCCTTTGGCAATGAGTTCAGCCAGGCTGCGAGCCTGCTGGAGAATGGATTGCGTATCTATTCCTATCAGTTGGCCGTCACGCAGTTTGCTGCGGCCAGCCACCCAGACGTCGCTTACCTGGCTGGCGCTACAGGTGTAGAGCAGCTGGGAAACGGGGTGATACAGCGGCTGCTGGGCCAGCCCTGAGAGGTCGACGGCGGCAAGGTCGGCTGCCTTGCCGACTTCGATGGAGCCGGTTTCCTCGTCCAGGCCCAGCGCGCGCGCGCCAGCGAGGGTGGCCATGTGCAGCGCGCTGTGTGCATTCAGTGCCGTTGGCGCGCCGCTGACGATCTTCGCCAGCATCGCTGCGGTGCGCATTTCGCCGAGCATATCCAGATCGTTGTTGCTGGCGGCGCCGTCGGTGCCAAGCGCGACGTTCAGCCCTGCATCCAGCAGACGCTGAACTGGCATCATGCCGCTGGCCAGCTTCAGGTTGGATTCCGGGCAGTGGATCAGTTGTACGCCGTACTCGACCAGCAGTTCGAGGTCGTCGTCGCTGATCTCGGTTGCATGCACCGCCTGCAGGCGAGGGCCGAGCAGGCCAAGCTGCTGCAGACGCCGCAGCGGACGCTTGCCGGTCTGCGCAACCGCGTCGGCGACCTCGCCGGCGGTTTCGTGGATATGCATGTGAATCGGCATGTCCAGTTCGTCGGCAAGGGTGCGGATGCGGCTCAGTGTCTCGTCGCCGACGGTATAGGGTGCGTGCGGGCCGAAGGCGACACTGATCAACTCGTTGTGGCGCATCTCGTCGCGCAGGCGCAATCCCTTGGCGATTGCTTCGGCAGCGTCGCGGGCGCCCGGGATCGGATTGTCGATGACCGGGAAGCAGAGTTGAGCGCGGATGCCGGCGTCGGCGGCCGCGGCGGCGGCGACGTCAGGGAAGAAATACATATCGGAAAAACAGGTGGTGCCCCCGCGCAGCATCTCGGCAATCGCCAGCTCTGTGCCCAGTCGGACAAAATCGGCGTTGACCCAGCGGCCTTCTGCGGGCCATATATGGTCTGTCAGCCAAGTCATCAGCGGCAGATCGTCGGCCAGTCCACGAAACAGCGTCATTGCTGCGTGGCCGTGAGCGTTGATCAGTCCGGGGATGAGCACATGGTTTGGCAGGTCGCGCCGCTCGCGTGGTGTCAATGCGTTGGCGGAGGCCACCGGCAAAATGCCGATGATGCGCCCCTGATGGACTGCCAGGGCATGATTTTCGAGTACCTGGCCGTGCGGGACAACGGGCACGATCCAGCGTGGCACGATCAGTAGATCAAGCTCGCGGGGCAGCGTGGTCATGTTCAGTTCACCTTGCATCATGGTCGGCAAGTATACCTGCTGGTGGAGCGCAAATGCAGCGTGAAAGTAGCTGTGGTTCGCAAGGAATGACAGTGCCGGAATAGGGGGAGTTCGCTCATGTTGCATATGGATACGATGGCGGCCGAGCAGCCGCTGCAGGGCATGGTCTGGCTGGCGGAAGGCAAGCTCCGGTTGCTGGATCAACGGGTGTTGCCTGATCAGGTCACGGCGATAGAGTGCGGCAATCCGGCGCAGGTGCTGGCGGCGATGCGGGGTGGTGCGGTACGCGGTGCTGCAGCGCTGGGTATTGCGGCGGCCTATGCGCTGGCGCTGGCCGCCCGCCGGCCAGTGGCTCCCGCCAGTTGGCTGGTGGCGTTGCAGCCGCTGCTCGATGAGTTGGCATCGATCCAGCCGATGGCGGCAAATTTGCAATGGGCGCTTGGCATCATGCGCCAGACCATCGCCAGTGCCGGTGTGGGGGATGACATGGCAGTGCGCCTGTTGCAGGCGGCACAAGCCATTCAGGCGGCTGATCGGGAGGCCAATCAGACGATGGCGCGATTGGGTGTTCAGTTACTGCGCAGACATCAGGCGCCAATGCACCGAGTCATGTTGCATGGCTACGCAGGCGATCTTTCTGGCGGTGGCGGCGGGACGACCTACGGCGTTGCTCGTGCGGCCAGCGCGGCGGGGCTGGTGGGGGAGGTGCTGGTAAATGAAGGGCGCTCACTGGCGCCGTCTGCAGCGCTGGGTGTGTCCGAACTGGTGCGTGGCGGCGCGCCGGCGGTCCTGCACGCGGACGTTGAGGCTGGCCGTCTGATGAAACACGATGGCGTGACCTGGGTGCTGGTGGGAGCCGAGCGCATCGCTGCCAATGGTGATGTCATAGGTCCGCTGGGTAGCTATCCGCTGGCAATTCTTGCCATGCACCACGGTCTGCGTTTCGGGGTGGTGGCGTCAACGGCGACTATCGATATGTCGCTGTCTGACGGGGATGATCTCGGCCCGGATCAGCTGGGCAGCGTACCGCTTGCCGGTGGCGCTGGGGATTTGTCGCCGCTGGAGGTGACCCCGGTTGAGCTGATTGACGCGATCGTCACTGAAAAGGGCATCATCGAACAGCCGGATGAGCGAAAAATCGCCAGTTTGATGAGTGTTCGTCAGCTTCACTGAGCCCGTGCGGCGGGTGTGCTTCGTGCTCCCGCCAGCGGCTTGTCTGTGGTATCCTCTGTCGCTTTGATCGGGCGGGACGCGTCCCGCTGCGGGCCTTGGCCCGCGGTGCGGGTTGGTCGGCGTTGTCGCCCTCCTTGCGCATGTGACTAATGCTTTTGGCATCAATGGGTTGCCGACAATAAAAGGAATGCCGTTTCATGGGTGAACTGGCCAAAGAAATCCTTCCAGTCAATATTGAAGATGAACTGAAGCAGTCCTACCTGGATTACGCCATGAGCGTAATCGTGGGTCGTGCGCTGCCGGATGTGCGCGACGGCCTCAAGCCGGTGCACCGCCGCGTGCTGTACGCGATGAGTGAGCTGGGCAATGACTGGAACAAGCCGTACCTGAAGTCGGCTCGTGTTGTTGGTGACGTGATCGGTAAGTACCACCCACACGGTGACTCTGCCGTGTACGACACCATTGTTCGTATGGCGCAGGATTTCTCCATGCGCTACCCGCTGGTCGACGGTCAGGGCAACTTTGGCTCCATCGACGGCGATAACGCAGCTGCGATGCGTTATACCGAAGTTCGGATGGCCAAGCTGACCCATGAACTGCTGGCTGATCTGGACAAGGAAACCGTTGATTGGGTGCCCAACTACGACGGCAAGGAGCAGATTCCTGACGTCCTGCCGACCAAGATTCCGCACCTGCTGGTCAACGGTTCCAGTGGTATCGCCGTCGGTATGGCGACCAATATTCCGCCGCACAACCTGACTGAAGTGATCAACGGCTGTCTGGCTGTGATCAGCAATCCCGACATCAGCATCGACGAGCTGATGGAATTCATTCCAGGCCCTGACTTCCCGACCGCTGGTATCATCAATGGCCGTGCCGGCATCGTTGAGGCCTACCGTACCGGGCGCGGTCGTATTTACGTCCGTGCTCGCTGCCATATCGAAGATATCGACAAGGTTGGCGGTCGCCAGCAGATCGTGATTTCCGAATTGCCCTATCAGCTCAACAAGGCACGCTTGATCGAAAAGATCGCCGAGCTGGTAAAAGAGAAGAAACTTGAGGGTATTACCGAGCTGCGCGATGAGTCTGACAAGGACGGTATCCGCGTGGTTATCGAGCTGCGCCGTGGCGAAGTGCCCGAGGTCATCCTCAATAACCTCTACGCCCAGACCCAGATGCAGAGCGTATTCGGCATCAACGTGGTCGGCCTGCTTGATGGTCAGCCGAAGATCCTGAACCTTAAGGAGCTGCTGGAAGCCTTCGTTCGCCACCGTCGCGAGGTGGTGACCCGCCGTACCGTATACGAGCTGCGCAAGGCCCGCGAGCGGGGTCATATCCTTGAAGGTCAGGCGGTTGCACTGTCGAATATTGATCCGGTCATCGAGCTGATCAAGCAGTCGCCGACGCCGGCCGAGGCCAAGGAGCGCCTGCTGGCAACGGCTTGGGCGCCGGGCACTGTGATCGAGATGGTTGAGCGCGCTGGCGCCGAGTCCTGCCGCCCTGACGGGCTGGGTGAGGAATTCGGTCTGCGCGACGGCCAGTACTACCTGTCTGCCGAGCAGGCGCAGGCGATTCTGGACATGCGCCTGCACCGCCTGACTGGTCTGGAGCACGAAAAACTGCTGACTGAATATCAGCAGATTCTGGAACAGATCGGTGAGCTGCTGCGCATTCTCAACAGCCATGAACGTCTGATGGAAGTCATCGTTGAAGAGCTGGAGCAGGTCAAGGAAGCCTTCGGCGATGAGCGTCGTACCGAGATCGTTGCGTCGCGCATGGATCTGACCATCGCTGATCTGATTACCGAAGAAGAGCGCGTGGTGACCATTTCCCACGGTGGTTATGCCAAGAGCCAGCCGCTCACTGATTACCAGGCCCAGCGCCGGGGTGGTCGCGGCAAGGCGGCAACCGGGGTCAAAGACGAGGACTACGTCGAGCACCTGCTGGTTGCCAACAGTCATGCCACGCTGCTGCTGTTCTCCAGTCGCGGTAAGGTCTATTGGCTGAAAACCTACGAAATTCCCGAGGCATCGCGCACCGCGCGCGGCCGCCCGCTGGTGAATCTGCTGCCGCTGGAAGAGGGCGAGTGGATTACCGCGATGCTGCAGATCGACTTGGAAGCGCTGCAGCAGCAGAGTGCGGAAGAGGGCGATGAGCTGGATGACGACAGCGCGGTTATTGAAGGTGAGGCCGTAGAGGTCGAGTCCGATGATGCCGACGCCGAAGACAGCGACGACGATGAAAACGACGAGCCGACTGGCGCCTACATCTTTATGGCGACCGCCCGCGGTACCGTGAAGAAGACGCCGCTGGTGCAGTTCAGTCGTCCGCGCAGCAACGGCCTGATCGCGCTGCGTCTGGAAGAGGGTGACACCCTGATCGCCGCTGCCATCACCGATGGTTCGCGCGACATCATGCTGTTCTCCGACGGCGGCAAGGTCATTCGCTTCAAGGAGCGTCACGTTCGCACCATGGGGCGGACTGCCCGCGGCGTCCGCGGCATGCGCCTGCCTACTGGTCAGCGTCTGATTTCCATGCTGATTCCGGAGCGTGAAGCGCAGATTCTGACCGCGTCCGAGCGCGGCTACGGCAAGCGCACCGTGCTGGAAGAGTTCCCGCGCCGCGGTCGTGGTGGTCAGGGGGTCATCGCGATGGTGTCCAATGAGCGCAATGGTCCGCTGGTCGGCGCTGTGCAAGTGGTCGACGGTGAAGAAATCATGCTGATTTCTGACCAGGGTACGCTGGTCCGCACCCGGGTTAGCGAGGTTTCGAGCCTCTCGCGTAACACCCAGGGCGTGATGCTGATTCGTCTGGCTGCCGAAGAGAAGCTGGTTGGTCTGGAGCGCGTGCAGGAACCGTCTGACGAAGATGAAGAAGATGTTGAGCTGGAAGGTGAGGCGGCCGCCGAAGGCGAGGCCCAGCTGCCGGCAGGTGATGAGCAGCAACCCGTGGATGATCAGGAGTAATCGTGAGTAAGCGTCTGTTCAATTTCTGTGCTGGGCCGGCCGCACTGCCGGAAGCGGTGTTGCAGCGGGCTCAGGCTGAGCTGCTCGATTGGCATGGCAAGGGCCTGTCGATCATGGAAATGAGCCACCGCAGTGACGAATTCGTCGCGGTAGCTCAGCAGGCCGAGCAGGATCTGCGCGACCTGATGGCGATTCCTGATAACTACAAGGTGCTGTTCCTGCAGGGTGGCGCCAGTCAGCAGTTTGCCCAGATTCCGCTGAATCTGATGCCTGAGGGTGGTAGTGCCGACTATATCGATACCGGTATCTGGTCGGGCAAGGCGATTGACGAGGCGTCGCGCTTCGGCAACGTCAATGTCGCCGGCAGTGCCAAGGCGTACGACTATTTCGCTATCCCCGGTCAGAACGAGTGGAAGCTGTCTGCTGATGCTGCCTACGTGCACTACTGCCCGAATGAGACCATCGGCGGTCTTGAGTTCAATTGGGTGCCGCAGACCGGCGAGGTGCCGCTGGTAGCGGATATGTCCTCGACCATTCTGTCGCGTCCGGTAGACGTGTCTCAGTTCGGCATGATCTACGCCGGCGCCCAGAAGAACATCGGCCCGAGCGGGCTGGTGGTGGTGATCGTACGTGAAGATCTGCTTGGCCGCGCGCGCGCCAGTTGCCCGACCATGCTGGACTACGCCGTCGCCGCCAAGAACGATTCGATGTACAACACGCCGCCAACCTTTGCCTGGTATCTGTCGGGCCTGATCTTCCAGTGGCTGAAAGAGCAGGGTGGTCTGGAGGCGGTCAAGCGCATCAACGATGCCAAGCAAAAGGCCTTGTACAGCGCTATTGACGCCAGTGAGTTGTACAACAATCCGATCAATGTCGCCGATCGCTCCTGGATGAATATTCCGTTCCGTCTGGCCGATGATCGCCTGGACAAGCCGTTTCTGGCAGGTGCGGAGGAGCGCGGTCTGCTCAACCTTAAAGGTCATCGCTCGGTGGGCGGCATGCGTGCGTCCATCTACAACGCGGTGCCGCAGGCAGCGGTTGACGCTCTGGTGGCCTACATGGCCGAGTTCGAAAAGCAGCACGGTTGATATCCATGTCTGATGAAGATCAGTTGAAGGCGCTGCGCAAGCGTATCGACACCATTGATGAAAAGATTCTCGACCTGATCAGCGAGCGCGCTACGTGCGCGCAAACCGTCGCGCAGGTCAAGCAGAAGGCCTTGGAGCCCGGCGTCAAGCCGGTGTTCTACCGTCCCGAACGTGAGGCATGGGTGCTCAAGCACATCATGGAGCTGAACAAGGGGCCGCTCGATAACGAAGAAGTGGCACGCTTGTTCCGTGAAATCATGTCTGCCTGCCTGGCGCTTGAGGAGCCGCTGCGCGTGGCTTATCTCGGCCCTGAAGGCACCTTTACCCAGGCAGCGGCGCTGAAGCACTTTGGTCACTCGGTGGTCAGTGTGCCGATGGCAGCAATCGACGAGATTTTCCGTGAAGTGGCAGCGGGTGCCGTGCACTTTGGCGTCGTGCCGGTGGAGAATTCCACTGAGGGTGCGATCAACCATACGCTCGACAGCTTCCTTGAGCACGATCTGGTGATCTGTGGCGAGGTTGAGCTGCGTATTCATCATCACCTGCTGGTTGGCGAGAACACCAAGACCGACAAGATATCCCGTGTTTACTCGCACGCTCAGTCGCTGGCGCAGTGCCGCAAATGGCTGGATGCGCATTACCCGAACGTCGAGCGCGTGGCTGTCTCCAGCAATGCTGATGCCGCACGCCGCGTGAAGGGCGAGTGGAACTCGGCGGCGATTGCCGGTGACATGGCGGCTGATCTGTATGGCCTGACGCGTCTGGCCGAGAAGATCGAAGACCGTCCGGATAACTCGACGCGTTTTTTGATTATCGGTAATCAGCAGGTGCCGCCGACGGGCGATGACAAGACATCGGTCATCGTATCGATGCGCAACAAGCCGGGTGCGCTGCACCATTTGCTGGAACCGTTCCACTCCAATGGCATTGACCTCAGTCGAATCGAGACTCGCCCTTCGCGCAGCGGCAAGTGGACCTACGTGTTCTTTATCGATTTCTTCGGTCATCAGCATGATCCGTTGATCAAGGATGTGCTGGAGAAAATCAATGACGATTCGGTGGCGCTGAAGGTGCTGGGCTCCTATCCGAAGGCGGTTTTGTAAGCGGCTAAAGGCTTAAGGCCAGAGGCTGGAAGGTCAGGTTATTGGCGAGTGGTTCGATAGGCGCGGTTGGCGGCAACACGGTGATGTGCTTCCAGCCTTAAGCCTTCAGCCTCAGGCGGCCGACGTCGTCGGCCCGTGCGGAGCGTGTGATGAGTTGCGATTTTCTCAGCCTGGCGCGGCCGGGCGTGCAGAAGCTGTCCCCCTATGTACCGGGTAAACCGGTAGAAGAGTTGGCGCGTGAGTTTGGCTTGCGGCCACAAGATATCGTCAAGCTGGCCAGCAACGAAAATCCGCTGGGGCCAAGCCCTGCGGTGCGTGATGCTATTGCGGCTGCGTTGCCGGAGCTAACGCGCTACCCGGATGGCAACGGCTTTGCCCTGAAGCAGGCGCTGGCCGGCAAGCTGGGTGTGGATGTGGCTGGTATCACCCTGGGTAACGGCTCTAACGATATCCTCGAGTTGGTTGCTCGCGCGTTTGTCGGGCCTGAGCACGAAGTTGTGTTCAGTGAGCATGCCTTTGCGGTTTACCCCATTGTCACGCAGGCGGTCGGTGCCAAGGCGGTATCGGTCCCTGCCAAGGACTGGGGCCATGATCTGGATGCGATGGCTGCCGCGATTACGCCAGCCACCCGGGTGGTGTTTGTCGCCAACCCGAACAACCCAACCGGTACCTGGATCGAGCGTGCAGCGCTGGAATCGTTCCTGGATCGTGTTCCGGAAAACGTCATCGTGGTGCTGGATGAGGCGTACACGGAGTACGTCGAAACCGACGACGTGCCTAATGGTGTTGATTATCTGGGCCGCTACAGCAATCTGCTGGTGTCGCGTACCTTCTCAAAGGCCTACGGTCTGGCCGCGCTACGGGTGGGTTACGGGTTGTCCAATCCTGCAATTGCGGATGCGCTGAACCGCGTACGCCAGCCGTTCAACGTCAACAGTCTTGCGCTCGCTGCGGCGCTGGCTGCGCTTGAGGACGAGGCTTATCTGATCGAGAGCCGCCGGATCAATCGCCAGGGTATGCAGCAGCTGGAAGATGGTTGCACCGCACTGGGGTTGAGCTGGATCCCGTCTCGCGGCAACTTCCTGGCCATTGATCTTGGTCGCGAGGCTGCTCCCGTTTTTCAAGGGTTGTTGCGTGAAGGTGTCATCGTGCGGCCGGTTGCCAACTACGGCATGCCAAACCACCTGCGGGTAACCGTTGGATTGCCAGCCGAGAACCAGCGCTTTCTGGATGCACTGAAGCAGGTGCTGGCGCGTGTCTAATGTAATGGCTCCGTCACAGAGTGCGCCGACAATCGGGCGCCTTGCGGTCATTGGACTGGGCCTGATTGGTGGCTCCTTTGCCAAGGGTATGCGCCAGAGTGGCCTGTGTCGCGAGGTGGTCGGTTGTGATCTTGACCCTGTGTCGCGCCGTCAGGCTGTGCCGCTTGGGGTGGTCGACAAGGTCACTGCGGACTTGGCCGAGGCGGTGCAGGGCGCCGATTTGATCATGCTGGCGGTGCCGGTGCTGGGTATGCGCGCGGTGTTGGCGCAACTGGCAGTACTGCCGCTGGACGGCGCGGTTGTGACGGACGTTGGCAGTACCAAGGGTGCAGTTGCGCTGGCGGTGGAAGAAGTATTTGGCGCGATACCGGCCAACTTTGTGCCCGGCCACCCGATCGCGGGCTCCGAGAAGAGCGGTGTCGAGGCGGCGCGTGCCGACCTGTTTCGGCATCACAAGGTCATTCTGACGCCGCTGGAGCAGACGGCCAAGCCGGCTGTTGCGCTGGTGCAAGCGTGCTGGCAGGCGCTGGGTGCCGATGTGGAGCAGATGTCATTGGCCGACCATGACGAAGTCCTGGCAGCCACTAGCCACCTGCCGCATTTACTGGCGTTTTCGCTGGTCGATACCCTGGCCTCGCGTAACGAAAATCTGGAGATTTTCCGTTATGCCGCTGGTGGTTTCCGGGACTTTACCCGCATTGCCGCGAGCGATCCGGTGATGTGGCGCGATGTATTTCTGGCTAACCGGGATGCGGTGCTTCGCAGCCTGGATGCCTTTACCCAGGATCTGGGTCGACTGCGTGAGGCGGTGGAAACCCGCGACGCCAATACGCTGCTCGGTGTGTTTACCCGGGCCAAGTCGGCGCGAGAGCATTTCAGCACTATTCTGGCCCGCAGGGCTTACATGGAACCTATGCAGACTAACGAATTCAATTTCATCGCGCGTCCCGGCGGGCAGGTAACTGGCAGTATTCGCGTGCCGGGCGACAAATCCATTTCCCATCGCTCCATCATGCTTGGTTCGCTGGCCGAGGGTGTGACAGAGGTGGAAGGTTTCCTCGAAGGCGAAGATAGCCTGGCTACGTTGCAGGCGTTTCGTGACATGGGTGTGGTTATCGAAGGGCCACATCACGGCCGGGTAACCATCAATGGTGTGGGCTTGCACGGCCTGAAATCGCCGCCCGGCTCGCTGTATCTGGGTAACTCCGGTACCTCCATGCGCCTGCTCTCCGGTCTGCTGGCGGGCCAGGAGTTCGATACCGTCCTGACCGGCGATGCGTCGTTGTCCAAGCGTCCGATGGGGCGCGTGGCCAAGCCGCTGCGTGAGATGGGGGCGCAGATCGAAACCGGTGATGAAGGTCGTCCGCCGCTGCGTATCAAGGGCGGCAGCCGCATGATGGGTATGGATTATCAGATGCCGATGGCGAGCGCGCAGGTCAAATCCTGCATCCTGCTCGCTGGCCTGTATGCCTCTGGCTCGACCTCGGTGACCGAGCCAGCTCCGACCCGTGATCATACCGAGCGCATGCTCAAAGGCTTCGGCTATCCGGTCAAAGTCGATGGCGATACCGTCACCATTGAGTCAGGTCACAAGCTGACTGCCTGTCGTATCGACGTGCCGGCAGATATCTCTTCTGCTGCGTTCTTCATGGTTGCCGCCAGCATCTGCGAGGGTGCGGACCTAACGCTTGAGCACGTCGGCATCAACCCGACTCGTATCGGCATCATCAACATCCTGCGCGAAATGGGCGGCAACCTGGAGTTGCTGAACGAGCGCGAAGTGGGCGGCGAGCCGGTTGCTGATATTCGCGTTCGCTACGCTCCGCTCAAAGGCATCGATATCCCGGTGGATCAGGTGCCGCTGGCAATCGATGAATTCCCGGTGTTGTTCGTTGCTGCCGCCTGCGCCGAGGGACGCACCATCTTGCGTGACGCCGAAGAACTGCGGGTCAAGGAATCGGATCGTATCCAGGTCATGGCTGATGGTCTGCAGGCGCTGGGCGTAAAGGCAGAGCCGACGCCAGATGGCATCATCATCGACGGCGGCCCGATTGGTGGCGGTAGCGTCGAAAGCCATGGCGACCATCGTATCGCCATGTCGTTCTCGGTCGCCGCGCTGCGCGCCACTGGTGACATCCACATCAAGGACTGCGCCAACGTGGCAACGTCGTTCCCGGGCTTTGTCGAGCTGGCGCAATCGGTCGGCATGCAAGTCCAACTGGAGGATAACGCGTGATTGATCAACAGGCCCCCGTCATTACCATCGACGGCCCCGGCGGCTCAGGCAAGGGAACCATTGCCGGTCTGCTGGCCCGCCGACTGGGCTGGAATCTGCTCGACTCGGGGGCGCTGTATCGGCTGCTGGCGTTTGCTGCTCGCAATCACGGGGTGGACTTGACCAACGAGGCGGCGCTCGAGGCGCTGGCTGCGCATCTGGATGTGCAGTTTATTGCTGCCGAAGATGGTCGCGAACAGCAGATCATCCTGGAAGGCGAAGATGTTAGTCGTGCCATCCGCACTGAAACCGTTGGCGCCGGCGCCTCTCAGGTTGCCGCGCTGCCAGCCGTGCGTGACGCGCTGCTGCAGCGTCAGCGCGCGTTTCGCGAAGGGCCGGGGCTGGTTGCTGATGGGCGTGACATGGGCACCGTCGTGTTTGCCGATGCGCAGCTGAAAGTGTACCTGACTGCCAGCGCACAGGAACGTGCCGCTCGCCGTCACAAGCAGTTGCTCGAAAAGGGCGAAACTGCTAATCTGGCGAGTCTTCTAGATGAGATCGTCGGGCGTGATGAGCGAGATATGAATCGCAGCGTCGCTCCGCTCAAGCCAGCGGAGGATGCCATTCAGATCGACTCCACGCAGATGGGCATCGAAGAAGTACTTGAAACAGTCCACGCAATGGCGCGCGAGCGCAACCTGCTGGCCTGATCAGTCTGTACTTTCCGGGCAACCAGCACCACCGGAAAGAACATTGAGATAATCAACCCACGCAAGCTGGTGGCGTGGCGGGACAGTGGCTGCACAGCGCGCTCTTGAGCGGCTATGCGGTAGCATCCCAAATACTAAATTTACAGGATTCCAAATGAGCGAAAGCTTTGCCGAACTTTTTGAAGAAAGCCTAAAAACCCTTGATATGGAGCCGGGCTCCATCATCACTGGTATCGTTGTGGACATCGACTCCGACTGGGTCACCGTTCACGCCGGTCTGAAATCAGAGGGTGTTATCCCGCGTGATCAGTTCCTGGACGAGCAGGGCGAACTGACCATCGCTGTGGGTGATGAGGTGCACGTTGCACTGGATGCCGTTGAAGACGGTTTCGGTGAAACCAAGCTGTCCCGCGAGAAGGCCAAGCGCGCCGAATCGTGGAAGGTCCTCGAAGCTGCTTTCGCTGCAGAAGAAGTCGTCAAGGGCGTCATCAACGGCAAGGTCAAAGGTGGCTTTACCGTCGACGTCAATACCATCCGTGCGTTCCTGCCGGGCTCGCTGGTTGACGTGCGTCCCGTACGTGATACCACCCACCTGGAAAACAAGGAACTGGAATTCAAGGTCATCAAGCTGGACCAGAAGCGCAACAACGTTGTCGTTTCCCGTCGTGCTGTCCTGGAAGCCGAGAACTCCGCCGAGCGCGAAGCCCTGCTGGAAACCCTGCAGGAAGGTCAAGTCGTCAAGGGTATCGTCAAGAACCTCACCGATTACGGTGCGTTCGTCGACCTGGGCGGCGTCGATGGCCTGCTGCACATCACCGACATGGCGTGGAAGCGTATCAAGCATCCGTCCGAGATCGTCAACGTTGGTGACGAGATCGACGTCAAGGTTCTGAAGTTCGACCGCGAGCGCAACCGCGTTTCTCTGGGTCTGAAGCAACTGGGCGAAGATCCGTGGGTCGCTATCACCGGTCGTTATCCGGAAGGCACTCGCGTTACCGCCAAGGTCACCAATCTGACCGACTACGGCTGCTTCGCTGAGCTGGAAGAAGGCGTTGAAGGTCTGGTTCACGTTTCCGAAATGGATTGGACCAACAAGAACATCCACCCGTCCAAGGTTGTCAACGTTGGCGACGAAGTGGAAGTCATGGTTCTGGACATCGACGAAGACCGTCGTCGTATCTCCCTGGGCATCAAGCAGTGCAAGATGAACCCGTGGGAAGAGTTCTCCAGCAAGTTCAACAAGGGCGACAAGATCTCCGGTTCCATCAAGTCGATCACCGACTTCGGTATCTTCATCGGTCTGGACGGCGGCATCGACGGTCTGGTTCACCTGTCCGACATCTCCTGGAACGAAGCCGGCGAAGAAGCGGTACGTCGCTTCAAGAAAGGCGACGAGATCGAGACTGTCATCCTGTCTGTTGATCCGGAGCGTGAGCGCATCTCCCTGGGTGTCAAGCAGCTGGAAGATGATCCGTTCTCCAACTTCGTTTCCCTGAACGAGAAGGGCAGCATCATCACCGGTACCGTCAAGGAAGTTGACGCCAAGGGTGCAGTAATCACTCTGGGTGACGACATCGAAGGCACTCTGAAGGCCTCCGAAATCAGCCGTGACCGTATTGAAGATGCTCGCAACGTTCTGAACGTTGGCGATGAAGTCGAAGCCAAGATCATTGGTGTTGACCGTAAGAGCCGCGTTATCAGCCTGTCCATCAAGGCGAAGGACGTTGAAGACGAGAAAGAAGCCATGCAGGATCTGCGTAAGCAGGAAATGCTGGCAGCTGGTCCGACCACCATTGGTGATCTGATCAAGCAGCAGATGGAAGGCAAGGGCAACTAAGCCTTTCCAGCTGTAGAAAAAGGGCGACTTCGGTCGCCCTTTTTTGTGCCCGTCCGCTGGGCGGGCGGGCACAGCTGCAAGCTTCAAGCCTTAAGCTGCAAGTAAAACCTGTGGGGTTGCCAGTTGCGCGGATTCTCTGAGGATTATGAATACCTGACAAGGCTCATAGAACAGACTTGATAGCCCGGCAAGGCAACGCATCCTGATTACGCTTGCGGCTGCGAAGCGCGCAAGCGCTTCGCTTAACAGGCTGTTCAAACCTAGTCAAGCATGGTACAACCTTATAAAACGAGTCTACTCGCTTGATAAGAAAGGGAAAACCATGACCAAGTCGGAGTTGATCGAGCGTATTGTCGAGCTGCAGGGGCAGTTGTCGGCAAAGGATGTTGAGTTGGCCATCAAGACTATGCTCGAGCATATGTCTCAAGCACTAGCGACCGGAGAGCGGATCGAGATCCGTGGATTTGGCAGTTTTTCGCTGCATTATCGCGCGCCTCGGGTTGGTCGCAACCCCAAGACTGGCGATTCGGTCGAGCTCGATGGCAAGTTCGTGCCGCACTTCAAGCCGGGCAAGGAGTTGCGTGACCGGGTTAACGAGTCACTCGAAAACGCCTGACATCATACCTCGCCATTAATACGCTGGGTTATACTTCGCAGACACTCAACGGATGCGGAGTTGTCTCACATGCTTTGGTTGAAGCGCGTGCTGCTGATCCTGGTTTTTCTGCTGGTAGCATTGGCAACCATGGATTTCATGCTGGAAAATCAGCAAGCCACCTCACTGCAGTTTCTAGAAATGCAGTCACCTGCATTACCCCTCTCTATTTATATCGTGCTTGCGTTTCTTCTCGGTAGTGTTCTTGGTGTGTTCGTTGGTTGGCTCATCACGACGCGTTTGCGCCTGAAGTTGATGGTCCAGAGCAATGAGCTCAATCGCTACCGTAAGGAAATCGACAAGCTGCGCACCCAGGCTGTCAAAGGCTGAGCTCATGCAGGAACTGATGTTCCTGGGCCTCTTCGTGCTGGCCCTGGCCATAGGTTGGTTCTTGGGGCGCCGGGAAGCGATCAAGGTGGGATTCATGTTGCAGCCTAACGGCAGCGCTGTGGATCGTCAGTACTTTATCGGCCTCAATTATCTGCTGAATGAACAGCCGGACGAGGCCATTGAGACCTTCATCCGGGCGCTTGAAGTCAATCCGGAAACGGTCGAAACCCATATCGCGATTGGTAAGCTGTTTTGTCAGCGCGGTGACGTTGAGCGCGCGATCAAGGTGCACCAGAACCTGCTTGCGCGCCCGAGTCTAACTGCCTTGCAGGCTGACAGGGTTCAGCTGGAATTGGCCAGAGACTACCTTGCCGTGGGTATGCATCAACGTGCTGAGCGTTTGCTTGAGGAACTGGCGGCTTCAAGCTCGTCGCTCAAGGCAGAGGCGCTGGTCGATCTGGTGACGGTGTACGAGCAGCAACACGAGTGGCAGCGAGCAGTCGAAATCGGCCGGCGGCTGTTGCGGGAGCAGCCTTCATTCGGCGTGACGCTTGCGCATTACCATTGTGAAATGGCCTTGGCATCGCTCGCCCAGCGTGAGGTCACTCAGACGCGCAACTGGCTGCAAGCCGCACTGAGAATTGATGAGCGTTGTGTGCGCGCGTTGATTCTCTTGGCAGAGCTTGAGGAGCGAGAAGGTAATCTGAAGGCACTGGCATTGCTGTTGCAACGAATTGCCACTAATTCGCCAGACTTTGTGCCCGAGGTGCTGGCATTGGCTCTGCGCTGTGCGGATAATGGCGCGCTTAATCTGACCGAGTACCTTGATCAGGCGCTGGCGCAACCCGGCCCCGCTCCAGTTAAAACCCTGTTGGCACGCGCGCAGCAGATGCGTCGTGAGCAAAGTGGGGGCGCCGCCGAACAGTTCATGTTGCAGCGACTGGAGGGCCAGCCATCCGTCGCCGGCGTGCTGGGCTTGCTCGCATTGCGGGATCAGGGGCAGGCCGAAGAACAGCGGTCTGCGCCTTTGCAGTTACTGGCAGCGCTGCAGCGCAAACGGCCGCAATATCGCTGTGAGGGGTGTGGCTTTTCCAGTCACTCCCTGTACTGGCAGTGCCCTGGTTGCAAGGGGTGGTCTACGATCAAGCCGCTCAAAGGTCATGAGTTGGCCTGAGGTCTGCTTAAAATGTTATTTGTTTACAGGAAGCATGTTATGCCCAATACCAGCCCGATCATTGTTGCCCTTGATTTCCCGGACGCTCATTCTGCTCTGGAAATGGCGCAGGCGCTGGATCCCGGAAAGTGCCGAGTGAAAGTGGGCAAGGAGCTGTTTACCAGTGCAGGGCCGGCGGTTGTAGAGTCACTGCAGAGCAAGGGCTTTGAAGTCTTTCTGGACCTCAAGTTTCACGATATTCCGAACACTACCGCGAGTGCAGTGCGTGCCGCGGCCGAGCTGGGTGTATGGATGGTCAATGTCCACGCCAGCGGTGGTCGCCGCATGATGGAAGCCTGCCGCGATGTGCTTGAGCGCCGTGGCGGCAAGCGTCCGCTTTTGACGGCTGTGACCATCCTCACCAGTCTGGAGCACGAAGACTTGCAAGAAGTCGGGGTTGATATTGAGCCGATGGTGCAGGTGCAGCGGTTGGCGCGTTTGACTCAGGACTGCGGGCTTGATGGTGTGGTTTGCTCCGCTCGTGAAGCCAAAGCGCTGCGTGGCGCGCTGGGCGATGAGTTCCTGTTGGTGACGCCGGGTATTCGTCCAGCCGATAGCGCAGCAGATGACCAGAAGCGCATTGTTACGCCGGCGCAGGCCATGGAGAACGGCAGCAGCTACTTGGTGGTTGGCCGCCCGATTACCCGGGCGGATAACCCGAACGCCGCACTTGAGGCGATCCTCGCTACGCTCTGATGCGACGGTTGCGCTGTACTCAAAAGGCCGGGGTCTCCCCGGCCTTTTGTATTTACGGAGTGATTGCGACTTTCAGCACGCCATCGCGCTGATGGCTGAACAGGTCGTAGGCTGCGACGATATCGTCCAGGGCAAAGCGGTGGGTGACCATCGGGGTAAGATCGACGCGTCCGGACGCCACTACCGCCATCAGACGACGCATACGTTCCTTGCCGCCGGGACACAGGGTGGTGACGATCTTGTGGTCGCCAAGACCTGCTGCAATGGCATCCAGCGGCATCGACAGCTTGCCGGAGTACACGCCGAGGCTCGACAGCGTACCGCCCGGCTTGAGTACGCGCAGGCAGGACTCGAAGGTCTGCTGCGTGCCCAGCGCCTCGATGGCCACGTCGACCCCTGCGCCGCCGGTGATTTCCCGGATGCGTTGCAGTGGGTCTTCATCCCGGAAGTTGATGGTCACGTCTGCGCCCAGTCTACGGGCTACATCAAGGCGTTCAGGGACACCATCGACGACAATGATGCGCGTCGCGCCCATCAACTTGGCGCCTGCGGTGGCGCAGAGACCGATAGGGCCTTGCGCGAAGATTGCCACCGTGTCGCCAATGCGTATATGGCCACTTTCTGCGCCACCAAAACCAGTGCTCATGATGTCCGGGCACATCAGTACCTGTTCGTCGCTGAGGCCGTCGGGTACCGGGGTGAGATTGGCTTGGGCATTGGGGATGCGCACATATTCGGCCTGGCAGCCGTCGATACTGTTACCCAGCTGCCAGCCGCCCATTGCCTGGCCGCCGCATTGGCTTGAATGGCCGTCCAGGCACGGATGGCACTGACCGCATGGGGTGATAGCTCCGGCGATGACGCGCTGGCCCAGTTGGTAGCCGGTGACTGCACTGCCTAAACGCTCGATGACGCCAACCGGTTCGTGGCCCACGATGAGCCCGGTCCGGACCGGGTATTCGCCTTTGAGAATGTGTACATCGGTGCCGCAGATAGTGGTCGTGGTGACGCGCAATAAAGCGTCGGTCGGGCCAATTTCAGGGATTGGGCGTTGTTGGAGCTCGATGCGGCCGGGTTCAACGAACACGGCCGCGCGCATGCTGTTCATAACTCCTCCTTGACCTGACAGTGAGGTGGAGTGTTGAGCATAGTGGATCGGGCGCGAGAGACCTTGACCAGGGTCAAGAGGAGTGCAGCACTACCTGATGGTAGTGCTGCAGAGGGTGCGGGTTAGCTGATCTGTGACTGCTGGTAATTTTCGAGGCCGACTGCGTCGATCAGGCTCAGTTGGGTTTCCAGCCAGTCGACGTGCTCTTCTTCTGCTTCGAGGATGTCTTCACAGACTTCGCGGCTGCCGTAATCGCCGGCGGTTTCACAGAAGGCGATGGCTTCTTTCAGGGCGGGCAGGGCCTGCATCTGGAGCTTCAGGTCGCAATCCAGAATTTCCTTGGTGTTTTCGCCGATCTTCAGCTTGCCAAGGTCCTGCAGATTGGGCAGACCTTCGAGGAAGAGAATGCGCTTGATCAGGCGATCCGCGTGTTTCATCACATGGATGGATTCGTGGTATTCCTTGTCGCCCAATTTTTCCAGGCCCCAGTCCTGCAGCATACGTGCGTGCAGGAAATACTGATTGATGGCAATCAGCTCGAAGCCGAGGACGGTATTAAGGTGTTGAATGACTTTCTTGTCGCCTTTCATCGCGCGGCCCTCTGGACTGTTCAGTCGCCAAGTGTGGGCCGCTGCCGAGGGGATGTCAAATCTAAGTATTTGAAAAGAAAGAGGTTAAAAATGATTATCAGGCGATAATGAGAGGCGCAATCAGGCAGCGACAAATTGACCTGCTGCCATGCCCGCAGCGGCCTGAGCGGTGAGGGTCTCACTCAGCAGTGATTTGCAATCGCGAGCGCACTTCCCGCACTGGGTGCCCACGTCCAGATCGTTGCGCAGATCGCGCATGGAGCAGGCGCCGCCAGCGATGGCGTCCTTGATCTGGTTGTCGGTTACACCTTTGCAGAGACAAACGTACATGTAATCACTCCTGAACAGCCTTGGCTGACAATGAGTGCATGCTAATTCGAATGAGAATGATTGTCAAAGGAAATAGCATCCATCTATCTGGACGATTGAGAAAATGCTGTTTGCGTCGGTTGGCGGGTGGGAGCAAGGGGGGGCGTTAAGCAGACGGGCCTTGCGGCCCGTCTTGAGCAGTCCTCAGTCGAGAACGTCGTAGATGATCGACTCGATGATCCCGGTGGTTACTTCAGCCAGGACAACGTCACCGTCGATCTGGCGCCACTCGTAGCCGTCGTAGTGCGGCAAGCGGTTGGCCAGTCGCGGGTCAAGCTGTTTTGCAATGCCCGGAGGTAGTGGCTTGCCGCGTGCCAGGTTCTTGCGGATACCCGGAGGCAGGCTACTGTCTCGGTGCACGAGGTCGCGGTTGTCGCGGAAAATGCGGCGAATGACGTCTTCTTCAATGCGGTCAGACGGGCGCGTGTAACGATCACGGTCCCGGTCTCGATCCTCATGACGGTCTCTGTCACGGTCTCTGTCGCGGTCGCGGTCGCGGTCATAGTCACGGTCTTGATAGTCGTTTTGATGCGACTTGTGGCCGTTATTGCCGTTGCCATTACCGCGCTCGTCCTGCTTGGCTTGAATCGGAGCGGCGATGACCATGGCTAACAGGCCGGCAACGAGCAAGGGTTTCGTTTGTAGGCGCATGAACGTGTCCTTCATATGCGGTAGTCGTTTTCCTTGGAGTGCGGTTTTGTGCCTGTGGTTCCCGGCTACTTGCTAGTGGACGGCGTTCTCCATGTCCATGCCAGGCTCCAGATCAGCGCAGCCGCGCCAAGCCACAGCGTTTCGGGCAACGAGCCGCCACGGTTCAGCCATTCGTGGGCAAGCCAGGGGCCGATCAGCTGAGTAATACTGTAGAGGGCAATCAGCGCAGCGGAAAGTCTGGGCCCCTGATGAGGTTGCAAACTGCGACCCAGTCGCTGGGTGAGCAGCACCGCGCCAAGAAAACTGCTGCCCATAAGCGCTGAACAGAGCACGACGCCCCAGGCTCCGGGTAGCAATAGCGCACAGACGATGCTGATCAGTTGCAACGCGTAGTTAAGCATTAGTGCGCGTTGGTCGCCGAGGCGCTGCCCAAGGTGATTCCATAGCCAGGCAGCGGGCAGGGTTGTGCAGGCGACGATCAGCCAGCTCTGCTGCACCATTGGGTGTTCGTTACCGAGCTGGATGCTGGCAATCATCGGCAGAAAGGTCATCGGCAGGATGTAACCAAGGCCTGCTCCGGCGTAGGCCAAAAACAGCGGTCGGGTTTTGCCATCCAGCAGCGGCGAGTTGGTTGGGCTGATATCGTCCGAGCTGGTGTGCGTTGGCTCGGCAACTTGCAGACGCAGCATGATCCAGCCGCCCCAGAGTGCAAGCGGTAAGCTGAGCAGCGCTGCTGGCCACCAGCGCCCTGCGGCTGTCAGCGCGATCCCGGGCGGGTTTGCCAGTACCCCGGAAATCAGCAGTCCTGCACCAACGCCAAGATAGATCAAGCCGCTGAGGTTGATGCGCTGACGCGCGGCGAGCCACTCCATCACCAGCGCAGGCACCATGACAAAGATCAGACCATTACTGAGGCCGTTGCCCAGGCGCAGCAGGGTAACGCCCGCAAGATTGTCGGTCAGGCTCAGGCCGATCAGGGTTACGCAATGTATACCCAGTGCGAGCGGCACGCTGCGGTGAATCTGCTTGGGGCGATGCCAGCGAATGGCGATCAGGGCGCCAATCAGGTAGCCCACGTAGTTCCAGGTTGCGAGTGAGGCTCCCTGTCCGGTGCTGAACTGGCCGTCGCCGACCAGCAGGGGCAACAGAGGCGTGAAGATAAAGCGTCCCAGACCGTGGACCACCAGCAACAGCGCGGCGGCGGCGAGCACGACATGGCGAGTGGAGGGTGCTTGAAACGACATCAGGCGTGTCCCGGCTCAGGTTCTGGTAGCGGCGGTGCTTTGCGCCCCAGAGGTACATTGATTGCGCCATCAGCGCAGCGAATAGGGGGTATATCCACGACTGATGATGTTTGAAAGATGCACCGTTTGTACCTGCAGGCCGCATGTGGCTTGAGCTTGGCAAGCGGCGGTGCGGCCGGAGCATAGCAGTCGTTGAAACATATTGCATGGACTTGGTGACGACAGCGGCGGGAGACAGTAGTGCCAGAGGAGTACTCTGCGGTATAGAGTAGAACGACGTACCCAAGCAGTTTCGCGATTCGGTGTACGCGAGAAGACAAATATAAGAAAGCGAGCAGTGCTCGCACGATTCTCTGGAGAGTGGCATGTCGCAGTCGAATAGCGATGCAAATGGTGTTTTGAAACGTTCAACGATTCTGCTCCACGGGTCCATCGGCATGCCGCTGGCAATCATCGGCTACCCTCTGGTGGTCTATCTTCCCCCTTTCTATGCACAGGAAGTTGGTCTGAACATGGCCCTCATGGCGCTTGTTCTGGTCATCGCGCGCCTGTCCGATGTCATCACCGATCCGCTCATTGGCACGCTGAGTGACCGCTGGCGTACGCGCTTCGGTCGTCGCAAACCCTGGCTGGTTATGGGGGTGCCGCTGATGCTGATAGGCACGGTGATGATCTTCATGCCACCAGACGGTGTCGGCATTGGCCACCTGCTGCTGTGGACGGTGCTGATGTACCTGGGGTGGACCATGGTGACCTTGCCCTACGGCGCCTGGGGCGCTGAACTCTCCAATCAGTATCACCAGCGCAGCCGGGTGGTGGCGTCTCGCGAAGGGTTTGTGCTGATCGGACTGTTCCTGGCGGCGCTGGCCCCAGCGCTGGTTCAGGGGCTGGGCGCGCGCTATCAGGCCGGTCAAACCGATGGCTGGTTAATGGAAACGGCGGTGCTGCTGTTCGGCAAGGACGGGCAACTGGGTATCGGTTACGGTCCGATCCTCGCCGTTATGGCATGGATGCTGCTGATTCTGCTGCCGCTGACCGTATTCTGGGTAGTGGGTGCGGTCAAGGAAGCACCGCCGCAATCGGCCGAGCGGACTGACTGGAAGAAAGGCCTGCGGGTCATGAAGAACAACGGCCCCTTCAAGCGGATGATCCTGATGCTGCTGGTGGTGGTGACCGGCGAAGCGTTTCGTAATGCACTGTCGGTCTTCTTTATGCAACACGTGATCCAGATTCAGGGTCAGATCGGTTTGATGTATCTGCTGTACTTCGGCATCGGCATTCTTGGTATCCCGTTCTGGCTGTATGTGGGCAAACGTATCGGCAAACACCGCGCGTTCTGCGCTGCACTGGCCATTTCCAGCACCAGTATTTTGGGTATGTTTTTCCTCGGCGCAGGGCAGCTGACTCCGTTCGCCATCCTGTTTGCGATCAAGGGATTCTGCTTCGCCGCCTTCCAGTTCCTGCCGCTCTCGATGCTGGCTGATATCGTGGATCTGGATACCGCGCGCAGTCGCGAGCACCGTACAGGCCTGTTCTTCGCTATCAGCGGCATGGCGCAGAAAGCTGCCATGGCGCTGGGGCTTGGGTTGTCGCTGGGGCTGTTGTCGCTGGTCGGCTTTGACGCCAAGGAGGTTGAACACACTGCCGAGCAGTTACTGTCGCTGCGGGTGCTCTACATCGTCGGGCCGGTGTTGCTCTACATGACGGCGTTCTTCATTGCCTGGCGCTACCCGCTGACCGCCGCGCGACAGGAGCGTATCCAGGGCTGGGTTGTTCGTCGCGAAGCGCGCCTGAGCGTGACGGCCGCATCGCGCTGATCCATGCCTTTGGCGATTTGTCGGCACATTCCGCGCGCGGATGTGCCGACATTGGGTATGCTGGCGTCCTGAAGAGGAAACGGGTGGGGTAGCTTAGCCATCCGGAACGCCGCAAATCTGATCGGAAGGACACGCAGGATCATGTCGGAACACTCGCAGTTTCGTTTGCTTGGCAGCAAACGGTTTCTCCCCTTTTTCGTCAGCCAGTTGCTTGGCGCATTCAACGACAACCTGTTCAAGCAGGCGCTGATTCTGGCGATCCTGTTCAAGCTCAGTTTCAATAGCGACCGCGACTTGCTGATTAACCTTAGCGCGCTGTTGTTCATACTGCCGTTCTTTCTCTTTTCTGCGCTGGGTGGCCAGTTCGGTGAGAAGTTCGACAAGGATCTGCTGATTCGCCGCATCAAACTCGGCGAGGTCGGCATCATGCTGCTGGGCGCCGTTGGACTCTGGCTTGGTAGCCTGCCGCTGCTGCTGGTGGTGCTGTTTGCGATGGGCACGCAGTCAGCGTTGTTCGGTCCTGTGAAGTACTCGATTCTGCCGCAGGCGCTAGAGGAAGATGAGCTGGTCGGTGGCAACGCCCTGGTCGAGATGGGCACCTTTTTGGCTATCTTGGGCGGCACCCTGTGTGCCGGTATCCTGATGGCCTCGGGTGGCTGGGCTGCGCTGGTGGGTGGCTCGGTGGTGCTGGTTGCGGTGGGTGGTTACCTGGCTGCGCGCCGTATTCCGGCTGCCAGCGCCGGGTTGCCTGACCTCGCTATCGACTGGAATATTTTCCGTCAGTCCTGGGTCATTCTGCGGTTGGGCCTGAAGGAGCAGGTGCCGTCGGTCTCTCGCTCGATTCTCGGTAATTCCTGGTTTTGGTTCCTCGGCGCGACCTACCTCACCCAGATTCCGGGTTTCGCCAAAGACTACCTGCACGGCGACGAAAGCGTAGTAACACTGATTCTGACTGTCTTCTCGGTGGGTATCGCGCTGGGTTCGGTGCTCTGTGAAAGGCTGTCGGGGCACAAGGTCGAGATCGGTCTGGTGCCGTTCGGGTCCCTGGGGTTGACGGTGTTTGGTCTGCTGATCTGGAGCCTTTCCGGCAGCATCGCCGCAGGCGCATCGCCCTACGACTGGCTCACGCTGCTGCAGCAGCCGGGCGCTTGGGGCGTGATGGGCTGCATTCTCGGGCTGGGCGTGTTTGGCGGCTTTTACATCGTGCCGCTGTATGCGCTGATTCAGTCACGCAGCCACGAGGACGAGCGTGCCCGTGTGATCGCTGCCAACAACATCCTCAATGCGCTGTTGATGGTCTGCTCGGCGATTCTTGCTATCGTGATGCTGAGTGTGCTGGAGCTGTCCATCCCGACCCTGTTCCTCACCATCTCGCTACTGAACCTGCTGGTTAACGGCTACATCTTCAAGGTGGTGCCCGAGTTCAGCATGCGTTTTCTCATCTGGCTGCTTGGCCACTCCATGTACCGGGTCGAGCACCGTAACCTCGACGCAATCCCGGATGAGGGGGCCTGTGTGCTGGTCTGCAACCATGTGTCGTTTGTTGATGCGTTGCTGATTGGTGGTGCGGTGCGCCGGCCGGTGCGCTTTGTCATGTACTACAAGATCTACCAGTTGCCGGTGCTCAACTTCATATTCCGTACTGCCGGCACGGTGCCGATTGCCGGTCGGCAAGAAGATGAGGTCGTGTACGAGGCCGCCTTCAAGCGTATTTCCGAGTATCTGCGCGCGGGCGAGGTGGTATGCATCTTCCCTGAGGGCAAGCTGACAGCCGATGGCGAGATGGACACGTTCCGTGCCGGTATCACCCGCATACTGGAGACTGACCCGGTGCCGGTAATCCCGATGGCGCTGCAGGGGTTGTGGGGGAGTTTCTTCAGCCGCGATCCAAAGAAGGGTTTCTTCCGCCGCTTCTGGTCGCGGGTGGGGCTGGTTGCCGGGGAGCCGGTCTCACCGGATGCCGCATTGCCGGAAAGCCTGCATGCGCAGGTATTGGCGTTACGCGGGGCGCGACGTTGAGCTGAGTGGTACGCAACAACACTGGACCACGACTTTGCGTAGGGACGCAGCATGCTGCGTCCGGCTTGGCCAGCGCGACTGGTTAAAATTCACCATGCGGCTGACCTGCGGACGCGACATGTCGCGTCCCTGCGGGTGGTGATCAGTGGTTGTGGCCACCAACGCCATGAGCGTGACCGTGGGCCAGCTCTTCCTCGGTGGCTGCGCGTACATCAAGGATATCGACGTTGAAGGTCAGCTCGCGACCAGCCAGCGGGTGGTTGGTATCGACCACAACCTGCGACAGCCCGGGCTTCACAACGACCACCTGGCGCGGACCCTGTTCGGTTTGCAGCACGGCGATCATGCCCGGCTTCCACTTCTTTGCACCTTGCAGGTACTTGGCCTGTACCTTCTGCAGGGCGTTTTCGCGTGGCATGCCATACGCCTTTTCCGGCGGGATGGTCACGCTAAAGCTCTCGCCAGCGCTGCGGCCCTCCATCGCCTCTACCAGTCCATCGATCAGGCCAGTCTGGCCATGTAGATACAGCACCGGCTCATGCTCGCGGGAGGATTCAATTGGACCTTCCGCATCGGTCAGGTCGTAGTGAAACTGGACAACGGTTTTTTCGGCAATCTGCATGGTTCAATCCGCTCGGGTTGACTGGTCAAAGGTCGCCATTATCCAGAGTCACGCCGCATATTTCCATCTGCGGTTTACTCGCCCCAAAGTTCTTCCAGACGCGCATCGCGGCCGCAGGTGGTGCGGTAGAAGTTATAGCGCAGCGGATTCTTGTGGTAGTAGTCCTGGTGGTACTCCTCGGCCGGATAGAACGGCTGGCGCGGCAATATCAGCGTCGCGATCGGTTCTTCGAACCGGCCGGAGCGCTCAAGGGCATCACGTGATGCTTCAAGCAGCGCCTGCTGCTCTGCATTGGCGTAGTAGAGCGCGCTGCGATACTGACTGCCGTGGTCGCAGAATTGAGCGTTGGGCGTGATCGGGTCGATGGTCTTCCAGAAAGCCTCAACCAGTGTGGCGTAGCTGGTTTTGCTCGGGTCAAAGAAAACAGCTACCGATTCAATATGGCCGGTGCCTCCGGCCGACACCTGCTGGTAGTCGGCGCTGCTGGCGTCACCGCCGGTATAGCCGGAAATGGTCTCGACCACGCCCGGCATCTTGTCGAAATCCGATTCCGTGCACCAGAAACAGCCGCCGGCAAACACGGCCATCTCGGTACCGGCCGGACCTTCGGTCAGCGGCTCGTTGGCAAAGCCGAGCGGTGAGATCAGCAGCAGGCCAACTAGTATTGAGCGGATCATGCATCACCTCGCAGGGCTGGCAGTGGCTCGCCGGCAGCAATGAACTGAAGGGCTACCCCGTTGTTGCACCAACGCTCGCCGCGTGGCGGTGGGCCGTCGTTGAAGACATGGCCTTGATGACCGCCGCAGCGTGCACAGTGATATTCCGTGCGTGGCCAGATCAAGGCGTAGTCCTGTTTGGTGCCGATGTGGCCAGCAATGGGTTGGGTAAAGCTCGGCCAACCGGTGCCGCTGTCAAACTTGTGCTCCGAGGAAAACAGCGGCAGATGGCACGCGGCGCAAACATAGGCGCCCGCGTCGTACAACTTGTCCAGCGGACTGCTGCGCGGGCGCTCGGTATCTTCCTCGAACAGCACCTTCCAGGCGGCTGGCGAGACTTTGTCACGCCAATACTCGGTTGGTATCTCAAGGGGCTCGACGGTCGCTTCGTGGAACGCGTCAGCTGCCTGAGCGTTACCTGAGAGCAGCGGCAGAGCAGGGGCGGCCAACAGGCCGGAAAGCAGGGTACGGCGTTTCATGGTCGTTCCTGTGTGGTGGTTTCAATCATCTGACGTCGGAGAAAGGCATTTGTTACAGCAAGCCTGAATGATCATTCCGAATGATGACGATTGAGACAGCTTGGCGGTATGTCCCAGCGCAGGTAAATTAATGGTTCCAATCCCATAACAGAGTAGAACAAGAATGATCGGATTATGGATACGTAGCCTGCTGAGCGGGGTGGTGCTCGCCGGCGGCCTGGTTGCTGGCAGCTGGGCAGATACTGCGGCCCAGACGTTTTCACAGCAGCGGCTGGATGCCTTTGGTGCGGCGATGGCACAGGAAGTTCAGCAAGGTCGCATTGCGGGTATTGCGACCCTGGTTTACCAGAACGGCGAGGTTGTGCAACGCGGGCAGTACGGCTTTGCCGATCGTGAGCAAGGCAAACCGCTGAAACCCGACAGCCTCTACAAGATCTTCTCGCTCACCAAGCTGGTAACCGGTACCGCACTGCTGACGCTGTATGACGAAGGGCGCTTCCAGCTGGACGACCCGGTCGGCAAATACATCCCCGAGCTGCAGAACTTGCAGGTAGCCGTCGCCGATGGACCGGACGGCATGCCCGAGACCGAGCCGGCTGCGCACCCAGTCACCATTCGCGAGCTGATGACTCACACCGGCGGGTTCACGTATGGCCGCTTTGGCAATACCCAGGTCGACCAGCTGTACGTCAAGGCGGATATCCAGAACCGCGACTCCACCTTTGC
Organism: Pseudomonadaceae bacterium; assembly: GCA_038114645.1. Lineage (GTDB taxonomy): Bacteria > Pseudomonadota > Gammaproteobacteria > Pseudomonadales > Pseudomonadaceae > Halopseudomonas. The sequence continues at coordinate 41,796 of JAYNRF010000006.1, read as the reverse complement.
CGACATGATGGCCAAGCTGCAGCACATTCCTCTGGTCTACCAGCCGGGCACGGTCTGGAACTACAGCATCTCGGTGGACATTCAGGCGTATCTGGTGGAAGTGCTGTCCGGTAAGGCGTTTGATGTGTATCTACAGGAGCGTCTGTTTGATCCGCTGAGGATGGTTGATACCGACTTCTATGCACCAGCAGACAAAGCCGAGCGGTTGGCGCTGTCCTACAAGCCACAGGAAGACGGATCACTGGCGCCGCTGCCCAATACGCCGTTCCTGAGCAAGCCGCGGTTTCTCAACGGTGGTGGCGGGCTGGTTTCGTCGATGGACGATTACCTGCGCTTTGCGCGCATGTTGCTCGCTGGCGGTGAGCTGGACGGGGTGCGGATTTTGAAGCCGGAAACGGTGGAGCTGATGCGCCGCAACCAGCTGCCAGAGGGGGTTGAGAACATCGGCCCGTTCTTCCCGGGTAACCAGTTTGGTCTCAACGTCGCGGTGGTGAACGACTCACCGGCCGCCGGTTATCTACCCGAAGGCACCTTCTGGTGGTGGGGGATTCAAGGGGCGTGGTGCTGGATTGATCCGGCCAACCAAGCGATTGTGATCGGCATGATGCAGAACACCGATTATCGACTGTCCCGGATGATTCACGGCAAGGCGAGTCGGGCTCTATACGGCCCAGCGCAGCCCTGACGCCGTGGCGTACGCGGAGAAGCCTGCGGCGTTCTCCGCCCTACGGGGTTGTCACGGATGGTTCATGGCAAGGCGAGCGGGTTGCTGTGTGGCCGCAGCCTTGACGTGGTTACGTACGCGGAGAAGCCTGCGGCGTTCTCCGCCCTACGGGGTTGTGCCGGATGATTCGCGGCGTGGCGCGTCGGGCGCTGTGCGGGGTGTAGGGTGGAGAAGCGCGCAGCGTTCTCCACGCAAAGGCGTCAGGCCGAACGGCCGGTATCCAGCACCTGCTCCAGCGGCAGCTGGGCGTGCAGATTGACGCTGCCCTGCGCCGGAAACACCACCAGATGCTCGGCGGCTACCCGCAGGCCCACCTCGTCACCGGGTTGATGGTCGGCATGGCTGGGGAACAGCGCTTCGAGCTGGGTGCCGGTCTGCAGCTGCAGGCGGTAAAGGATGGTCGCACCCTGGAAGGTGCGGTCCATCACCCGTGCACGCAGCGTGCTGCTGGCGTCACCCACCAGGTCGTCCGGACGCAGCAGCACATCGACCGCACCGCCAACCGGTAGTTGATACGCGCGATTACCGTGAATCACGCCCAGCTCGGTCTGCACCGTATCGCTAGAGAGCAGCTGCCCGCGAATGAAATAGCCCTGGCCGATAAAGCTGGCCACAAAGGGTGTCGCCGGCTCATGGTACAGGTTGTACGGGCTATCCCATTGCTGCAGCTGGCCGTCCTTCAGCACACCAACATGGTCGCACACGGCAAAGGCTTCGGCCTGATCATGGGTTACCAGCATCGCGCTGATGCCGCGCGACTTGAGGATGTCGCGCACTTCGGCAGACAGCCGCCGACGCAGCTCACCGTCCAGATTGGAGAAGGGCTCATCCAGCAGCAGCAGGCGCGGGTTGGGCGCCATCGCGCGGGCCAGTGCGACCCGTTGTTGCTGGCCGCCTGAAAGCTCGTGTGGATAGCGTTTGCCCAGCTTGTCCAGCTTTACCAAGGCCAGCAGCTCGTCGACGATCCGCTTGCGCTCGGGGTGCTGGTGAATGCCGAAGCCGACATTTTCAGCGACGGTCAGGTGGGGGAACAGCGCGTAGTCCTGAAACACCATGCCGATCTGGCGCTGCTCGGGTGCAACGCGCAGAGTCGGTGTGCTCAGCGCCTTGCCATCGAGCAGAATGTCACCGCCGCTGATCGGCTCAAACCCGGCAATGGCGCGCAGGGTGGTGGTCTTGCCGCAACCGGACGGTCCCAGCAGGCAGCCGATGTCGCCTTCACGCAGGCGAATGCTCAGATCGTTGACGATCAAGTGCTGGCCGTAACCGCATTTGAGGTTGTTCAGCTCTAGTACCGGGCTGGACATGTTGCCTCACTCAACCAGCAGAAATTCGACCAGCGCCTTTTGCGCGTGCAGACGGTTCTCGGCCTGGTCCCAGACCACGCTGCGCGGATCTTCCATCAGCGCTGCGCTGACTTCCTCGCCGCGGTGGGCTGGCAGGCAGTGCATGAACAGCACGGACTCGTCGGCCGCGTCCAGCATGGCAGGGGTGACCTGATAGGGCGCGAACTGCTTCAGGCGCGCCTCGGCTTCATCTTCCTGGCCCATGGACGCCCAAACATCGGTATTGACCAGATGCGCGCCGGCAACCGCTTCCATCGGGTCGCGCATCACGGTTACACGGTCACCGGCCTGCTCAAGGAATTGCGCCGAGGGCTCGTAGCCTTCCGGGCAGGCGACGCGGAGCTGGAAGTCGAACTGCACGGCAGCCTGAATAAAGGTGTTGCACATGTTGTTGCCGTCGCCAATCCAGGCCACGGTCTTGCCCTTGATAGGGCCGCGGTGCTCCAGATAGGTCTGCATGTCAGCCAGCAGCTGGCAGGGGTGCAGGTCATCGCTCAGGCCGTTGATGATCGGCACCTTGGAGTACTGCGCAAAGGTTTCAAGGGTCTCGTGGGCGAAGGTGCGGATCATGATGGCGTCGCACATGCTGGACAGCACACGGGCACTGTCTTCGATCGGCTCGCCACGGCCCAGCTGGGTGTCGCGCGGGGACAGGAAGATCGCCTGACCACCCAGATGAATCATGCCGGCTTCAAAGGAGACGCGGGTACGGGTGGAGGCCTTTTCGAAGATCATCCCCAGCACGCGGTTTTTCAAGGGTTCGTAAACCACACCCTGACGGTGCAGCGACTTGAGTTCGATACCGCGTTTGATCAAACCGATGAGCTCTGCTTCGGAGCAGTCCATCAGCGACAGAAAGTGCCGTGTAGTCATATGTGTACTACCTGAGTTACCTCGGCCGCCCGGCGACCGGAAACAGTGACCCGTACCACGACCTGACGGCCTGGTATCAGCCACAGCAAATAGAGAGAAGCGGGGATCTTATAGGGAAATTCCGGACAAAGGCAAATAAAGCGGCCCGGGCTGCTGATTCAGTGACTGAATAAGGCTGTATTCTGGCGCGCCCTAAGCGGTGGCGGGGCAGACGTAACAGCCCCTAGAATGTTCAACACAAAATAATATCTGTCTGGTGAATGACATGTCCGTGACCCACTACCGCGCCTGCCACCTGTGCGAGGCTATCTGCGGCCTGGCGATTGAAACTGATGGCGACCGTATCCTCTCTATCAAGGGCGACTCGCAGGACCCATTCAGCCGTGGGCATATTTGTCCCAAAGCGATTGCCCTGCAGGACATTCAGAATGATCCTCAGCGTCTGCGCCGGCCGGTGAAGCGTGTGGGTGAGCGCTGGGAGGAGATCAGCTGGGACGAGGCGTTTGCGCTGGTCGCGGAGCGTCTGGCAGCGATTCAGCAAGCGCATGGCAATAACGCCGTGGGTGTCTATATGGGCAACCCGAATGTGCACAACTACGGCTCCATGACCCACGGCAACTATTTCCTGGGTCAGCTGCATACCCGTCAGCGCTACTCGGCTACCTCGGTTGATCAACTGCCGCATCATCTGGTGTCGCTCTGGCTGTACGGCCACATGCTGATGATCCCGATTCCGGATATCGACCACACCGATTATTTCCTGATGCTCGGCGCCAACCCGCTGGCCTCCAACGGCAGCATCATGACCGTGCCGGACGTCACCAAACGCATCAAGGCACTGCAGGGGCGGGGCGGTAAGCTGGTGGTGGTCGACCCGCGGCGCAGCGAAACGGCAGTAATCGCCAGCGAGCACCTGTTCATTCAGCCCGGCACGGATGTGGCTCTGTTGCTGGGCTTGCTCAATACCCTGTTCAACGAAAATCTGACCCGCCAGAGCCCGGTGCTGGACAGCACCGCAGGGCTGGCGGAAGTGCGCGAAGCGGTTGCCGGGTTCACCGCTGAACAAATGGCACCGGCCTGCGGCATCCCGGCCGAGCAGATTCGCCAGTTGGCGCGGGACTTTGCCAGCGCCGAACGCGCGGTCTGCTACGGTCGCATGGGGGTGTCGGTGCAGCGTTACGGCACCCTGTGCCAGTGGCTGATTCAGGTCATCAATCTGGTGACCGGTAATGTGGATGCAGTCGGCGGCTCGTTGTTCCCCGAACCGGCGTTTGAGGTGGCATCAGCGCGCCGTCCGGGCCACTTCGACAAATGGCGTTCACGGGTATCCGGCCTGCCGGAGTTCAATGGCGAGTTGCCGGTCGCGGCGTTGGCCGAGGAAATTCTCACCCAGGGTGAGGGGCAGATTCGCGCCTTGGTAACCTCCGCAGGCAACCCCGTGCTCTCGACGCCCAATGGCCGTCAGCTTGATGCAGCGCTGGAGAGCCTGGAGTTTATGGTCAGCGTGGATCTGTATATCAACGAGACCACCCGCCATGCGGATGTCATCCTGCCGCCCACCGCGTCGCTCGAACACGATCACTACGACATCACCTTCAATAACTTCGCGGTGCGCAATGTCACCCGCTATAACGAGCCGGTGCTGAGCAAGCCCGAGGGCGCATTGCACGACTGGGAGATCTTTGTCGGGCTGGGCAAGGCCTTTGCTGCGGTTACCGGCCAGCCGGCGCGCGCCACCCAGCCGCCGCACGAACTGGTCGATATGGCGGTGCGTGCCGGCCCCTACGGCGAGCGGTTGTCGCTGGATGTGCTCAAGGCCAACCCGCACGGTATCGACCTCGGCCCCCTGCAACCCAGCCTGTTGCGCCGCATTCAGACCGAGAGCAAGCGTATTGAACTGGCCCAGCCTGCCATGCTGCAGGATCTGCAGCGGGTCGCCGCCGAGCTGGCCGAACTCGCACCGGCAACGGGAGAGCTGCGCTTGATCGGTCGACGTCATGTGCGCAGTAATAACTCCTGGATGCACAACTACCAGCGTCTGGTAAAAGGCAAGCCGCGTGATCAGTTGCTGATGCATCCTGAAGACTTGGCTGCGCGCAACCTGCGGGACGGCCAGCAGGTCACCGTTCGCTCGCGGGTCGGTGAGGTACAGGTCGCCGTCAGCGCCAGTGACGAAATGGCGCCGGGCGTGGTCAGCCTGCCGCATGGCTGGGGACATAATCGGCCGGGTACGCAGATCGAGGTCGCCGAGCAGCACGCCGGCGTCAGCGTCAACGACCTGACCGACGAACGCTTCCTTGATCCGGTAACCGGCAATGCCGCGTTGAACGGTCTGCGGGTTGAGGTGGTGGCAGCATAAGCGGGCGCTTTGCTGTAGAATGCGCGGTCAGCAACGCGTTCGAACGCCCTTTACGTAACGAGGAATACCATGGATATCATCGATACCATCAAAGAACAGATCGCCAACAACCCGGTGCTGATCTACATGAAAGGCGCGCCGAATGCTCCGCAGTGCGGTTTCTCCGCACGCGCCGTGCAGGCGTTGATGGCCTGCGGCGAGAAATTCGCGTATGTGGACATCCTGCAAAACCCGGACATCCGCGCCAACTTGCCGGGCTATGCCAACTGGCCGACGTTCCCGCAGCTGTGGATCAACGGTGAGCTGGTCGGCGGCAGCGACATCATTCTGGAGCTGCACGAGTCTGGTGAGCTGCAGAGCATGGTCAAGGCAGCCCAACCCGCCGCCTGATCTGCGCAAGCAATACCCAAACGCCCGACGGCCTATGCCTCGGGCGTTTTTGTTTGTATGCGCCGTGCATCCGGCGGGTTTCGCTGGGCACAGCACGCTGTGCCGCTACGCGGGTGTCGGTGAAGCCACTGGTGGTGCTTATACCTAAGCTCGACGGCTCACAAAGTCACCGTACCCAATCGTAGGGGCACAGCGTGCTGTGCCCTCGTGCAGGTATCGCTACACCGCGCAGGTGGGCCTCAGCCTCAAGGGCATGTGCTCCCGCCCGACTCCGGGATCAGACAATCTCCACCTCAAACCGCAGGGGCACAGCACGCTGTGCCGCTACGCAGGTGTCGGCGAAGCTACTGGTGGTGCTTATACCTAAGCTCGACGGCTCACAAAGTCACCGTACCCAATCG
>JAYNRF010000006.1:2486-35603 GCA_038114645.1 Pseudomonadaceae bacterium | reverse complement strand
GAAGCTACTGGTGGTGCTTATACCTAAGCTCGACGGCTCACAAAGTCACCGTACCTAATTGTAGGGGCACAGCGTGCTGTGCCCAGGTGCTCGGGGAGCGGCGTCGAAGGTCCGGAGGTCTTGGTAACGGGCGGGGCCGCGCTCAGAAAAACGCCTGGTCACCGCTGGCAACGAAATGCGGGTTTTCAAACTCGGGCTTGCCGTACTGCAATGGCTTGCCGTCGAAGGTCTGCACTTGCCCGCCAGCTGCAGCCAGCACGGCATGACCGGCGGCGATGTCCCATTCCATGGTGCGGCCCTGTCTGGGGTAAACATCCGCCTCGCCGGCAGCAATCAGGCACAGTTTCAATGATGACCCTGCGTTAACGATGTTGCGAACCTTGCGGCCGGCCAATAGCTGCTCCAGCGCCTCAACATCGCCATGTGACCGGCTGGCCAGAATATCCAGCCCCTCTGGTGCTGGCATGCGCACCCGGATAGCGCGCCGCCCGTGGTTGGTTTCAACAAAGGCGCCTTCTGCCAGCGAACCGGCGTACAAGGTTGCGATGGCAGGAGCAAGCACCACGCCGAGGATCGGCTGGCCATGCTTGATCAGGGCGATATTGACGGTGAACTCGCCGTTTCGATTGACGAATTCCCGGGTACCATCCAGCGGGTCGACCAGCCAGAAGCACTCGCCTGTCTCTGGGATCACGCCCGCGGCGCAGGCCTCTTCGGCTACTACCGGGAAGCTGACAGGCAACTCGGCAAGCCCCTTGAGAATGATCGCTTCGGCCTGCTCATCGGCGGCGGTCACAGGTGAGGCATCGGCTTTGCCGCGTACCTCGAAATCACTGTGGTAGATCTCAAGAATTCGCTCGCCGGCGGCGCGCGCAATCGGCAGCAGGGCCTCCAGTAACTGGTGTTGCATGCTGGCCTGCACGTGAATCTCCCCGAACTGTAAGTGAGGGGCAAGGATACCACCGGCCGGCAGCTTATTGCCCCTGCGCAGCCACGCTCGACCAGCGCCATTGCTCCGGCTGCTCGCAGAGTCCTGCGTCGACTGGGCTTTGTTTTACCTGCTGAATTGCCTTGCCCAGATCGCCCGCATTCGGAATGTAACGATCCCAGTAGTCACGCATCCAGAGCATGCGGCCGGGTGTCTGCAGCTGCAACTCGTCCTTGTGCAGCAGCATCCAGCGGGTAGTGGCCGTTTTCCACGCCTGCACAATACGGGGCATCGAATAGGTCGGTTCGAGCAAAATGTGCGCATGGTTTGGCATGATGCACCACGCGATCAGCTTGTAACGCTTGCGGTTGTGGAGTTCCAGGGCGTCGACCAACTCTGCGGCCATACGCGGCTGGGCCAGCAAGCAGCAGCCTTCGCCTTGCTGCAGCATCTCTTCCAGCCGTTGGCGGCGCTGCAGGGCACGTTGCGCCAGCGGTAGATCTTTCAGCTCATCGCTGACCGTGCGCAAGGCGTGCTGAGGCAGCGCGTCTGCCAGCTTCAGGGTGATCAGCTGTACGTCGTACGGGATCGGGCGTTCGGGTTTGCTAGGCTGCCGCTGCCAGCCTTTCCATACTTCGGCGCGGGTAAAACGGGGCGTAAAGCGATCGCTGGACATTGATCTTCCTTGTCGTTGTTCCGCCGGGAACCTTAACAGCAGGAAGGATGATGTCATTTCGCCGCATGCGGCAAATGTGATCCAAATAATATTTTTGTAGCAAAATAGAGCGGATTTGTTTCTTTATCTGCTGGCAGATAGCATGCGTTTGCGTATCAGCAGGTATGCCGCAATAACCAGCAGGCCGGCGCCGAGCCCGGTACTGTTGGCGAGGATGTCGCCCCAGTCGGGTGAGCGTGTCGGGTGCAGTGACTGAACCAGTTCTACCGCCACGCCAACCAGCGTCATAAACACCGCCCGAAACCACCACCGCCAGCGGGGGAAAGCGGTAAAGCTGAGCAGGGTGAGGGCGAAGATGCCTCCGGCGTGATAGCCGGAGGCCTGCCAGCTGTAGGCTGTCGGTGGCGGGCTGGGGCTCATGCCCAAATACAGCCCCAGTGCCAGCACGGCAAAGAAGGCCAGCTTGAACCACAGGCTGTACCGCGCCATCAGGCGCTCAAGGATCAGCTTCATGGTTAGCGGGTCAGGTTCTGGAAGCTGTTATCAAAACGGTCCAGATCACGATCCTCGGTTAGCTGGTACAGCTCATAGTTGCGCCACAGCTTCGCGCCGCCGTCACGTGTCAGCGGGTTCCAGCTGAGCGTTCCTGTCGACTTGGTAGAGCGCAGGAAGAACGCGTCGAACGGCACCTGCAGATAAACACCTTTGTCGAAACTGCCTTCACCAAATTCTTCCTTGGATACGTCGGTCATCGTTGCCCAACCGCCGAACACAAAGCCATTGCGGAAGCGCCGTGACAAGTCAATGGTGCCGCCAATGTCGCCGGCCAGGTAGCGGCCGACGCTGCCCTTGATCAGCACATCGTGGAAGCCGGTGCGCAAATAGCCGGTCACATGTCCTGTCAGCGTCGAGTAGTCTCGGAAGCTGAAGTCTTGCTCGTAGCCGCGTTGTTTCACCCAGTTCAGGTCAACGCCGACAGCCCAGTTAACGCCGTGCGGACGGTAAAGCAGTTCGCCACCCACGCCGCCATACATGTCTTCAAGCAGCCCGGCATAGGTCATGCCAAACCAGTCTCGGTTGATCTGCTCGGTTTGGGTGTACTGCAATCGGTTGAGTTGCACCTCTGAGCTGGTTAGATACTGGCGCAAGTCAGTACGGACACGCGGAAGATTGCTGGGGCCGTCGTACTCGAATTTGTCGTAGTTGTTTAGCAGGTTGATGCCAACTGTACCGTCCAGCCATTTGTTGCGGTCGAGGTAGAACTGGCCGTTGGCGCGAAGCAGGAACTGATACAGGATGAAGCTGTCCGGGCCGCCGACGTTTTGTCGGTAACCCAGCGCCAAGCCGCCATTCGCGCGATCCAGGTCGCCTCGGTGAACCTCATCGCTGTCGAGTACCGCCGGCACGGCGTTTTCCATGCCATAGCGCAGGGCGCGCTGGTCCGCTTCAAACCGCTCATATTCACGCAGAGTTTGGGCGTTCACGCTGGTCTGGTTGAGCGCCATGCCGTAGGGCTTGTGCACCAGGGTGTACCAGTCGTAGGTGCCTTCGCCGAGGCTGTTGTCGAGTACGCGAGCCGCTCGGCTCATCCCTTCGGCGTCACTGGGATAGGTAGTCTGCTGTCCGGTGATGACTACTTCGTCACCGCTTATCGCAATGCTCTCGACTCTGATGCCAGCGTTGTTTTCCAGCCGTTGGCTGATGCTTGCCCAATCGACGCTGCCGCCATTGACGCCTGCAGGTAGCGCCCGGCGCGGCTCTGGAGCCGGATCCAGAAGTTTGGGGGGGCGCTGTACAGTCTTTACGTTGGAGCGCAGGGTAATACCAAACGTTGCAGTGTTTCCGCGCTCCCAAGCGGCGGTCAGGTCAACATTGCTGCCGAGGCTGTAGAGTACACCTACGTTAAACGGTGAATCCTGCTTCTGGTTGTTCTGGAACGGTTCAGATTGGTAATCGTTGCCGTCCAGTTCCAGCTTCAGGCGCAGGTTGTCCCAAGGGGTTTGGTATTCCACACCGCCAAAAATTCCCGGGCGGCCACTGAAGTAGCTGCTGGTATTCAGCGTCCCGCCTGGGTCGTCATTTCTGGCGCGATCATCAAAGCTGTCACTGATAAGCGACAACGGGTTGCCGAAGTCGCCTCGGTTGCCGATATAGCCCCACGCGACCCCAAGACTCAGGTCGAGGTCATAGAAGCGTTTGTTGGCGACGATAAATTCGCTGGAGAACAGGCCGGTACCGCCGACGTCGCGGAACCCAAGCGCGATCTGTGGCAGCCAGCGACTCTCCTGCCAGAGTCGGAACTTGGCATCGATGGCCTTGTCTTTGAGACTCTGGCTGCTGAAGTCTTCCGACCCGTAGTTGATATTGCTGACGTCGATGTAGCGGATGGTGCTTTCCAGCCAGGGCAGGGGCTGTACCGAGATACTGTAACGCGTGTACGGAGAGGTTTTGTTGATCGTGAAGCTGAACTCCCCCTCTGGCGCCATGCGCGCGGTAGGGGTCTGCAACAGGCCTACGCCACCAAAATCGTGCTGGCTTGTGCGGTAGCGTGGATTCTCTGTTGCCATTACCCACGTTGTGCTTGCAGCCAGGATGGGCAGTGCGGAAACGGTCGCCAGGCGACGAAGCGTTTTACTCATGTGCAGAAGTCGCCTCTACGCCAATGTACTGAGTCGCCAGCAATGCAGCCATCTCATTATTGAAGTCATTCCCGCTCTCACCAAAAAGGGCGTGCCGGAGCGGCACGTAAATGGTGCCGCCCTCAGCCAGCCAGGCATCTTCGCTGTTCCACGGTGCAATCCCAAGCCGCGAAGTGTCCCCATTGGGCTGAATCAGGTAGATCTCATCCGGATTGGCGATCCAGTGCTGCGAGCAGCTGTCCAGATAACGCTTGGGACTCTGCGCCGGAATGAACTCAAGATCGCAAGGCGCGTTCACCGCACCCACTATGCGGATTGTGTGAGGGTTGCCCGGATAGACGAGCTGGTCACCTGGCTCAAGCAGAGGGTTGAATTTCGCCAGTCGCTGCTTGAGCGGATTCATTTCCGCCGGGACGCGACCAGTAACTGGCATCTGTGCAACCTGTTGCTGCAAGGCTGCAAGCAACTCAGTGAGGCTGTCGTCACCCAGGGCTGCAGCGTTGACCCGCGCGGCTCTCAGATCAAATAGTACGCCGGCCTTGAGTTTGCGTTGCTCGTGCTTTGCACTCTGGCGCAGCAATGCTGCGCCAAGCGGCCAGCTGCTGGTGTCTACTTGCGCTGCGGTAGTCAGGTCAAGCAAGCGTGCGCCTTGATGCCAAAGAAAGCTGCCGGGCACACTGACCTGGCCTGTAACGACCAGATCGCTAGCCAGCAGTGGATTGCTGATCAGGGTTGATGCCAGCAGCGCCAGCGAACACGTAAGCCGTTTCAAGGTTGATCACCTCGTGGCGGCTGGTGGGTAAAAAGCAGATCAAAGGCTGGCAGCTCCGGCGCGAGGTTCTGAATGCTTCTGCGTACGCTGCCGGTAGCGGGGTCAACCCAGTAATAGTTGGTTGCCTTGTAGTCGATCTGAGGCATCCGTATGTGCTCGTCGATACGCTGGTATGTCTGCTGGCCAATGACCTCAAGCGGCCCACGATAATACGTAGCCACCTGCTGAAGACCTGTCTGATAGGTCAGTGGGTAGTCGACGGTGCGCACGATCTCGGTACCGTCGCTAATCTGCAAGAGATTGCGGGCGAGCGGATCTTCGGCGTTCAGAGGAGCGAGTACGTCGACCTTCATGCCCACCAGCTGTGTCATGCGACCGTTATGTGTTTCCAGCTGCTCGGTTACACCGCGCCAGCGTATTATGCCGCTGCTGCCTGCCGGCGCAATGAATAGACCCTGTGCGCCGGCTGCAGAAATTAGCAGCGTGTCGGCGCGGGAGTTGTTAACCCGCTCGGCGGGAATTTTGTTGCGGTCGTTGTCCAGCAGCAGTCTGAACGAGTTGACTGAATCTGAGGTGAGCGAGTTACACCCGCTCAACGCAAGCAAACTCAGCGCCAGCGCCGCAGCCCGTAGTGAATATCTCACGGCGGGACCTGTCAGTTGCCGTTACGCAGATCGTCGTAGTCGCTGCCCACCCGTACGGTGGTACCAATGAAGTTCGCGCTCGGGAACAGCTGGCTGACAAAGCGGTTCCAGCGGGTGATACCGGCGGCACCGACAAACACCACGTCCTGCGGGCGCATTTCAAACTGGTCGGCCAGAATGAATGCAGACGGCGATTGGGCGTTGAGCTGGAAGATGGTTGCCTTTTCTGTTTCCAGATTCTCGACACCGCGGATTACGTACACCTCGCGACCACTGGAACTGGTAGGTGAGGGGCCGCCGACGGTGGCCAGCACTTCGCTCAGAGTCATGCGGCTGGTGCTATAGGACAGCGCGCTGGGGTAAGCCACTTCGCCCATGACGAACACCTTGCGGGCGTCGTTCAAGCCCATGTGCAGTTTGTCACCGGCTTTGAGGTAGACGTTGCCAACAGCACTGGGGTGGCTGGTCAGATAGTCGTAGTCCAGCGTGTAGACCTGGCCATCGCGAATCAGGTTCAGACTTGATAGGTCAGCGCGATCCTTATCAATGCCCGCTTCGCCAACGGCCTGCAGCAGCGTCAACGGCTGCGAGGTGATGGCGCGGAAGCCGGGCTCAACAAAGGCACCACTCAGTGTCACTTTCTGGCTGTTGTAGCCGATGATGTTGATATCGACCTGGGGCTGTTCGATGTAGCGTGCCAGCCGTTCGGTGATCACCTTGCGCAGTTCTTCCTGCGTCATACCGGCAACCTGAACGCTACCGATAAAGGGATAGAACAGGGTGCCGTCGTCACGAACCACGCGCGCGTTTGCTTCGTTCGTCTGCTGTTGACCACCCGGCACAGTAAGCTCGGGGTGATCCCAAACGGTGATGAACAGGCCGTCGTTTGGCCCAAGGCGGTAATTACCGGGCGTGTAGTCCAGTAGCGCGGAAGGCACCGTGCGGTTAGGTTGTACGGCCTGCTCCTGCGTCAGCACCTTGGGGGTGATCTGCACCATTTGAACCATACTTTCCTCTGCGGAGTCTTCTGCCAGCAGGCGGTCAGTGTCCATATGCATGCCGGGGGAGAACATGCAGGCTTGCAGAAACAGGGCGGAGAAACCCAGAGCAACGAGAGGAAAGCGATTCATAGGTATTGGTCTTATTTGCAGTGGTTACAGATCAAAAATAAAAAAGCCATCTGAAAAGCTAACTCAGATGGCTTTACATATCACCGACGTGCTACTCAGTTGGTACCTGTGGGGCCAGTTCCAGTGGCGTTGTTGGAACTGCCGCCACTGGAGCCGGCTCCTGCAGCAAGACCAATAGCGATAGCGCCTCCCAGAGCTGCGCCACCAGCGACACCGAGACCGCCTTCAGGGTCGGCGTTCTCAGTTTGCGTGGAGTCATTGGTGTAGGCGTTGCTTGGGGTAACGGCCGTCGCTGGGGGAAGAATACCTCCCACAATGGAGCCGCCGTAAACAGTGGCGCCTACGGATGGGCCTTTGGCAGATTGTGCGTGAGCTGCGCCAGCTGCGGCCAGCATGCCAGCAGTGATAAAGGCGAGGACTTGAGTCTTCATGAACGTCTCCTTGATTCAATTAACAGGCGCTTGCCCGATTATACGCAGCCACCCGCACAATGGAAGTGACGATTATATTAGCAGTCAACTGAGCGCAATCCAGTACAGCAGATCGCATGTGCGCTATCAGTTGGTTCCGGTTGTGCCAGTACCGCCAGCATTGCTTGAGCTGCCGCCAGACGAACCCATGGCTGCGCCTGCGCCGATTACTGCCGTGCCACCCAAAACCCAGCTACCCAGATTGTCAAAGCCGCCTTGCGGCTCTGGATCCATTTCGATCCTTGTGTTCTGGACAGGAGTGCTTGTTACCGTTTGCAGTTGAGGGGCTGGGGGGGTGGAGCTCAACCAGGTCAAGGGGTTATACCAGACCACGGTCTGAGCTTGCGCGGTTCCTGTACCGACCAGAAGGCCGCAGGTTACCGCAGCAATTAATTTAAGTTTCATCATACTTTCCAAGTGCCTATCTAAAGTTTGTGTCGAGTATACGCTTCAATATTTGCAGGCGCAGCGGTCAGGTTACTTTTTGTCAGACTTGTATTCGTACTGGTAGTAACCGTAGTTGCCATAGCCGTAGGCTGAGGCCTTCTTCTCGACCGCGTTGAAGATCGCGCCTTTGATCTCGACGCCGTTGTTACGGAAGCGTTGCAGCGTCTGCTCGACCTCTTTCACCGGGTTGAGGCCAAAGCGCGAGACGATCAGGCTGGTGCCCGCCAGGCGGCCAACCAGCGCCGCGTCGGTCACGGCCAGGATTGGCGGCGTGTCGACGATTACCAGGTCATACATACCACTCAGTTGTTTCAACAGTGACTCAAAGTTCACGTGCATCAGCAATTCCGACGGATTTGGCGGAATCATGCCGCGCGGGATGAAGTGCAGGTTGGGCACTTCGCTCTTTTGCAGGGCGTCGGCCAGCGTGTGGGTGTTGACCAGCAGGTTAGACAGGCCCGGCTCGGCCGGCAGGCTCATCAACTTGTGGGCGTAGCCCTTGCGCATGTCGCCATCAATCAGCACTACTTTCTGGCCCGCCTGCGCAACAATGGCCGCCAGGTTGGTGGAGATGAACGACTTGCCGACGCTGGGGCTCGGGCCCGAGATCATCAGAATGTTGTTGCGCGCTTCCATCATGGCGAAATGCAGGCTGGTGCGCAGGCTGCGCAGCGCCTCAATCGACAGGTCTGCCGGGTTGGTGGCGGCCAGCAGTTGCGAGTTCTGGGCGATAGTCTTGCCCTTGGCGTTGCGCTCGATCTGCTGTTGATCCTTGCTGAAGGGTACGGAGGCATACACCGGCAGGCCGATCTGTTCCAGCAACTCAGGGTTCTCTATGCCGCGGTTAAGGGCGTGGCGCAGCAGGGCAATGGCCACGCCGAGCATGCCGCCTAGCAGGGTGGCCAGCACCACGATCAGCGCTTTTTTAGGCTTGACTGGCTGGGATGTATCGACCACTGCATTATCGATGATGCGTACGTTGCCGACCGTGCCCGCGCGCACCACATCCAGCTCCTGCGAGGTGTTGAGCATCGCGGTGTAAATTTCAGTGCTGACTTTCACGTCGCGCGACAGGCGCAGCAGCTCCTGCTGGGTGGCAGGCAGGTCGCCTACCCGGTCAACCAGCGCTTTGCGGCGGCTGTTGAGTTGATTGAGCTGTTCCATCAGCGCTTGATAACTCGGATGCTGGCGGGTGAAGCGGCGCTCCATTTCCGAGCGTTTGAGTTGCAGCTCTGAAATGGAGGTGTCCAGCTCAACGACCTGATCCAGTACGGCCTGGGTTTCAAGCGTAATGTCGACCGATCCGGCTTTGGCCTGATAGGCGTTCAGCGCCTGCTCGGCGGCTTCCAGCTGGCGGCGCACGGTCGGCAGCTGCTCTTTCAGAAAGTCCAGGCTTTGCTGGGCTTCGGCAGACTTGCGCTCTACGTTCTGCAGCACATACAGGCGGCTGACCTCGTCGAGAATGGCCGCAGCTGCCGCTGGGTGCGGGCTTTCCAGGTTGAGCAGCAAAATGCCGGAGTCACGGCCCTTCTCGCTGACACTGACGTCGCGCTGGTAGGCGAGGGTGGTGCTCAGGCTGTTGCGCTTGGTGACCAGAAATTCGGTGCCGGGTGCAGCGGTCAGTGAGGCGATCTGAATGCGAAAGCCGTGTTCATCGATCTTGGTGCCAACCTGGCCCTGTACCAGCAGGTCGTCATCGTCATTCAGCAGCTCGAACGCACCTTGCTCGCCAGCACGCAGGGTCAGCTGCTTGCCTTCCCACGCAGCGGGCACCTCAAGCTGGAAGATATTCAGAGATTCGCCGCCCCAGGCGTAGCTGCGCATGCCAAGCAGCGCGCCAGCTACCGGCTCTTGCTCGGTTGGGCTGTAGCGACGGTAAAAGTAGGAACCAATGACAGGCAGCAGTTTGGGTTCGGCGACCACGTCCAGTTTGAGGTTCTCGACGGTCTGGCCGATTACCTTGCGCGACTTGAGCAGTTCAATTTCGGTAGCAGCGGCGCTGGTGCTGGAGAACATGTCAGCAGCGCCGGCGTCGCCCAGCAGGCCGCCCAGGCCGCCGGATTTTTCTTCAATCTGAATAACGGCATCCGCGCGGTAGATCGGCGTGGCCAGCAAGGCGTAGGCAATGCCCACGAAAGCAAACACCAGGGTGCTGATGATAATGGTCAGTTTGTGGTCGATCAGCGCACCCAGCAGGGCCAGTAGATCGATTTCGTCCTGGTTGTTCTGGGTCGTGGTGGGCGTGGTGTTCTGCATCAACAATCAGGTTCCGTTACAGTGTGAAGCGAAAGGTGAAAGGCATTCAAAGATAGCGCAACCAGGCGTCGGTTGCTTTATCCAGAACCTTGAAAACGTGCTCAAACGCAGGCAGTTGCTGACGATAAGGGTCAGGTACTTCTGCATTGTCCAGCCATTTGCCGATCAGCAGCGCCTTGCCGCGCGCCTCGGGTGCCAGGCTGTGAATCTTCTTCAGGTGCCCTTGCTCCATGGCCAGAATCAGGTCTGCCTCATGCAGCATCGCTGGCGTGATCTGGCGTGCCTGGTGTTCAGGCAGGGCATAGCCAGCGGACGCCATCACCTGTGCGGCTGACGAGTCTACCGGCTTGCCAACCAGCGCGCCGAGCCCGGCAGAGCTTACCGCTATTCCCTTCTCGGCCAGCTTGCGTTGCAGCAAGGCCTCAGCCGTTGGGCTGCGACAGATGTTGCCGACACAGACAACCAGAATCTTTTTGATCATAAGGATTGCATGCCTTTGCAAGTTCCAACGCAGTCACAAATTCGACGATAGCGCGGCAGGATCAACCGTTAGGGCTGGGCATAATAGCAGGCTCCTCGGATATGAGAACCCATCAGCGTTACAAATCTGACGTCAGCAAATTTGCGTGCGACCTGCGTTCACGACCGTGCGGCTGCACGTTGCGCCTGGTGTTGCATGGGGCGCGTAGCGGCACAGCGTGCTGTGCCCAACCAAGATTCAGGGCCACGGCACGCAGCGGTCGCCACCATCACCACGGACGCGGCCCCTACGCACCGCCATGCGCCCCGGCCTAAGCGTAGGGGCACAGCGTGCTGTGCCCGTGGGTTCGGCAGGCACACGCACACGCTGCATTCCCGACCAACCACAAAACACCGGCAAAAGGAGTTTGCCAATGAGCGATAAACACTACCCAACGATTGAACACCACGGCGCGGTAAACGGCGTGACCGGCTCATGCCATCAATTATGGATCACCCCAACAGACAGCCTGTTGATCGACTGTGGGTTATTCCAAGGCGCCGAAACCTCCGGCGCCGGGGCAGGGCAGGATGCACTGACAATCGACTTCAACCTGGCCTCGGTCCGCGCACTACTGCTTACCCACGTTCATGTCGATCATGTGGGTCGCCTGCCCTGGTTGCTGGCCGCAGGCTTCAAGCAGTCGATACACACCTCCGAAGCCTCCGCACTATTGTTGCCGACGGTGCTGGAAGATGCCTTCAAGGTCGGCGTGCGGGCCGATGCAGCGCTTGCCGCACGCTATGTTGGCTGCGTGCGGCAGCGGCTGTG
Source organism: Pseudomonadaceae bacterium (assembly GCA_038114645.1). Lineage (GTDB taxonomy): Bacteria > Pseudomonadota > Gammaproteobacteria > Pseudomonadales > Pseudomonadaceae > Halopseudomonas. The sequence continues at coordinate 24,350 of JAYNRF010000006.1, read as the reverse complement.
CGGGCACCCATACGGGCGCTGGGTCAGCGTGATCGAACGGGAGGATCTGCGTTGCCGCATTCGCTTCCAGTCGGCCGGGCATATCCTTGGCTCCGCCTATATCGAAATTGATATCGCGTACCTGCTTGAGCAACGTAACGAGCGGGTGGTGTTTTCCGGCGACCTCGGCGCAGCCGGCGCGCCACTACTGGAGCCGCCTGTCTCCCCGGAGCGTGCCGACATACTGGTGCTTGAGAGCACCTACGGCGACCGCCGGCACGAAGACCGCAAGACCCGGCGTACCCGATTGCAGCGGGTGCTGGAGCAGGCGCTGGCCGACGGCGGCACCGTGATCGTCCCTGCCTTCAGCATTGGTCGCACCCAGGAGTTGCTGTACGAACTGGAAGGCATCCTGCATGACGCGCCGGACTGGCAGCGTATCCCGATCATCCTTGATGCACCGCTGGCCGGGCGTTTCACCGAGCTATACCGTGACCTGCGCACCAGCTGGAGCCCTGATGCGCAGGCGCGTCTGCACAGCGGTCGTCGGCCTTTGGGGTTTGAGCAGTTGCTCAAGGTAGAAACCCATGCCCAGCACCAGAGCATGGTCAATCGGCTGACCACTACCCGCCAGCCTGCGGTAGTCATCACCGGTAGCGGCATGTGTAACGCCGGGCGCGTAGTCAATTATCTGAAGGCCATGCTCGGTGATGTGCGCCACAACGTCCTGTTTGTCGGCTATCAGGCCCGCGGCACCGCTGGCCACATTATCCAGCAGTACGGCCCGACGGGTGGATACGTCGAACTGGATGGCGAGCGCTACCCGATCAAGGCGGGCGTGCACAGCATCGGCGGTTACTCCGCGCACGCGGATCAGGCCGGGCTGCTGGCCTTTGTGCGCGACATTCCGGTCGCGCCGCGCGAAGTGCGTTTGGTACACGGGGACGCGCCAGCCAAAGCCGAGCTGGCCGCGCAGCTGCGCGCTGATGCCAAAGCGCATGACCGATCGCTGAACGTTGTGATTGCAGACTGACCAAACGCCCATCGCCACAACGCATCCCGCACACCACACCACGTAGGGGCACAGCGTGCTGTGCCCAACAACACACGGCCACGACATGCCGCGTCCCCGCGGCCCGTACGACACACATCACCGTATCCCAAAGAAACATCCCGCACACCGTTCCATGCGTAGCGGCACAGCGTGCTGTGCCCAACGTGCACCGCTCCACCGCACCGGCAGTCCCTCATCCATCCGTCGCATACCGACTTGCGAATTATTCTCAATAATCCATTTGAATTATTGCCATGGCGTCTGCGCAGGCTGTTAAAATCCCGGCGGCCTAAAGCGTCAAAAAGCTGCTTGCGCATCTTTCTCGCTGATCGGTATTATCCGCGCCTTCTTGAAGGGATGGTGGCGTTGAGCCATTTATTGATTCTGTTCGAGATGTCCGTCAGAACGCCCGTCTATCTCGCGCCTTGAGCTGAATCGTTTTTAGCTGAGGTGTGCGCCAGTCGCGGTTTCTGCACGTCACCAGGTTGCAATCGCGCTGGTGAGTGAACCCGGCGATTGCACTTCGCTCGAACAGGCAAATGACTGCCATCTCGTGACGGGACACGAGTCTTGCGAAAGGAATGTTGAAGGTATGTGTGGAATTGTTGGCGGCATCGCCGCGCGCAACGTGACTCCCATCCTGCTGGAAGGGTTGCGCCGTCTGGAATACCGGGGCTACGACTCAGCCGGCGTTGCCGTGCTGAATTCCGCGGGTGCGCTTGAGCGCGCCCGTTCAATTGGTAAGGTTGCCGAGCTGGAACAGCGGCTGGTGCAGTATCCGCTCCACGGCCAACTGGGCATCGCCCACACCCGCTGGGCCACCCACGGCAAAGCCACCGAACAAAATGCCCACCCGCACCTTTCCGAGCGCCTGGCCGTAGTCCACAACGGCATCATCGAAAATCACCACCCGCTGCGCCTGCGCCTGCAGGACCTGGGCTACGTCTTTACCTCGGAGACAGACACCGAAGTGGTCGCCCACCTGCTGGCCCACCACTATGGCCGCCAGCACAACATGCTCAGCGCCCTGCGTTGTACTCTGGCTGAGCTGCGCGGCGCCTTCGCCCTGGGCATCGTCCACCAGGATGAGCCAGATGCCATCTATTGCGCCCGCATGGGCAGCCCGCTGGTCATTGGCGTGGGCAGTGGCGAACACTTTATCGGCTCCGACCCGCTGGCTCTGCTGCAGGTCACCGATCGCTTCATTTATATGCGCGAGGGTGAACACGCCCGCCTGACGCGTCACGACTGCGAAATCTGGGGCAGCACCAACCAGCCGGTTCAACTGCCGGTGCAACAGTACCAGCACGCCGCGCTCAGCATGGACAAAGGCGAATACCAGCACTTCATGCTCAAGGAAATATATGAGCAACCCGCCGCCATCGCTGAAACACTCGACGGTCTGCTGGCCGACGACCATGTGCTGACCGCCGCACTCGGCCCCGGAGCTGAAAGCCGGCTGGCCGACATCCGCAACATTCATATCGTCGCCTGTGGCACCAGCTACCACGCCGGCCTGGTCGCGCGCTATTGGCTCGAAGAGCAGACCGGCCTGCCGTGTCAGGTCGAGGTTGCCAGCGAATACCGTTACCGGCAGGTCTGCGTGCCGGACGGCACCCTGCTGATCGCCATCTCCCAATCCGGCGAAACCGCCGACACCCTGGCTGCCTTGCGTTACGCCCGCGAGCAGCGTTATCTGGGCACGCTAGCCATCTGCAACGTCCCCGGCAGCTCGCTGGTGCGCGAGGCCGACTGGCGGCTGCTGACCCACGCCGGCCCCGAGATTGGCGTGGCCTCAACCAAGGCCTTCACCACCCAGCTGACTGCGCTGCTGTGGCTCGCCACCGCACTGGCCCAGGTACGTGATTGTGCGCCGGAGATCATCGCCGCCAACGTCCGTGCATTGCGTAGCCTGCCGGGTCGTATCAGCGACGTGCTCGAGCTGGACGGCGCCATCGCGCAACTGGCCGAACAGTTCCAGAACAAACACCACGCGCTATTCCTTGGTCGCGGCACCCATTACCCCATTGCGATGGAAGGTGCCCTCAAGCTCAAGGAAATCTCTTATATTCATGCCGAAGCCTACGCCGCAGGTGAGTTGAAACACGGGCCCCTGGCGCTGGTCGACGATGACATGCCCGTCGTTAGCGTCGCCCCGAGCGACAGCCTGCTGGAAAAGCTCAAATCCAACCTGCAGGAAGTACGCGCGCGCGGCGGCCAACTGATCAACTTCGCTTGCGAACGCGCTGCACTGGATGACGGGGAGGGCATCACGCATATCGCCATGCCCTGGGTGTACGAAAGTGTTTCGCCGATTCTGTACGCCATTCCGTTACAGCTGCTCAGTTACCATGTCGCGCTCATCAAGGGCACGGATGTGGACAAACCGCGGAATCTGGCCAAATCGGTCACCGTGGAGTAACGCATTTGCGCCGTTGGTCGCAGCCGATCTGGCTGAGTCAACGGAGCGCAGGTTCTTCTATATATAGTCAACGCAATATGGACAACAGCATGCACAAACTGGAAGACATCAAACTCGCGATCATCGGCCTTGGCTACGTTGGCCTGCCGCTGGCGGTCGAGTTTGGCAAACAGCGCCCGGTTATCGGCTTCGATATCAACCAATCGCGCATCAATGCGCTGCGCGAGGGCCATGACAGCACGCTGGAAGTCTCCGATCAGGAACTGCAAGAGTCTGCCCACTTGTCCTACTCTGCCGACGCAGCAGACCTCGAAGCGGCCAACGTCTATATCGTCACCGTGCCTACACCCATTGATGAGCACAAGCAGCCCGACCTGACACCCCTTCGCAAGGCGTCGGAAACCATCGGCAAAACGCTTAAGCGCGGCGACATCGTTATCTACGAATCCACCGTATACCCCGGCGCAACGGAAGAGGAGTGCATCCCGGTGCTTGAAGGGGTATCCGGCCTGGTGTTCAACCAGGATTTCTTTGCAGGTTACAGCCCGGAACGCATAAACCCGGGCGACAAGGAACACCGCGTCACCACCATCAAGAAAGTGACATCCGGTTCCACCCCTGAAGTAGCAGATCTGGTGGATGCGCTTTACAACCAGATCATCACTGCAGGCACACATAAGGCGACCAGCATCAAGGTCGCTGAAGCCGCCAAGGTCATTGAAAATACCCAGCGTGACCTGAACATCGCCCTGATCAATGAGCTTGCGGTGATCTTCAACAAGATGGGCATTGATACCGAGGCTGTGCTCAAGGCTGCCGGCACCAAGTGGAACTTCCTGCCGTTCCGTCCCGGCTTGGTGGGTGGCCACTGCATTGGCGTAGATCCGTACTACCTCACCCATAAGGCCCAGGCCATCGGCTACCACCCGGAAATCATCCTGGCCGGCCGCCGCCTGAATGACAGCATGGGGGCTTACGTCGTATCGCAGTTGGTCAAGGGCATGCTGAAAAAGCGCATCCATGTGGAAGGTGCCCGCGTGCTGATCATGGGCCTGACCTTCAAGGAAAACTGCCCCGACCTTCGCAACACCAAGGTGATCGACATTGTGCGCGAACTGGCCGAATACGACATTGCGGTCGACGTATACGACCCCTGGGTATCAGTTGAGGAAGCGCAGCACGAGTATGGCATTACCCCGATAGCCCAGCCCCAGCCGGGTACTTACGACGGCATTGTGCTCGCAGTAGCCCATCAGCAGTTCGCCGCCATGAGCGAGCAGGGCTACCGTCAACTCGGCAAGCCGCACCATGTACTGTATGACCTTAAATATGTACTGCCAGAGGGCCAGTCAGACCTGCGCCTGTAAGCGCGGCCCGATACACAGGTACCAAAGCCGGTTCGCCCGATGGCCGAACCGGCTTGATCGTTTTTACGGAACAACACCATGACCCGTTACGAAGAACTGCTGCAGACGCTGCCTCAAGCCCCCAAGACCTGGCTGGTCACCGGCGTTGCCGGCTTTATCGGCTCCAACCTGCTGGAAACCCTGCTCAAACTGGATCAGACCGTCATTGGTCTTGATAACTTTGCCACCGGCTACCAACGCAACCTGGATGAAGTGCAGGGCCTTGTGACTGCCGAACAATGGGCACGTTTCCGCTTTATAGAAGGGGACATCCGTAACCTGGATGACTGCCGCAAGGCGTGCGAAGGCGTGAACTACGTCTTGCATCAGGCCGCACTTGGCTCAGTACCACGCTCCATCAATGACCCAATCACCACCAACGCCACCAACATCGACGGCTTCCTGAATATGTTGGTGGCGGCCCGCGACGCCAAGGTAGACAGCTTTACCTATGCAGCCAGCAGTTCCACCTACGGCGATCATCCAGGGTTGCCAAAAGTGGAAGATGTGATCGGCAAGCCGCTGTCACCGTACGCAGTCACAAAGTACGTGAACGAACTGTATGCAGACGTTTTTGCCAAAACCTACGGCTTCAACACCATCGGGCTGCGTTATTTCAACGTATTTGGCAAACGCCAGGACCCCGATGGGGCCTATGCGGCGGTAATACCAAAATGGACTGCAGCGATGATTCAGGGCAAGCCCGTCTATATCAATGGTGATGGGGAAACCAGTCGTGACTTTTGTTATATCGACAACACCGTGCAAGCCAATCTGCTAGCTGCGACAGCACAATCTGCCGATGCGCGTAATCAGGTATACAACGTCGCTGTGGGTGACCGCACCACGCTGAATCAGTTATTTAACGCCATAAAGCAAAGCCTCGGAGTTAACGGTGTGCTTGTCGGAAATGAACCGCACTATCGAGACTTTCGTGCAGGTGATGTTCGTCATTCTCAGGCTGACATTAGTAAAGCTGAGCAGCTGCTTGGATACATACCGAAAATCGATATTAATGCCGGCATAGATTTGGCGATGTCTTGGTACGTCAATTCATTGAATGATATGGGTTAGCTCGTGCGGGAAGGACATGCACCGATAAAGCAATTAGTGAGGAACTTTCTTTCTCTAGGGATGTTGAGAGGGTTTGATCTAGTTGTTCCGCTGATCGTTACTCCGTACTTAGTGGCGAAGCTGGGTATGGATATTTTCGGACAGATAAATTATTCGCTGTCTATAGCAATGTATTTTGGGGTTCTAATTCAGTACGGATACAGTATAACCGCAGTGCGAGAAATTGCTAGAGTTCGGGATGATCATGAGGCATTAAGAGATTTATTTAATCAGGTTTTATGGTCAATGGTGGTAATGGCCTTTTCTGTTAGTTTGGTCTTTTTCTTGGGGGTTTGGGTTTTTGCTGCGCAAGGCGAGTCAAGGTTACTACTTTATATGGCCTATGCTTTGGTTATAGCTCAGTCGCTAATGCCTACGTGGTTTTTTCAAGGTGTTGAACGTATGGGTTATATTGCAATTTTTGGCTTTCTTGCAAAGGCGATATATTTGATTTTTGTGTTTGTGTTTGTAGTGGTACCTTCGGATAGCGTGCTTGTGCTGGTAGGAAACTTTTTATCAGTTTTATTTGTGCTTATTATTGCGTACGCTCTGATCTTTTTTAAGATGGGGATGTCTCTACGTTTTTGCGGCTGGCGCAAGCTCATTATCCAGTATAAAACTGGATATGACGCCTTCGTAACACAGCTTGCTCCAAGTTTATATAATAACTCGAGTGTCTTTATATTAGGGACGGTGGCTGGCGGTGCGGCTGTCGGTCCGTATAGTGCTGCCTCAACAGTGATTGATGCTGTCGTGGCTCTTGGAAGATTGATGTCTTCGGTTGCTCTTCCCTATCTCTCAAAGAATATCTTGCATCACGGCTATTTTAAAATAATCATGCTAGTGGTTTCAGTAGGCGCCATGGCCTGTGTGATTGTTTTTTCTGGCTCTATTAGTGATCTGTTTTTTCAAGGTAATGGGTTAGTGGTGAGCTACTTGCTGGTTATGTCATTCGGCATCCCTGCGGCTTACGCATTCTTAGTTTTTAATACGAATTTTCTTATGCTTACTGGCGCGGAGCAGGTGGCCCGAAAGATAGTTAGCAGGGTTTCTGTTGTGTTTTTTGTGCTTGGGATTTTTATCATTCCTTTTCTTGGTGGTATCGGGGCTTGTGTCCTTGTGGTGGGTGCGCGTATTAGTATGTCTTTGCTTTCTTATTATTGTTACAGGGTACGGATACTTGAGGTTGGGCGGAATGAAAAAGCGTAATGTGTATATTGCTGTATTGCCCGATGGAAGGTTTTTCAGTGCAGGAACCTCTTGGTCTAGGCTGGATATGGTGGCGGTGGTGGAAAGCTTGGCTAAAGCGGGCTATGAAGCTAGGTTAATTAGCGTTACGGGTATAGAGGATATTCCATTGAAGAAAGACGATGTTGTTTTTTATACGTCGTCTGATGAAGGTAGTATAAGGTCCTATCTCAAGGACATAATGTATTTTGTGAGTCTGCGCTGCGAAATAGTTCCTTCATATGAGATTCTGCTATCCCATGAGAATAAAGGATTTCAGCAGTTGTTGCGAAGCTACAAAGGGTTTGGTGGTTTATGTGGAGGGTATTTCTTTGATTTGGATGAGGTCGGTGCATCATATCCTTTTGTGTACAAGAAAATAACCGGCGCTGGGAGTGCGGGAGTGGCGCTGGTGCGTGGCCCTAAGGATTTAAATGATGTGAGGCGTCGAGATTACAGTCTGGGAATTAAGCGGCGCTTGATAAAGTTACAAAGAAAGAGCAAGTTAACTAAGTCTGAGTACAGTATTTACGCTTATCGTCACAAGGGGTTTTCTTTGGCGGTGTGGCAAGAGTTTGTTGACGGTTTGGCGTTCGACTATAAGGTATTAGTATTTGGCGACAGGTATTTCGTTTTAAAAAGAAATGTCAGAAATGGCGATTTCAGGGCTAGTGGAAGTGGTGATTTTAGTTTTGCTAGTGCTCCCGATTTAGTGCTGAATTATGCAAGAGAAGTTTTTCTGGAATTAGGTAGTCCTTATGTCTCACTGGATATTGCGGTGAAGGATGATAAATGCTATCTGATTGAGTATCAGGGTTTGAATTTTGGGCCGTACACGATGTTGAACTCAAAGGAATATTATTTTTTGGATTCTGCTGGGAAATGGATGGCCGCTCCTGTTGATTTTAGTCTGGAAGATTGTTTTGCGAACGCTATGGCCTTTCACTTGGGTGGGCGGTGATATGCTAAGAACCATGATTTCTGACTATCGGTCTAATTCAGCATCTGGTTTTTTGACTGTGTTGTATTTGTGGAATTATCGTATAGGTAATAAGCTGCTTTCTTGCAGAAGAAAGGGTATGTTTTGGGTTTATCCTGTATATGTTGTTTTTTTGGTTTTGCATCGCTGCTTTAGTGTTCTGTTTGGCGCCTTTCTTCCGTTCTCCTGTTCGTTGGGTCAGCGGGTTATTTTTCCTCATGGATTATATGGTGTTTTTTTTTCAGGTAAAGCTGTTGTAGGGGATGATTGTGTGATTTTGCATCACGTAACAATCGGTTCATCTTTTAATGACGACGGAGAGATTAAAGGTGCGCCTCTTCTTGGTCGAGACTGCTTTGTGGGCGTCGGCGCAAAGATAATTGGAAAAGTTGTGATTGGTGACTCCTGTAAAGTTGGTGCTAACGCGCTAGTGACAAAAGATGTTGCAGATGGCGCAACTTGTTTTGGGGCTCAAGCATCTATAGTTTTTCGCCAAGTGACTAGAGGTGAGGAGTGAAAGCCAAAATGGCTACACGTCAAGTTGAAAAGAAAGTAATTTGCCACTTGATTGTTGGGCTAAATGTTGGAGGGGCAGAGCGATCCCTTTGCCGGTTAGTAGAGGCCCATGTTGGCTCTGAGCTTTATGAGCATCATGTCGTTTGTCTTTCGGCGAAGGGGCCCCTATCGAGTAGGTTGGAGTCTAAAGGCGTGAAGGTTTATGAATTAGGTCTTTCTAAGCCTTGGTACTTAGCAGGTGTTTTTATAAAGCTTTGCAAATTGTTGAGGTTGATTCAGCCTAATGTATTACAGTGCTGGATGTATCACTCAGATTTGATAGGTGGCTTGGCTGGCAGGTTGGTTGGGGTCAATACAATACTTTGGGGTATCAGAAATTCTGAGCTGGAGGCTGGTGGAACCATTGCAAAGAAAGTATTAAGAGCGATTTGTGCGCGACTCTCTTGGTGGTTGCCCGATGAAATTCTGTGTGTGGCTCAATCCGCGTTGCGTGTGCACGCCGAGCATGGGTATCGGCCCGATATAATGAAGGTTGTTCCAAATGGGTTTGATGTGGAGAACTTTTCGTTTTCGGAGCTTCTTCGAAAAAAATATCGATCAGAGTTAGAGTGTGATGGCAAGATTGTAGTTGGGTCTGTTGGACGATATTGTGAAGCAAAGAACCACAGTCTTTTTGTTGAAGCAGCAATTGATGCGGCTAGGGATAATGACAGGCTGTTTTTTCTCATGATCGGGCGAGGAGTGGATACTAGTAATCACACTCTTGTCGAAAAAGTACGTTCTGCTGGCTTGGCTGAGAGATTTGTGTTCCTGGGAGAGCAAAGCGACATGCCAGGGTACATGAGCGCTATGGATGTATTTTGTTTGCACTCTGATACTGAAGGGTTCCCTAATGTTTTGGGCGAGGCTATGTCTGTAGGTCTTCCTTGTATCGCTACGGATGTAGGGGATGCTGCCTATCTGTTGGGAGGGGCAGGCTTGATCCTGCCTAAGAGCAATAAAGCTTTATTGAGTTCTGCCATGAAAGAGCTGGCGGAAAAAGAGTATTTTGATTTGAAATGTCTTGGAGTGAAGTGTCGGGAAAGGGTTTCTCAGTATTTTACTTTGGATCAATCTGTCAAAGAGTTTGAGAAAAGCTACATCTGAGTGTCGCTTTTTTGCTTGGGGTGGGGATGAAAGAGCTAATATTAAAGTATGCGCCAGTTTGGCTTCAGAATCTGGCCATAACTATTTATAACACCATGCAGTACAGGATGCGGCGGGGCGGAGCCTACAGACAGTGGCGAAAGTACTATCTAGAGGCTGATAGTTTAACAATGGATGAGATCGCCGCTATTCAAAATGAGAGGCTGTCCGAATTCTTGCTGTTCGCCAGGTCTAGTTCTGATTGGTACTCTAGCTCTGATTTGCTGTCAGGTCTTAATGGTTTTGGTGTCCTTGAAAAAAAGCATCTAATTGAAAATTTGAACGAGATATCCACCATAAAAGAAAAAGCAGCGGTTGTTAGCTATACAGGCGGGACGACTGGGGCGTCAATGAAGGTTTATTATACAAAGGATGATGTTCGCCAGCGTCAAGCTCTTTTAGATCACTTTCGATCTGGTTATGGATATGTTCTCGGAAAAAAAACAGCATGGTTTAGTGGTAAAAGTTTAGTTAGAGATCAAGATCTAGCTAGGGGTATCTGTTACAGAGATGACTGGGTAAATCGTATTCGGTTTTTTTCCACATTCAATATTTCTCCTCGTTCGTTCGATGCTTATTGGACGGCACTTGTTGGGTTTCAGCCGGAGTACATTGTCGGGTTTCCGTCTAGTGTCTTTGATATATGTGTAATCGCCAAGCAACGTGGGTTAAAGTATTCTGGTGAAATAAAAGCTTTTTTTCCCACTGCAGAGACTGTTCTTCCTATACATCGTGAGGTGATTGGCGATGTTTTAGGTTGCAGGCTGGTTGATCAATATGCGTCTTCTGAGGGAGCCCCTTTCATCTTGGAGTGCAAGGCGGGCAGTAAGCACATTCATCCGCTTAGCGGCGTATTTGAAGTGGTCGATTCCGATCTGAACGAAGCTGTAGAAGGCGAGCTTTTGGTGACTTCTTTCACTACTCATGGAACGCCTTTAATTAGATATAGGGTTGGAGATCGCGTTAAGTTAGCGGATCCCGGCTTTGTTTGCACCTGCGGCTCTGTATTCCCTGTGGTCGAGTCAATTGACGGACGCACTTCCGATTTTGTGTTATCACGCGAGAAAGGACGAGTTAATTTGGGGAATATAAGTAATTGCACGAAGGGTGTGAAAGGAATGGTTTGCTTTCAAATACGGCAGTACAGTGTTGATGAGATAGCTGTTTCTGTTGTTGCAAATGACTCTTTTGATGATAAGAACGAGTCTGTATTTATTGCGGCGTTAAGAGAGCGCGTTGGTTTGGGTATGAGGATATTACTTGAGCGAGTTGATGATATTCCCAGAGAGAAGAGTGGGAAGTTCAGGTTTGTTAAGAACTTAATGGAAAACTAGAGCTGGTAGGTCAAGATTATGAGCCTCGTAGATAGCGGATGGGAAGTGTTTTCTTCCTTCCTGGTTTTCTTGTTTGGTGCTTTTTGTGCGATCTATCTTGCACCAATTGTTAGGGTGGGGCAGTGGCGGGCTCTGTTTTTGTATCTATGGCATACGCTATTTTGTGTTTTTTATTGTTTTTATGTGTTGAGCGATGGTGGTGATGCTTTAAGTTACTACAGATTTGCATCAAATGGATTTGTTGGGTTTGGAGTTGGTACTCCAGGGGTTGTTAATATTAATGCTTTTTTTGTTGCGTATCTGGGGTTTTCGATTCTCGGCGCATTTCTTGTAAATAATGTATTCGGTTTTGTTGGTCTTTTGTTGGTGTATGCTTCTCTTTTGGTCGCAGTTTCGAGTGCCGGGCGCTTTGTGAAAGGTATGGCCTTTTTATTTGTTCTTCTGCCGTCTTTAAGCTTTTGGAGCTCCGCTTTGGGCAAAGACTCAATTTCCTTTCTTTCTGTTGGGCTTCTTTTGTTTGCTTCTTTGGATTTTGGTAAGCGCTTCTACTTGTTGTGTCTATCAGTTGTGCTGATGTTTGTTGTTCGTCCGCATATGGCTGGGATAATTATTACTTCCTTTACCTTTGCGTATATTTTTGATTCTAAGGGTTCTCTTTTGGTGCGTGTGGTATTGGGAGTTTTGGGGGTGGGGGCGACCGCAGCTGTAGTGCCGTTTGCTTTAGATTATGCAGGTGTCGATGGTGGTGATCTAGACGCGGTGGCGACGTTTGTTGGTGAGCGCCAACTTATGAATTTGGGGGGCGGAAGTAGTATTAATATTGCTGATATGCATCCGCTAGTTCGTGCGTTCTCCTATTTGTTTAGGCCGATGCCGTTTGAGGTTAATACGGTTTTTCAATTTGCTTCTTCGTTAGACAATGTTTTTTTATTGCTTGTTTTTTTATGTGGCGGATGCTCACTTTTGCTCCTCAGAAAAAGGAGCTCTAATGAGCAGCGAGTTTTTTTGTGGGTGTACTCGATAACTTCATTGGTTGTGCTATCTTCAACTACTGCAAACCTTGGTATTGCTGTGAGGCAAAAGTGGATGTTTTTGCCTGTTCTTGCATTTCTATTATTCTCTGTTATGGGGGCTAGGGTGGTTCAGCGAGGCGAAAATTCTTGGAGGCCTCGTGTATGATGAGTTTTCTTTTAGTTGCGAGTTATCCTGAGTCTGTAGTTCGGTTCCGAGGTGAGTTAATCGGTTCTTTGGTTGAGGCTGGTGTTGTCGTGCATATTGCAGCGCCGGGGCTTTCTGGATGTGCTGAGGTTGTAGAGCACTTTTCTCACAAATGCGTAGTGCTTCACGATATACCACTATCTCGCACTGGTACCAATCCTGTTTATGATTTCATTACGCTGTTAGCGTTAATTAAACTAGTTATTAGGGTTCGCCCGGATATGGTGATGGGGTATACAGTAAAGCCTGTAATATATGGCCTGATCGCGGCCAAATTTTTAGGTGTCCCTAGAGCGTACGCTTTGATAACCGGGCTGGGTTATGCATTTCAGGAGCTAGAAAGCCGCCGAGTTAAGTTTGGCCTGCAGGTCCTCGTTCGCTGGTTGTATTCGATTTCCTTGGCTCATGCATATAAAGTGTTCTTCCAGAACCCCGATGATCAAGCACTTTTTTATGAGCTTGGTTTGCTTAAGCGTGACGCCCTGTCCTGTGTAGTTAATGGGTCAGGTGTCTCACTAGGCCGATATGCTTTCTCATCGATTCCCAGGCAGGCTAGGTTCACTTTGATAGCGCGCCTTCTTGGGGATAAAGGAATTCGCGAGTACGTCTCAGCGGCACGCATAGTTCGCGGGGCGTACCCCAGTGTTCAATTCGACATTGTCGGCTGGATTGACGATAACCCTGACGCCATAAGTCGATCAGAGTTGGACTCTTGGGTGGATGAGGGAGTTGTTAACTTTCTGGGGAAGTTGGCCGATGTTAGACCAGCGATTGAGAAGTGCTCGGTTTACGTGCTGCCATCGTATAGAGAAGGCACTCCTCGTACAGTCCTTGAGGCCATGGCAATGGGTCGACCCATTATCACAACAGACGCACCAGGTTGTCGCGAGACAGTTATTGATGGTGAAAACGGGTTTCTTGTACCTGTGAAGTCGGTTGATGCGCTGGTCGAGGCTATGACGCGATTTATTGAAGACCCTGGTTTGGCCGTGCGAATGGGTAAGCGTTCGCGTGAGATCGCGGAAGATAAGTACGATGTGCACAAAGTGAATGCGGTCATGCTTAAAGAAATGGGTATTCAATGATCAAACGTGCCTTCGATATTGTTGCGGCGGCGTGTGCTTTGTTTGTGCTTGCCCCCGTCATCGGTTTTGTCGCTTGGCAAATCAGCCGCAAGATGGGCTCGCCAGTGTTCTTTCGACAGGTGCGCCCCGGCTTGAATGGCGAACTGTTCGAGATGATCAAGTTCCGCACCATGAAAGACGCCATCGACGCATCAGGCAACCCGCTGCCTGATGCTGAGCGTTTGACGCCTTTTGGTCAGTTCTTGCGTTCATCCAGCCTGGACGAGTTGCCTGAGTTGTGGAATGTGCTTAAGGGCGATATGAGTCTGGTGGGCCCGCGCCCTCTGTTGATGGAATATTTGCCGCTGTACTCGCCTGAGCAGGCTCGGCGGCATGAGGTGCGGCCGGGTGTTACCGGTTGGGCCCAGGTGAATGGTCGTAACACGTTGAGCTGGGAAGACAAGTTCAAGCTAGACGTTTGGTACGTGGATAACCGTTCGCTCTGGCTGGATATCAAGGTGTTGTTTCTGACCGTAAAAAAGGTACTGGTGCGTGATGGCATCAGTGCGGAAGGGGAGGCCACCATGTCGAAGTTCACTGGGAGCGACTCGTGAAACACCTTGCGGTGCTGGGTGCCAGCGGCCACGGAAAGGTAATTGCCGATTGTGCCGAGCTCTGTGGTTGGGAGCAGGTCAGCTTCTTTGATGATCGCTGGCCGGAGCTGAAGGTTAACGGTCATTGGCCTGTTATCGGTGGCACCAACGAGCTCATAGAGAGCCTTTCGCAGTTTCAAGGCGTGGTTGTGGGGATTGGCAACAACAGTATTCGCTTAACCAAACTGCAACAGTTGCTCGATGCCGGGGCGCAGTTGCCTGTTTTGCAACACCCTTCGGCCCAGGTCAGCCGTTATGCACGCATTGGTCTGGGCTCGGTTGTGTTCGCCGGTGCGGTGATTAACGCCGACAGCGAACTGGGCAAGGGCGTCATCATCAACACGGGTGCCACCGTCGACCACGACTGCGTGCTGGGCGATGGCGTGCATATCAGCCCGGGTGCCAATCTAGCAGGTGGCGTCGTTGTTGCAGAGCGCAGCTGGATAGGTATTGGTGCCAGTGTTCGACAACTGGTTCGGATTGGCAGTGATGTCGTTGTTGGCGCCGGTGCTGCTGTCGTCGCCGATGCCGCCGATGCCGTGACCCTTGCCGGCGTGCCTGCGCGGCCCCGCTAATGTTTTTGTCGCCATGCAGCCACTGCTGCGTGGTCTGTCTTTTAAGGGCTTTTATTGATGCTTAACACCCCGTTTTCTCCCTGGCCGTCGTTCACCTCAGAAGAAGCCGACGCGCTGCAGGCGGTGCTCCTGTCCAACAAGGTCAATTACTGGACGGGCCAGGAGGGGCGCGAGTTTGAGAAGGAGTTTGCGGCCTGGGCTGATTGCGATCATGCGATTGCATTGTCTAACGGCACTCAGGCGCTGGATCTGGCGCTGAAGGGGCTGGGCATTGGGCCGGGTGATGAGGTGATTGTAACGCCACGTACCTTTCTGGCATCCGCTTCGAGCATTGTGACGGCAGGTGCCGTGCCGGTGTTTGCGGATGTGGACGGTGACTCGCAGAACATTACTGCCGAGACCATTGCAGCGGTGCTGAGCGAACGCACCAGAGCCATCATCTGCGTGCACTTGGCGGGTTGGCCGTGCGATATGGACCCGATCATGGCGTTGGCGGCCAAGCACGGTCTCTTCGTGATTGAGGATTGTGCGCAGGCGCATGGCGCTCGTTACAAGGGGCGTTCGGTCGGCTCTATTGGGCATGTGGGCGCGTGGTCGTTCTGTCAGGACAAGATCATGACCACTGGCGGCGAGGGTGGCATGGTGACGACCAACGACCGCGAACTGTGGTCGCGCATGTGGTCTTACAAGGATCACGGCAAGAGCTGGGAGGCGGTATACGAGCGTGAGCACCCGCCGGGGTTTCGCTGGTTGCACGAGAGCTTTGGCACCAATTGGCGTATGACCGAACTGCAGGCGGTGATCGGGCGGATTCAGCTGCGCCGCATGGCCGACTGGACGGCGGCTCGTACCCGCAATGCGGAGCGTATCTGGGATACCTGCCGCGCATTTGATGTTGTGCGCGTACCTGCATTCCCCGCTGATTGTGTGCATGCCCATTACAAGTGCTACGTTCAGGTGGTGCCGGAGAAGATGGCTGCTGGCTGGACGCGTGACCGCATCATTGAGGCCATCGTTGCGCAGGGCGTACCGTGTTTCCAGGGGTCTTGTTCCGAGGTGTATCTGGAGAAGGCATTTGACGATACCGGCTGGCGACCGGTGGAGCGTTTGCCGGTGGCGCGTGAGCTGGGCGAGACCAGCCTGATGTTTCTGGTGCACCCGACGCTGACCGAGGCGGAGATGAACAAAACCTGTGCAGTGATTGAGCAAGTATTGGCGCAAGCAGGGCTTCGTTGATCGGCTTTGCAGGCCCGGTGCAGAGCGGCCTCTGCTAGATAGCGCCGCCTTGACGGCGTTGGGGTGGTGCCGATTTTGCTTGGTTGGTGTTGTGGGGGTGCTCGGGCACAGCACGCTGTGCCCCTACGGTACGGTGTGTGGGCGCGCGGGCGTGTTGTGTCGCGGTTGATTTGTGGGGCCACGGTGTGGCGTGGCCGTGCGCGTGTTGGTTGGGTTGCAGTTTGTCTACGTTAAGTTACACTTTTCGTAACTTTCTGTTGAGTCAATGAGATGGCGTCCGAGCGTTTTGCATTGCAGCCTTTGCAGCGGCTTTATCAAGGCCTGGATGCGCTGGCTTCCTCTGAGCGTTATCTGTTTACGCCTGCAGACATGCGGGTGTTGCTACCGGAGCTCAGCGCTGGGGCCTACCGTGCGTTGCTCAGCAGAGCGGCCAGTGGGCGTGTGCTGGAGCGGGTATGTCGGGGGATTTATCTTTATTTTCCGGCGCGGCCTGCTGACGGGCGTTTACTGTTTCATGTGGCGGCGCGGCTGCGCGCGCATGAATTCAATTACATCAGCCTGGAAACAGCCTTAAGTGATTGCGGCATTATTTCTCAGGTGCCGCAAAGTTGGCTGACGCTGATGTCGTCGGGGCGCAGCAGTGTGATTGATTGTGGCCGCTGGGGCAGTATTGAATTTGTGCACACCCGTCAGAAACCCTCAGCCATTGCCAGACACCTGATCTACGACCGTGCCTGTGGCATGTGGCGGGCAAGTCCCGGGCAGGCATTGCGAGATATGCGAGCTGCTCGGCGGAGTTTGGACCTGATTGACTGGAGTGTCGCCGATGAGCTTGTTTGATCAATTGGTAGATCAGGCCCTCAGTCAGCAGGTGGAGTTGGCTCCGTTGCGGGTTGTGGTGGAGAAGGAACTGCTTCATCACGACATCATGCGGGTGCTTAGCGATTGCGGCATGCTGGAGCGATTGTGTTTTATCGGCGGTACCTGTTTGCGCGCCTGTTACGGCTCCAATCGTTTGAGTGAAGATTTGAATTTTACCGGTGGCAGCAATTTTGATCGGGCTGAGCTAGGGCAGTTGAAACCCATTTTGACCGAGCGATTGCAAACCAAATATGGCTTGGATGTTGAGGTGAGTGAGCCGCGTAAGGACACGGGGAATGTTGATACCTGGAAGTTGAAGGTGCAGACCAGGCCAGAGGCCCGTGACCTGCCGGCCCAGCGCATTAACATTGATGTGTGTGCCATTCCGAGTTATCAGCCGCAGCCGAAGCTATTGCTCAACCCCTATGGTGTAGATATGGGGACGTCCGGACTGATTGTGCGGGCTGAGTCTCTGGAAGAGATTTATGCCGACAAGATTCTGGCTTTTGGATTGCGTCGCGGGCGTATTAAAAACCGTGACCTGTGGGATTTGCTCTGGCTGAAGCAACGTCGGGTTACCCCGGCGTTTGAGCTGATACCACTCAAGCTGGATGATCACGGGGTTACTGCGCAGTTGTTTCTGCAGTCTGCTCGGGATCGAGCGCGATCTTTGCGTGAGAGCGTTGCCGTGAAGAGGGAGTTTCGGTTGGAGATGCAGCGTTTTTTGCCTGCAGCGATGGTTGCAACGACGGTAAACAATGAGCAGTTTTGGGGATACCTGGCTGCCGAGATTCCTGCATTGATAGACGAAGTTGCACAGCGTTTGAGTGCTGAGCAGTCTGGGCCGACGTTTTTGATGTAACGTGCTGGTTTTCTGTGGGCGGCTGAATTTCGGACACGGTATACCCCGTCCCGCAGGTGAGGGGTGTTTGGTACACGGGCAATGGGTTTTTTGGGGCGTGTTGCCGGTGACGCTCGGGCACAGCACGCTGTGCCCCTACGGTGCGGCGCGGTACGGCACCGGTGGGGTGTGGTTCGGTGTGTGATGGGGTGGTGGGCGTGTTGCGTCGCCGCTTATGCGTAGGGCCACGGTATGCCGTGGCCGGTTCGGTGGATTTGATCTGACAGGAGTGACTGTGAAGGTTTCCAAGGCTGTTTTACCCGTAGCGGGGCTGGGCACGCGGTTTCTGCCGGCCAGCAAGGCGATTCCCAAGGAAATGGTCACGGTGGTGGACAAGCCGGTCGTGCAGTATGTGGTTGAAGAGGCACTGGCGGCGGGGATCAATGAGATTGTTCTGGTGACCCATGCCAGCAAGAAGGCGATTGAGGATCACTTTGACGTCAACTATGAGCTTGAGGCCGAGTTGGCGCGACGTGGCAAGGAGGCGCTGCTCAAGGTGCTGCGCGAGATCGCGCCGCCTGAGCTGAAGGTCACCGCGGTGCGGCAGGGCCGTGCCCTCGGCTTGGGGCATGCAGTGGCCTGCGCACGCCCGGTGGTGGGGGGTGAGCCCTTTGCGGTGCTGCTGCCGGACGTTCTGGTGGCGCAGGCAGGGGCGGTGTCTGACCTGCAGGCGATGACCGAGCGTTTTGCCGCTACCGGTAAGGCGCAGGTGATGGTTGAGCCGGTGCCGTGGGAGCAGGTGCATCAGTACGGCGTGGTTGATCTGGGCGGCGCGGAGCTGCATCAGGGTAAGCAGGCGCCAATGCAGCAGGTGGTCGAGAAGCCTGCCCGCGAGGTCGCCCCGTCCAATCTGGCTATCGTCGGGCGCTATGTGTTGCCGGGCGAGATCTTTGAGCTGTTGGCCGCAACCGCGCCCGGTGCCGGTGGCGAGATTCAGCTGACCGATGCCATTGCAGCGCTGATGCAGCGCAGTGGGGCAGAGGCCTACCGCATGCGCGGCCGCTCGTTCGACTGTGGCAGCAAGCTGGGCTATCTGGAGGCGACGCTGGCCTATGGCGTGCAGCACCCGGAACTGGGGCATGACTTCAAGGGCCTGCTGGCCCGCTATGCGCCATGAGGGCGCCAGGAGAGGACGCACGTCATGCAGGTTGATATCTACGGCGATACCCTGTGTGCGCTGGTCAGCGCGACCGCCCTGGCCTCGACCGGTAACCAGGTGCTGCTGCACTTGCCGTCCGGCTACCACGGTCAGCAGTTGCAGCGCGGTGAGTGCCCGTTCCGGGAGCCGGGGCTGGCGGAGCTGATGACCGAGCAGCGTCAGGCTGGCCGGCTGCAGCTGAGTGAACTGACAGCTGCGCCGCAGCCGGGCAGCCGGGTTATCTGGCTGGCGTTGAATCCGGACATGCTGTCTGAGGCGCAGGCACTGATCAGCGCGCTGCCGGAGCGCTGCTCGCGGCGCTGGCTGGTGGTGAATCAATCCACTTTTGCGGTCGGCAGCAGTGAGCTGCTTCAGCAGCTGTTGCTCGAGTGCGACACGCCGCCGGCCAATCCGGGTGCGGTGGTCAGCCTGCCGGACTTGCTGATCGAAGGTAATGCATTGCAGAGCTTTATGCGCGCCGACAGTTGGCTGCTTGGCGCGGATGCTGACTGGGCTCGGCAGCTGGTCTCCGAGCTGCTGCGGCCATTTAACCGGCGCCGCGATGCGATCATGCCGATGCGCCCGCGGGAGGCGGAGTTCACCAAGCTGGCGATCACCGGCATGCTCGCCACGCGCCTGAGCTACATGAATGACATGGCCAATCTGGCCGATAGCCTGGATGTGGATATCGAACAGGTGCGTCAGGGCATGGGGGCTGATCGGCGCATTGGAGATGCCTACCTGTACCCCGGGTGCGGCTTCGGTGGCTTGAGTTTTTCCCGCGATGTGATGAGCCTGGCTTCAACGCTCGAAGGCAGCGGCATGGCGGCGCAACTGCTTGATGAGGTATTGAACATCAACGAGCGCCAGAAAGAGGTGCTGTTTCGCAAGCTCTGGCGGCACTTCGGCACCGAGCTGCGCGGCCGCAAGGTTGCACTGTGGGGCGTGGCCTTCAAGCCGGAGTCATCGCGCATCAACAACGCGCCTGCGCTCAAGCTGATTGAGGCCTTGTGGGCGCAGGGGGTGCAGGTGCATGTGCACGATCCGCGCGCGCTGGGCACGCTAGCGCAATGGGCGGGCGAGCGCGACGATCTGGTGTTGCATCAGGACCCTTACACTGCAGCGGCCGGGGCCGATGCGCTGATGCTGGTTACCGAGTGGAAGACCTACTGGAGCCCGGACTTTCAGCGCTTGCGCGAGATCATGGCTACCCCGTTGCTGCTGGATGGGCGCAATGTCTGGGACCCGGCATTCGCCAAGCAGAGCGGCTTTGAGTATTACGGCATAGGACGGCGCTGAACATGAGTAATCCGATGAATCGCAGCACGGCCTGGCAGGCGCTTGCCGCGCACGCTGAGCAGTTGGGCGATAGCCATCTGGCCGATCTGTTTGCGACCGACAGTCAGCGCTTTGCACGGCTGCATCGTGAGTTTGGGCCATTGCTGTTTGATTTTTCCAAGCAGCGCATCGTGGCTGAAACTTTGCCGCTGCTGTTTGATTTGGCTGCTGAGCAGGGGCTGGTCGAGCGCATTGAGGCGCTGTTCAGTGGTGCTCCGGTTAACGCCAGCGAAGGGCGGGCAGCGATGCATTGGGCCTTGCGTCTGCCGGCGGAATCGGCCTGCGTGGTTGATGCGGTGGATGTAACTGCCGATGTGCAAGCACAGTTGGCGCGCATGGAAGCCGTGGTCGAGAAGGTGCGCAGCGGCCAGTGGCGCGGCGCGACCGGTGAGGCGATCACCGATGTGGTCAACATCGGCGTTGGCGGTTCTGATCTCGGTCCGTTGATGGTCACCGAGGCGCTGACCGACTGGCAGCTGGCGTCCGGTGCGCCGGTGCGTATTCATTTTGCCTCGACCATGGATGGCAGCCAGGTGTCGCAGTTGCTTGGCGGGCTGAATCCGCATGCGACGCTGTTCATCATTTCGTCCAAGTCGTTTACCACCATCGATACCCTGAGCAATGCCGCGACGGCGCGCCACTGGCTGGAGCGCGAGCTGGGTGATGTGCAGGGCCTGCTGGGGTGTCATTTCCTCGGGGTGTCTGCCGCGCCGCAGCGCATGACCGAGTGGGGTATTGCTCCGGCCAATCAGCTTGCGCTGTGGGAGTGGGTGGGCGGGCGCTTTTCTCTGTGGTCGGCGATTGGCCTGCCGATTGCGCTGTCTATCGGCATGGCCGCCTTCCGCGACCTGCTGGCCGGTGCCCACGCGATGGACGAGCACTTCAGGCAGACTGACTGGGCAGACAACCTGCCGGTGCTGCTGGGGCTGATCGGCATCTGGAATGCCAACCTGCTGGGTATCAATGCCCATGCGGTGCTGCCCTACGATGGTCGGCTCAAGGAATTGCCCAATTACCTTGAACAGCTGGAGATGGAATCCAACGGCAAAAGTGTGAACTTGTCCGGTGAACCGGTCGGGTATCGCACCTGTCCGATTGTCTGGGGCACCATCGGGCCTAACGCGCAGCATGCGTTCTATCAGTTGCTGCATCAGGGCACAGAAGCGGTCAGCTGCGACTTTGTGGTACCCGCGCGACGCTACCGCGAAGCCCAGCACAGTCAGGCCGCAGCTGAGCTGGCTGCGCAGCACGAACTGGCGCTGGCCAATTGTCTCGCGCAGTCGCGTCTGCTGGCGTTGGGTGATGCGGCCGTGGCAGAGGCAGACAGCCTGCCGCGTAACCGCCGGTACCGTGGCAATCAGCCGAGTTCGACCCTGCTGCTCGACGAGTTGACGCCCTACAGCCTGGGCGCCCTGATTGCGCTGTATGAGCACAAGGTGTTTGTGCAGTCGGTGATCTGGGACATCAACCCCTTTGACCAGTGGGGCGTTGAAATGGGTAAGCGGATTGCCGTCGATGCGCTGGCGTGCCTGCGCGGCGAAACGGCCGGGCTGCCGGCAGCCGATTCGTCCAGCGCGGGCTTGCTGGCGCGGATCCTGTCGCAACCGCTGTAGGGCCACGGCATGCCGTGGCCGAATCGGGAGGGCCGGCTTCCCAGCCGGCCTT
>JAYNRF010000006.1:0-2386 GCA_038114645.1 Pseudomonadaceae bacterium | reverse complement strand
GGCCGGCTTCCCAGCCGGCCTTGCTGGCACGGCGCGGGGCGGGCGCGACATGTCGCTCCCCTACGCGATGGTTTTGTGTTGTGGTCGGGTTTTGGAACTGCACTAACCTGAACGTTGCCCTTACCGTTCGGCAACAGACCAATGGTTGTGCATTGGCGTTGGGCTGGGTTCAGGGCAGGGGTATCATCTTGACCTGTCACGCGTGGCAAAAAACGCTGCAACTGTATCGGATGATAGCCATTTGGTATCGAGTATAATTGCCGCCGTTTTGCATACCGGAGAGCCAGATGCTCAAGGAAAGACTGATTGGATTGAGCCACGCAGAAAAGCGCTCAATCCAGATTTTTGCCGACCTTATCCTGATCTGGGTCGCGCTGTGGCTCGCACTGTATTTGCGCCTTGGCGGCGAGAATAACTGGTTGCTGCCGACCGCCGAGCAGCGCTGGCTATTTGTCCTGGCCCCGGTGCTGGCCATCCCGGTTTACATCCGTATGGGCATGTACCGTGCGGTGATGCGCTATTTCGGCAGTCAGGCGCTGCTGTGCATTTTCAAGGCCGTATCCCTGTCATTTCTGGCGTTGGTCGTCGTGGTGCTGGCCGCGCGTGACAGCGGCTGGGAAGTGTTGTTCCCTCGTTCGGCCATGGTCTCCTACTGGTGGTTGTCGCTGCTGCTGATCGGTGGCCTGCGCCTGGCTGCGCGGGAGTACTTCATGGGGGACTGGTTGATGGCGCCGGCGGCCAAGCCGGACGACACCGCGGACGATCACGAGGCAGGGGTGCCCGTTGCCATCTTTGGCGCCGGCGCCGCTGGTAACCAGTTGCTGGCATCGCTGCGGCTGGGGCGCATGTACAAGCCCAAGGCGTTTATTGACGATGACCCCGGCCTGGTTGGGCGCTTTATTGGCGGTATTCCGGTGTATTCGTCTGCACAGTTGCCAAAGGTGATTGACGAGGCGGATATCAAGGAGGTGCTGCTGGCCATTCCGTCAGCCACCCGCGCCACCCGCCAGCAGATTTTGCACCGTTTGGCCGGGTTCCAGGTCCACGTTCGCAGTATTCCCGGCTTTATGGACATCGCCAGCGGCAAGGTGAAGGTCGATGACCTGCAGGAAGTGGATGTGGCTGACCTGCTGGGGCGTGACCCGGTCGCGCCGGTAGAGCAGTTGCTCGATTTCTGTATCCGCGACAAGGTCGTGATGGTTACCGGGGCCGGCGGTTCCATCGGCAGCGAGTTGTGCCGACAGATCGTCAACGCCGGGCCAACCAAGGTGATTCTGTTCGAGCACAACGAATTTGGCCTGTACGCGATCCACAATGAGTTGCAGGGATGGGTCAGCTCGCAGCGCTTGAACATTGAGCTGATCCCGATTCTGGGCTCGGTGCGCAACAGCGGGCGGCTGCTTGACGCGATGACGGTCTGGAAGGTCGACACGGTTTACCATGCCGCGGCCTACAAGCATGTGCCGATGGTGGAGCACAATGTGGCCGAAGGCATCATGAACAATGTGTTCGGCACCGTTAAGGTGGCGCAGGCGGCGATTCGCTGTGGAGTGCACAACTGCGTATTGATCTCGACCGACAAAGCCGTGCGCCCGACCAACGTGATGGGGGCAACCAAGCGCCTGGCGGAGATGGTGCTGCAGGCTTTGAGCCGTGAAGCTGCACCCGCTCTCTGGGGCGATGACAGCGGCGTGCGGGTGGTCAACCACACGCGTTTCACCATGGTTCGCTTTGGTAACGTGCTTGGCTCATCTGGGTCGGTTATTCCGCTGTTTCGCTCGCAGATCAAGCGCGGTGGCCCGATCACCGTGACGCACCCGGATATCACGCGCTACTTCATGACCATCCCTGAAGCCGCGCAGCTGGTGGTGCAGGCCGGCTCGATGGGTGAGGGTGGTGATGTGTTCGTACTGGATATGGGCGAGCCGGTGCGTATTGTGGAATTAGCACACAAGATGGTGATGCTGTCGGGTTTGAGTGTCCGTGATGAGGTCAACCCGTCTGGTGACATCGCCATTACCTTCTCCGGCCTGCGGCCGGGTGAAAAGTTGTACGAAGAACTGCTGATCGGCGACAACCCGGAGCCGACCGCCCACCCGAAAATCCATCGCGCCAATGAAGAATTCGTCGAATGGAGCGTTCTGCGCAATGTGCTGGAAAGCATGAATACCGCAGTCAAGAACGACGCCTACGACGAGGTGCGCAGCCTTCTGCTCAGCGCCGTTAGCGGATACCAGCCAAGCAACGGCATTGTTGATCTGATCCACGAGCAGCGACAGCAGCGTTAGCGTTGAACCCTTGCGGGTGTGTGTAGGTTTCTGGCCTGCCGCGGGCACAGCACGCGGCGGGGTGTGTTTGGGGGTGTTTGATGTGTTGCGGGCACAGC
>JAYNRF010000005.1:0-174423 GCA_038114645.1 Pseudomonadaceae bacterium | reverse complement strand
GAAAGGCAACATTTACTGAGCCTGGAAAGTGTCTAGGAAATCCGGGGCGATTCAATTTGCAGACGACAGAACGAGCTGAACGCAGCGCGCATGCGCTGGCAAGCGTTGACCGCAAGGCGTTTATCTTGAGCGAGGGCCAGCGCAGGGTCGCGGGGCGAGGTATACCGCCGCTGAAGGCGGTTGAGCAGATATTGGAAGTCTGCCGGATCGGCCCCGAGTCTCGGGTGCTGCACCTCGGTTCAGGTTCCGGGTATATGACGGCGGTGTTGGCCATGCTGGCGAAGGAGGTGGTGGCCATCGAAAAGCTGCAGCCGCTTGCCGACTTTTCCCGTCAGGCACTTGCCGCGCAGGGCATGCATAACGTGACGGTGCGCTGCGCTGATGCAGGGCTTGGCGCGCCCGACCTGGCACCCTTTGATCTGATTCTGGTCTCCACGCCGAAGATCACCGCCCGCGAGCCGTTGTGGGATCAGCTGGTTCAAGGCGGCGAATTCGTCTGCATCGAGATTGGCGATGCTTCTCGGCAACTGCTGGTGAAATACATCAATCGCGGCAACAAGCGGATTGCGCGCAGCGAGCACGGATTCATTGAATTCGTTACCAGCGGCGATGACATCTATGTGGAGCTGGGGTTTGTCTCTCCGGACATGTTGCGTGAGGCGCGTGCGCAAGCGACACGTAATCGCACGCTGGTGGTCGATGAGATCAGCCGTCTGCAAAACCTGGATGCGCAGAAGCTCTATCGGGCACTGTCGGATCAATACGGCTTGCCGCTGCTGAGTGCAAACGAGGTAATGGCGAGGATCGATCCTCAGCTTCACAGCAATCTGTCACGCGCCTATCTGAGTCATGAACACATTATTCCGATCAGCTCGGACGGCAAAGCCGTCACTGTCGCCTGCCGCGACCCGAATGCGCCCATGGAAGAGGTACAACAACTGTTTCCTGGTCTTAAGATCAATCGGGTTTTAGTGACGCCGGTTGATTATCGCCGTGTCTGGGGCGCGCTGGAACGTGGTGGCAAGACACTGGACCGGGTCGAGGACACGCTGGTCGGTACCGGCGACGCCGATTTGCTGCAATCGCAAGGTGAAAAGAGCGAAGCAAAACTGGTCAATCTGTATGAGGCGTTGTTGCTTGATGCCGTCGCGGACCGGGCTAGCGATATTCACCTGGAACGCTACGGCGCCAATGTCAGGGTCCGCTTGCGAGTAGATGGCGAATTGCGCGACCTGACCCATTACTACATCACGCCCGCGGAGTACGCCGGTCTGATTAACGTGGTCAAGTTGCGTTCCGAACTGAACATCGCCGAGCGTCGTTTGCCGCAGGGCGGGCGATCGCAGGCGCGTGTTGGCGACGCGCGTTACGACCTGCGTGTACAGGTGCAGCCCTCGCTGCATGGCGAGCATGTGGTGATCCGGCTACTGCCACAGAACTCACCACTGATCAGTATCGACCGTCTCGGTATGCAGGAGCACATTGCCAACGCGTATCGTCGTTTGCTGCGCAACCCGGCGGGACTGGTTTTGGTGGTTGGACCGACCGGGTCCGGCAAGACTACAACGCTGAATGCCGGCTTGCAGCTGTTGGCCGAAGACACGACCCGCAAGGTCATTACCGTCGAGGACCCGATTGAGTACTCGATCGACAATATTCAGCAGACCCGGGTGCGCCCGGATATCGGCTTCAACTTCGCAGATGCCATGCGCTCGTTTGTGCGGCAGGACCCAGACGTCATTCTGGTCGGCGAGATCCGTGACCATGAAACCGCACTGGAAGCCATTCGCGCCTCGCAGACCGGCCATGTCGTGCTTTCAACGCTGCACTGCAACGATGCAGTTGATGCTATCCAGCGATTGTTTGACTTGAACGTGCATCCGAACTCACTGGCCAGCGAGCTACTGGCGGTCATCGCACAGCGACTGGCGAAACGCGTTTGTGAGCATTGCAAGATCGAGGACGAACCCGACCCGGAGATACTCAAAGAGCTGTTTCCCAAAGCGATTCCCAAGGGCTTTCGTTGCTTCCGGGGCAAGGGTTGTCCGCAATGCAACGGAACAGGCACCAAGGGGCGGGTAGGGGTGATCGAATACCTGCAATTCAATAGCGAACTGCGCAACGCGGTTTCACGCCACACGCCGGTGGGCGAACTGCGGGCGCTGGCTCTGGATTCTGGTTTGTACACCATGCGCGACAGTGCTCTGGATCATGTCATTCAGGGCAATATCCCGCTTAGTGAGTTGCCACGTATCTTGCCGCAGGAGCGCATGGCGCCGGAAAAACGCGGTCAGTGGAAGGCCTGAGGAGCACCAACATGAAAGACAAGGCCATTCAGCGGCCCGCCGCAGAAGATCGCTTTCAAGATCAACTGCTTAAACTGCAGCAATGGGACACCGGGCCAGTGCCGCCGGGCTGGCTGCTTTCACCCACAGCGATTGAGCATTTTGTGCTCGGCAATGAGGCGCTGGGAATTGAACGCAAATTTGTTGCACCGCGGGAGCTGGTCAGCCGGGTGATCGTTTCACTCGCGACCAACCGCGGCGCCATGCTGATCGGCGAGCCAGGCACCGCCAAGTCCTGGCTTTCGGAACTGATTGCCTGTGGCGTATCCGGGCAGTCTCGACTGACGATTCAGGGCGGCACCATTTCGCACTACAAGCAGCTGATCTATGACTGGAATAGCAGCGAACTGGAACGCCTCGGCCCATGCCGCGAGGCGTTGATTCCCGGGCCGTTATTCATCGGGATGGAGCAGGGCAAGCTGGTGCGGTTTGAGGAGCTGGCCCGCTGTCCGCAACTGGTACAGGATGCGCTGCTGTCGATTCTCTCCGAACGTCAGCTGCAGATTCCGGAGCTGCAGGGCGATGACGGTGTGGTGTACGCGCGCGAAGGGTTCAACGTCATAGCCACCTCGAACTCGCTCGATCGCGGGTTGTTTGATATGAGCGCAGCACTCAAGCGGCGATTGAACTTTGAAACCATCGAGCCCATCGACGATCTGACCGCCGAGCTGGATATTGTGCAGCGCGAGGCGCGCATGCTCGCGCGGCAATCTGGCGTCGATATGGCTCCTGATCCGGCGATGCTGGAGATGCTGGTGACCATCTTCCATGAGTTGCGAAATGGCCAGACGCTGACAGGCAGGAGTACCGACCGCCTGGCAGCAGCGGTCATGTCGACCGCTGAAGCGGTCGCTGTTGCGCATGCGCTGATGGTCTATGCGTGGTATTACCGCGGTGGCGAAATGGCTGCCGAGGACCTGCTGCACTTCATCATTGGCGCCGCGCTCAAGGACAACCCGCAAGACCGGCGGCGTGTGCGGCACTACTTCGATACCGAAGTCAGCAGCAAAGCAGGTGCGCATTGGCAGCAGCTTTACCAGCACCGGGCGCTACTGGGGTAATAGACTAGCGCTGCTGTCTTGCCAGCCAGCGTAATAGCGGTGGTCGCCCAAACAGGGCGACCAGTACCAGCACGCCGAGGAACATCAGCGCCAGCGGGTCGTTTTGCAGTAGCTGCACGACCAGCGCGATGCAGGCAAGTGCCCCCGCCAGTGCGCCAAACCCGGTGATTGTTCGGTGTCCCGCATCAAGACGAAATGCCAGGGCGCAGACCACCGTAAAGGTGAACAGGAATGTCAGGCTGGCGGCCTCAACCAGTGCGATAAGCGAGCCCGTTGCCACGAGTGCTGCGGCGACAAGGCCCAATCCAATCACCGCCCGATCAGGGACCCCGCGACGGTTGTGATGATCCAGCGTTGCAGGTAACTCGCCATCGACCGCCACACGATGGGTAAGCCGTGCAGTAGCAAACAGGGTCGCGTTGATGGCCGAACCGGTAGAAAACGCTGCGGCGATAGTCACCAGAACCAGACCGCTCGTGCCGAATGCCTGTTCGCCGGCAATTGCCAGGGCAACCTCCTTGTGGGCGATGACCTGATCGGCACCGATCAGCATCGTGGTGCCAACCGCGACGATGACGTAGACCAGTATCACCACCACTATCGCCGAAAGCACAGCGAGCGGCAGTGTGCGTTGCGGGTTCTCAATGTCTTCATAGTCGTAGGTCAGTAGCTGAAAACCTTCGTAGGCCATGAAGACCGAAGCAGCGCCAAACAACGCGGCAATAATGCTCGCGCTCGGTAAGCCCTGAGAGAGCAGGAGGGTTCCAGTGCAGCAGGCCCCAGCTGGCCAACCCCGTCAACGCAATGATCTTGAACCAGACCAGTACAATCTCGACCCCGCCAGCTTCGCCAACGCCACGCAGGTTGAGCAGGATAAACACCGCGATAATCGCTATTCCGGTAACCCTTGGGACCCAAGGGCCAAGACCAATCACGTGTCCGAGATATTCACCGAAGGTGACAGCGTACACGGCATTGGTCAGCACATAGCCAACGATCAGTACCCAGGCGAGCGTGCCTGCGAAGTTGCGTTGATTAACTGCGAGCAGAAAGGTAAAGGCACCGCCGCCGCGATTGTAGTGCGCCGCCAGCTTGACGTAGCTGTAGCCCGCCGCTAGAGCAATCAACCCGGCCGCGACAAAACTGAGCCAGGCCAGTGAGCCGGCGATACCGACAACAACACCGAGAGTGGAAAAAATACCGCCGCCAATCATACCGCCGACTGCCATTGCCCAGGTCGCATTAAATCCAAGCTTGCCCGGCGTTGTGCTCACGGCTGCCTCCGTGTCGGCGAGAAGATGAAAGATAGCGAGCCGGTCACCTGCAGGCGCATGGTGACCGGCTGCCGCGACGGGTCAGGCGAGCTGTGCCCAGAGGTCGTATTCGTCGGCGTCGGTCACGACCACGCTGACGATGTCGCCCGGCTGCAGATCTTCGTCGGTGTCCAGATAGACGTTGCCGTCGATTTCGGGCGCATCGGCCATGGAGCGACCGATCGGGCCTTCTTCGTCCACTTCGTCGATGATGACCTGAATGGTCTTGCCGATTTTCTGCTGCAGGCGTGCAGTCGAAATCGCCTGCTGGTGGGCCATGAAGCGCTCCCAACGGTCCTGCTGGATGTCTTCCGGAATCGGCTCAAGGCCCAGATCGTTGGCAGGCGCACCTTCAACCGGCGAGTACTTGAAACAGCCAACACGGTCGAGCTGGGCTTCGGTCAGCCAGTCGAGCAGGTACTGGAAGTCTTCCTCGGTTTCGCCCGGGAAACCGACGATAAAGGTCGAGCGGATGGTCAGCTCGGGGCAGATTTCACGCCATTGCTTGATACGGGCCAGCGTCTTGTCTTCAAACGCTGGGCGTTTCATGGCCTTGAGTACTTTCGGGCTGGCGTGCTGGAACGGGATATCCAGATACGGCAGGATCTTGCCCTCGGCCATCAGCGGAATCAGCTCGTCGACGTGAGGGTAGGGGTAAACGTAATGCAGGCGTACCCAGATACCCAGCTCGCTCAAGGCTTCACACATCTCGGTCATGCGCGATTTGACCGGGCGGCCGTTCCAGAAGCCGGTGCGGTACTTGATATCAACGCCGTAGGCGCTGGTGTCTTGCGAGATAACCAGCACTTCCTTCACGCCAGCCTTGGCCAGACGCTCAGCCTCGCTTAGCACCTCGCCGACCGGGCGGCTGACCAGTTTGCCGCGCATGGACGGGATGATGCAAAAGCTGCAGCTGTGGTTGCAGCCTTCGGAAATCTTCAGGTAGGCGTAATGGCGCGGGGTCAGTTTGACGCCCTGCGGCGGAACCAGATCGATCAGCGGATTGTGGTCCTGCTTCGGCGGCACAACTTCGTGTACTGCGTTGACCACCTGCTCGTACTGTTGCGGCCCGGTCACCGCGAGCACGCTGGGGTGCACGTCACGGATCGCGCTTTCTTCAACGCCCATGCAGCCAGTAACGATAACCCGACCGTTCTCGGCGATGGCTTCGCCAATGGCGTCCAGCGATTCAGCTTTCGCGGTATCGATAAATCCACAGGTGTTGACCACCACCACATCGGCGTCTTCGTAGGTGGGTACCACCTGATAACCTTCGGTGCGCAGTTGAGTCAGGATGCGCTCGGAATCGACCAATGCCTTCGGGCAGCCGAGTGAAACAAAGCCAACTTTGGGGGCGTTGGACGGGGTGGACATCAGGAACCTCACGGAGAGCGGTGGCAGTAACTGCCTATCGTTAGAAACCGCGTATCTTATCGCCGAGCCATCGCGCTCGCCACCTTCGTAGCGTGGTCGAGACAGACTAGCCGACAGACTGCGTACAGGGTGGCGGTCCGCCCGGGGTGGGGCGTGCCACGTGGGCTGTTCAATTGAGGGGTTGAAACACTGGGCTGGCCGGCAGGGAGGGGAAGGCGAGGGGCCGCGTAAGACAGCCCCGACGCAGCTCAACGCTCGATGATTTCTTCGACGTTTTCTTGCTTCATTTGGCGGTCGCGATCAGTCGCGTCCTCAAATTCGATCATGCCGGTGTCTTCGTCAATCTGTGGTTTGTCTTCAGCTTCCATTATCTGGCCGTCGCTGGTGCGGACTAGATAGTCGTTGCCGCAGGCGGACAGGGCAAACAGGCCAATAAGGGCGAAAGGAATCAATTTCCACTGCTTCATGTGATTACTCCTTGCACATGCATGTGTTTACCAAATACACCGCTTGCGACAGAGGAGTGACGTCAAAGGTTCGCTGGCGAATTGGCGAGCGTGATCTTGATCACACTCGCCAACCGCTTCATGCGGCCTCTGACGAGGCCTGCAGGCGCTCTCGAATGAAGGCGAGGCAGGACTCCGGCTGAGTGATCGGCAGCATATGGCCGCCTTCGATCAACGTCAGGTCAACGTTCTTCAGCCGTTGCACCAGAGGCTGCGCCTGTTCCTCTGGATCAAGGATGCGGTCTTCACGCCCATACAGCACGCCAATTGGCAGTACCAAATCATCGTAGCGCGACTGCATGGCAGGCATGACCGCATCCAGCGCGGTCAGGTCACGTGATGCTGCAATGAAATGACGCGGGCGAAGGCCCAGCATGCCGCCACCGCGCACAGCAAAGTCCTGCGGTGGACGTTCCGGGCCGAAGACCTCGTCTAGCACCTGCTCACGCTTGCGAATGGACAGCGGCACCGCTAGCGTCCAGCCGATCAGCTTGCGCAGCCAGCCTTGGCGAATGGACAGCGCAGAGAATACCTTGGACACCTGCACAGGCATGTGGATTAGGGGCGCGATAAGCGCCAGTCCACGGACCTTGTCTGGATGGCGCAGGGCCGTGGCCAGGGAAACGGCGCCGCCCAGAGAGTGGCCAACCAGCAGCGGCTTACCCATATTCAGGGCGTCGATGACGCCAGCAACCACGTCGGCCTGCACCGCGAGTGACGCCGATGAGGCATCCGGGCGAACCGAATAGCCGCTGCCCGGACGATCAATAGCGACTACGCGGTGGTTTTTTGCCAGCTCGTCAATGACGCCGTACCCAAAGTGCTGGGCAACGCCGGTAAGGCCGTGAATCAGCAGGATAGTGTCGGGGCCACTGCCTTGCTCGATGTAGTGAATGCGATTGCCCATAACCGTAATGAATCGTCCCTCGGGCGGCATTGCCAGCTCGACCCGCTTGGCAATAAACAGCGTGTAAAGATACAGACCTGCCAACCCCAGCAGCAGGATGACCAGCAATGTGCTGAACAGATAGCTCACGATAATGTCCTTATGCAGTAGCCCACTCAGTCCTGATATTTCGCGATGGTCGGAATCAGTCGCCAATAGTTGACCGGCATCAGGCGCTCGAACCACGACATCAGGCGCGCGTCGTTGCCGACCAGCACCCGGGCCTTGTCCTTGACGATACCGTTGAGAATAATCTGCGCAGCGCGTGGCGGTGGCATTCGCAGCAGCTTGCGCGAACGTGCCAGTCGCTTCTGTTTTTCTGCGTCGGACACGCCTTCAGGTGAGCGTGCACTAGTGGCAATCGCCGTGGCAACGCCCCCGGGGTGAACCACTGTCACGCCAACCGGAGTATTCAGCAACTCCAGACGCAGGGCATTGGAGAATCCGCGGACGGCGAACTTGCTTGCACAATAGGCCGTTTGCGTCGCCGGTGTTACCAGACCAAACAGGCTGGATACGTTGACGATGCGCGCAGCTGGGCGCTGTTTCAGCGACGGTAGAAAGGCCCGACACATGCAGACCACGGCATCAAAGTTGATTGCCATCAACCAGTCGAAATTTTCGGTACTGACTTGCTCGAAGGTGCCGCCCAGGGCGACGCCAGCGTTATTGATCAGAATGTCGACCTGGCCGTGGGTGGCGAGCACCTGATCGGGGAGGGCGGCAATCTGGTCGCGCTGAGCAAGATCGATAACATGCTCACTGACCCGCACACCGCTGGCTCTGGCTTGCTCCGCGGTTTCTGTCAGCGCACTGGCGTTAACGTCCGCCAGCGCCAGATGACAGCCCTGTTGTGCCAGCGCCAAGGCGAGCGCGCGACCAATGCCGCTGCCGGCACCGGTCAATACAGCGACACAATCGTTGACTTGCATACTTGATGAGTCCTTTTGTTATTGGAATTGAACAACACCGTCGTCGACACGACTGTACTGAATGTTGAGTTTGTCCTTCAGATAATTCTGATGCACCTGCCAGGGTGCTTTGTCGCCTTGTTGCGGCAGCATGCCGTCTGCCCTTTGAACATAACCTGAGCTGAAGTCCAGGAAGGGCATCTTATTGACCGACGGATCGCGGCGCGCCATGGCGACGCGGTAACCCTTGCGATCCATGTAGCGCAGCAGGCGGCAGGTGTACTTGGAGGTCAGTTCG
Source organism: Pseudomonadaceae bacterium (assembly GCA_038114645.1). GTDB lineage: Bacteria > Pseudomonadota > Gammaproteobacteria > Pseudomonadales > Pseudomonadaceae > Halopseudomonas. The sequence goes on along the minus strand of JAYNRF010000005.1, from coordinate 165,669 downwards.
GCCTTGAGCGTCCACGAGGCGTTAGTGTAGCCGAAGGTAACGATCAGGTTCGGGATGTCGCTCAGCATCATGCCCTTGTAAGACATGCAGTCGCCGAAGGGGCGTCGCTCCCCATCGACGGTCAGGGCTACATCCCCCAGGGCGTTCAGCTTCAGCCCGGTCGCTGTCACGATGATGTCTGTTTCAAGCTCTTCGCCAGAGCTGAGCAGGATGCCCTTTTCGGTGAAGCGCTCGATGGTATCGGTCACCACCGAGGCGCTGCCATTGCGCAATGAGTGAAAGAGGTCACCGTCCGGGACCGCGCAGACCCGCTGATCCCAAGGGTTATAAGTCGGAGTGAAGTGCTTCATGTCGACGTTCGCACCCACCTGCGTTCTGACCATGCTCAGCACACGCTCCTTGAACTGCTGGGGCTTTTCGCGAGCGATCCGAAAGAAGAACAGGCTGACCAGCACGGTTTTCCAACGGGTCAGATTGTGCGCCAAGGACAGCGGCAGCCACTTCTGCAGGGATTTTGCCAGTACGTCGTGCTGCGGGCGTGTCACCACATAGCTCGGCGAGCGCTGCAGCATGGTTACATGCGCAGCTTTTTCAGCCATGGCCGGCACCACGGTCACAGCAGTTGCGCCGCTTCCGATCACCACAACGCGCTTGCCGCTGTAGTCCAACCCTTCGGGCCAGAATTGCGGGTGAATGATCTGCCCCGAAAAGGTGTCTTCTTCAGGGAAGGTCGGCCGGTAAGCCTCATCGTAGCTGTAATAGCCGGAGCAGGAAGAAATGAAGCGGGTCTTGAACTGCTTCTCGTGTTCATTGCCCTGCTCATCGGTGGCGATGGCGGTGACCGTCCAAATTGCCTGCTTGCTACACCAACTGACTGCCGTTACACGATGGCGAAAGCGGATGTTGTTGATCGCGCCGGACTCTTCGGCGATGTCGGTGATGTAGTTCTTGATATCCGGGCCACTGGCAATGGCGTTGCGATTTACCCAGGGCTTGTAGCTGTAGCTCAGGGTGTACATGTCTGAATCCGAGCGGATACCGGGATAACGGAACAGATCCCAGGTGCCGCCGATAGCGTTACGCGTTTCCAGGATCAGATAGCGCTTGTCCGGGCACTGCTTGCTCAGCTCTCTCGCCGCTCCAATACCTGAAAGACCTGCGCCAATGATCAGTACATCGAGTGGTGTTGGTTCAAATGCTTGTTGTTGTTGTGTCATCACGACCATCCCTATATCGTCTGGGTTGTGGTGACAATTTAGATTGTCATATATGCTTTTGGCAATATTGGTTGTCAGAATTGATCAAATGAATACAGCTACCCGTGTCCGACGCTATCGAGGAACGACCCCGCAGGAGCGTCGAGCAGAACGTCGGCAACGCCTTATAGATGCCGCCATTGAAGTCTATGGAACCCACGGTTACCGGCATTCGGGCGTCAAGCAGGTTTGCGATGCGGCCGGGCTGACTCAGCGCTACTTCTATGAGTCTTTCGGGCACAGCGACGAATTGCTGATCGCCTGTTATCAGCAGACAGCCGCCTGGCTGCGTATTGCCAACAAGGCAGCAGGGGAGGCGGCGGGCTCGGATCGACTTGCGCGGTTCAAGGCGATGCTTCACTCCTACTTCAATATCCTCAAGGAGCAACCGGTGGTCGCCAGACTGCTGCTGGTCGAGATTCGCGGGATCAGCCCCGAGGTGGACAGGGCCATCGATCAGACCCTGCAGGTGACCAGCGAGACCATCACCCGCGTGCTGGCACGTCCGGGTGAGCAGCTCGACCCCTGGCTGCAGGCCGGAATGCTCGGCGGCACCATTCACATTGCCCTGCGCTGGATGGCCGGTGGTTATGCTGAACCCGTGGAGGTAGTCACAGAGGCGGCCTATCGTCTAGGCGAGTCGCTTTTGGCCTAGGTTAAACGCAAAAAAAACCCCGCATAAAGCGGGGTTCTTTTTACGACTCAGCTATCAGAGCTGTGCGACCGGGATGGACGCAGCGGCTTTCTGGTAGGACTCGATTTCGTTGAAGTTCATGTAACGGTATACGTCGGCAGCCATGCTGTCGATCTGCGCGGCGTATTCCATGTACTCGTCAACGGTCGGCAGCTTGCCCAGGATGGACGCTACCGAGGCCAGCTCGGCGGAAGCCAGGAAGACGTCAGCGCCATCACCCAGACGGTTCGGGAAGTTCCGTGTGGAGGTGGAGACAACGGTCGACTTGGCAGCAACACGTGCCTGGTTACCCATGCACAGGGAGCAGCCCGGCATTTCCATGCGCGCACCAGCCTTGCCGTAGATGCCGTAGTAGCCTTCTTCGGTCAGCTGGTACTGGTCCATCTTGGTCGGCGGAGCCAGCCACAGACGGGTCGGGATAGCGCCCTTGTTCTTCTCGAGCAGCTTACCGGCAGCGCGGAAGTGACCGATGTTGGTCATGCAGGAACCGATGAAGACTTCGTCGATTTTCTGACCGGCAACATCCGACAGCAGGCGAGCGTCGTCCGGGTCGTTTGGTGCACACAGTACCGGCTCCTTGACGTCGGCCAGATCGATTTCGATCACGGCGGCGTACTCGGCGTCAGCATCGGCAGCCATCAGGCTCGGGTTGGCCAGCCACTCTTCCATTGCCTTGGCGCGACGCTCCAGAGTGCGCGGATCCTGGTAGCCGTTGGCGATCATCCAGCGCAGCAGGACGATGTTGGACTTCAGGTACTCGGCAACAGACTCTTCGCTCAGCTTGATGGTACAGCCGGCAGCGGAACGCTCGGCAGACGCATCGGACAGCTCGAACGCTTGCTCGGCAGTCAGGTGATCCAGGCCTTCGATTTCGAGAATACGGCCGGAGAAGATGTTCTTCTTGCCCTTCTTCTCGACAGTCAGCAGGCCTTGCTGAATGGCGTAGTAGGGGATGGCATGAACCAGGTCACGCAGGGTGATACCAGGCTGCATCTTGCCCTTGAAGCGAACCAGAACGGATTCCGGCATGTCCAGCGGCATGACGCCGGTGGCTGCTGCGAAGGCTACCAGGCCGGAACCGGCCGGGAAGGATATGCCCATCGGGAAACGGGTGTGAGAGTCACCACCGGTACCAACGGTATCAGGCAGCAGCATGCGGTTCAGCCAGCTGTGGATGATGCCGTCACCCGGACGCAGCGCAACACCACCACGGTTGTGGATGAAGTCGGGCAGGGTGTGGTGAGTGGTCACGTCGATCGGCTTCGGATACGCCGCGGTGTGACAGAAGGACTGCATAACCAGATCAGCAGAGAAGCCCAGGCACGCCAGGTCTTTCAGCTCGTCACGGGTCATCGGGCCAGTGGTGTCCTGGGAACCGACAGTGGTCATCTTCGGCTCGCAGTAGGTGCCGGGGCGAATGCCTTCAACGCCACAGGCCTTACCGACCATCTTCTGTGCCAGGGTGTAACCCTTGCCAGTGTCAGCCGGCTGGTCAGGTTTACGGAACAGGTCGGAAGCACCCAGGCCCAGTTCAGCACGGGCCTTCTCGGTCAGACCACGGCCAATGATCAGCGGAATACGGCCGCCAGCGCGTACTTCGTCCAGCAGCACCTGAGTCTTCAGTTCGAAGGTGGTGATGACGTCGTCAGTGCCGTGCTTGCAGACTTTGCCTTCGTACGGGTAAACGTCGATGACGTCGCCCATGTTCAGGTTGGTGCAATCGAATTCGATCGGCAGAGCGCCAGCATCTTCCATGGTGTTGTAGAAGATAGGAGCGATCTTGGTGCCAAAGCAGAAGCCGCCGCCACGCTTGTTCGGAACATACGGGATGTCGTCGCCGAAGAACCACAGAACGGAGTTGGTAGCAGACTTACGGGAGGAACCGGTACCGACAACGTCACCAACGTAAGCAACCGGGAAGCCTTTAGCGTTGGCTTCTTCGATCTGCTTCAGCGGGCCAACAACGCCCTGCTCGGACGGCTCGATGCCATCGCGGGCCATTTTCAGCATGGCCAGAGCGTGCAGGGGGATGTCCGGACGGGACCATGCATCAGGAGCCGGGGACAGGTCGTCGGTGTTGGTTTCACCAGGGACCTTGAATACGGTCAGGGAAATCTTTTCAGCAACAGCCGGCTTGTTGACGAACCACTCGCCATCAGCCCAGGACTGCATCACAGCCTTGGCGTGGGCGTTGCCCGCCTTGGCTTTTTCGGCGACGTCGTGGAACGCATCGAACATCAGCAGGGTGTGCTTCAGTTGCTCGGCGGCGGTAGCGGCCAGTGCAGCGTCGTCCAGCAGCTCAACCAGAGTAGCGATGTTGTAACCGCCCTGCATGGTGCCCAGCAGCTCTACTGCACGCTCTTTGCTCAGCAGCGGGGAGGTGGCTTCGCCCTTGGCGATAGCGGAGAGGAAACCGGCCTTGACGTAGGCGGCTTCGTCAACGCCCGGCGGGACGCGATTGGTCAGCAGGTCGAGCAGAAACGCTTCTTCACCTGCCGGCGGGTTTTTCAGCAGATCAACCAGACCTGCGGTTTGTTCGGCGTTCAGCGGCTGGGGCACGACGCCCTGAGCGGCGCGCTCTTCAACGTGTTTGCGATAGGCTTCAAGCACAGTTATTACCCTCATCAGTCTGTTCCACCGTAGTGGAACTGTCATCCTCTCGGACCCCGGGAAGCACTGAATAAGCATCTTGGGCAAGGGAGTTATTCAGTGCTTCCCTAAAGTGTGCCGACAATAAGACTGTTACAGACGTCTGCCCGATCTGGTGGGGGGCAACCTGGGTAACTGGTGGCAGATACGTAACGGGTTGCGGGCAAACGCCTGAAACACAGCCCTAACGGCGGGCCGATTCTACAGGATGCAACGCGCAAAGTTAAGTTGCTACGCGGTTGTATCCTGGCTGAGGCAGTTGGCTAGGCCGGCTGCGGCGCCTCGTTTATCATGCGCCTTCCATGTGTCAGCGGGTTGTCAGTATGGCCGATCAGCCAGCCTATTCCAGTAAAACGCCCTGTGTGGGCCTGTGTTCCACAGTCTATGGGGACCAGGTTTGTCGCGGCTGCAAGCGATTCAGCCATGAAATTGTCGACTGGAACCGCTACGACAGTAGCGCGCGGGCAGCGGTGTGGCAGCGTCTGGAGCAGTTGCTCGAGCAGGTTATTTGCGCACGGGTCGAGCTGGTGTCATCGGTCGCCCTGAATCAGGCGCTGGAGCGTTTCGCGGTCTCTGTCGACAGCGCGATGCCGCTGAGCATGAAGGTTCTGCGGCTGCTCGGGAGGTTGGGCGATGAGTCGGTGGAGGTCGCAGGTCTGCGGCTGCGAGGTCCGTGGGCGCAGATGTCGACGCGGCAGTTGCGGGACGATGTCGACACGGTTTTCTTTGCGCTGTCCCAAGCCTACTACGACCGACGGATTCCGCCGGCCGAGTAGGTTGGCTCCCTGGATTACTTCTCCAGCAGTGACTCAAGATGTGCCAAGGTATCTTCCGGCTTGAGCACCAGTACGTCGCAGTCGAGCTGGTCGAGTACGACTTCTGCCGTGTTGCCGATCAGTGCGCCTGCCAGCCCTTTGCGTGCAACGGTGCCGATTACCGTCACGCTCGCACCTACCTTGCTGGCGACCTGCGGCACAAGCATGTCAGCAGGGCCTTCATCAATGTGCAGATGTGCAGCATCAATGTCGTATTGCTGGGTGTATTGGGTGGACTTCTCGTGGTAGTCGGCCGCGATACGCTCTTTCAGCTGGAAATCCGGATCGGCCGAGGACAGCATCGGCGCCGGGTGGGCGCTGACCAGATGCAGTTGACCACCGACCATCTCGGCGATATCTGCCGCGTGGCTGACAATGGTGTCGTGCAGCACATGATGCTGATCATCATGGTTGCCCACGTCGACGGCGGCCAGGATGCTGGTGTTCATCCAGCTGTTGCCGTTTTTGACCATCAGCACCGGTGCCGGGCAGTAGCGCAGCAGCTTCCAGTCGTCGGGCGTGAGCAGCGCCTTGCGCAGCGGATTGTCCGGGCGGTGTTGTTTGACAACCAGATCGCAGCCTTCTCGGGTAACCGCGCGGCAGATGGTGTCGGTGATATTGCTGTGCCAATCCTGGGTTACGCTGCAGCGGATGCCTTTGGCATCCTGCTCCACACGCAGGCGTGCCAGCAGGTCGCTGCAATCCTGTCGATCTTCACAAACCAGAAGGTGTAGTTCGCATTCGATAAAGCCCGCGATGAGGCTGGCGCGGGTGAGTGCTACCTGCTCCTGCTGGGTCGGGTCGATAACCACTAGAATGCGTTTGACGGCTTGCATGCTGTTCTCCCTGTCTTCATTTTTCAACGTGTGTGACCGTTGAATTCAATGTAGTTCGTTTTTACCCACATTGTGTTGATCCAGGTCTATTCGAGCTGCTGATGGCATCGCGCAGCGGGTATACTGCACGGCGTGTCGAATTGACTTATGACGGACGCCATGCTGCCCGAAGAACTCCTTGCCTTTCTGCCCTGCAGAACCCCCGATGCCTGGATTGAACAGGCGCTGGCTCACCCGGAAGAGCTGCTGATTGACCACGCTAACTGTGAGAAAAAGGCGGCTTCGACGGCGTTGATGCTGATGTTTCGCTATGTGGACAAGCCTGACCTGCTGCAAAAAATGTCGCGCCTTGCGCGTGAGGAGTTGCGGCACTTCGAGCAGGTTACCGCCATCATGCTGAAGCGGGGTATCTCGTACCGGGGGCTATCGGCCAGTCAGTATGCACAGCGGCTGCGCCAGCATGTGCGCACCACCGAACCCGGTCGCCTGGTCGATACACTGATTGTGGGGGCGTTCATCGAGGCGCGTTCGTGCGAGCGCTTTGCCAAGCTGGCACCGCATCTGGATGAGGAGTTGGGTGAGTTCTACCGCTCGCTGCTCAAGTCCGAAGCGCGCCATTATCAGGATTATTTGCGTCTGGCCAAAGCCTACGCCGACGGCCCTATTGATGAGCACGTTGCCCGCTTTGCCGACGTTGAGCGCGAGGCTATTTTCGCTGATGATGCAGACTTTCGCTTCCACAGTGGCGTTGCTGCCTGAGCGCTGAACTCACGCGCGCACTTGCTGGTCTCCGCTTTGGTATTACCGTCTCCAGTGCAAAGGATGGATATGTTCAAGTCTGCTGTTTCGCGTATTAACGGTCTGTCGTCGGCGGTGCACGCCTGCGGTCTGGCTGCCGTCCTGGTGTCCGGTTTTGCCCAAGCTGCGGTAGAGAACAGCTGCGAGCGTATCGTTGTCACCGGCAACCCGGATTATCCGCCGCTTATCTGGGCAGCCGAAGGCGATCAAAAGCTGACTGGTGTGGCCGTCGAGATGCTTCAGCTGGCACTGAAGGACTCCGGGATAACGGTCGATTTACTGGACCTAGGGTCCCGTGCGAAGGCGCTTGAGGCGGTCGAGGCGGGGCAGGTTGATGTGATGGCAGGGCTGTTTTTGAGTCGCGAGCGCCTGAAATCGCTCGACTTTGTGTACCCGGCAATCATGGATGTGCCCAGCGTCTTCTTTGTCCGCCGTGGTGCTGCGTTCCCCTACAGTGGCTGGCAGGATTTGCAGGGCAAGCGCGGCGCGGCGCAGCAAGGCAGCCGCTTTGGTCTGTCGTTTGATACCTATGCTGCCGATCACCTGCAGCTGCAGCGCATGAATACGGGGGAGGCGGCGCTGCGCAAATTGCTCGCGGGCCAACTCGATTACGTAGTGCTGGAGCGTTATCAGGGACAAGCTTTGGCGCAGCAGCTGGGGGTAGACGCGCAGCTGGATACGCTCGAAGGTTCCTTTATTAATGCGCCGCTCTACCTGGCCATTTCCCACAACTCGGTGTGTAACTCGCCTGCGCTGCGTTCCGCGCTTGCGCTTGGTATGCAGGCGTTGGCGCAGCGAAACGAAGCCAGTCGCCTGCTGGACAAGTATCGTCAACTCTGGGCTGCACCGTTTCAGCCAGCCGCTGAGACCGCTGAGGTCCCAGTCACCGAGTAGGGCTGTGTGCAATCTGTACAGATGGGATTCTGCTAATCTGTACTGGTCAACTGTGGTGTATCTGTAGCTGTTACGGGTGCAGTCGCACGGGTTAGTCTTTGGCTCCAGTCAACGCCCGCCGGAGGATGCCAGCATGACCAGTCTGCTTTACCAGAAAATTGCACGACAGCTGGCGGAAGACATTCAGAAAGGCGTATATCGTCCGGGCGAGCGCGTACCCTCCGTGCGCAAGCTGAGCACGCAAAAGGGTGTCAGTCACGCAACGGTGCTGCAGGCCTACGCCACGCTGGAAGATCAGGGTCTGATTCACGCTCGTCCGCAGTCCGGGTATTACGTCCATCAAACCCCGGCGCTGACCGCGCCGACGCCGCAAATTGCCAAGGTTGAAGCGCCTTACGCGGTAACCCGCAGCAGCATCATCACCGAGATTCTGTCGCAGGCCCGGCGCGAGGGCGTGATCCCGCTTGGCGCTGCGGTACCGTCGAGTGAGTATTTGCCGCTACGCGCACTGCACCAGCAGATGAGCAAGGTAACGCGCTTTCATAGTCAGCAGGCCTTCAGCTATACCTTCAGCCCGGGTTACGAGCCGTTGCGGCGGCAGGTGGCGATACGTATGCGCGATGCAGGTGCAATGGTAGATCCGGCAAACGTGGTGATTACCAATGGCTGCGTTGAGGCGCTGCAACTGGCGCTGCGCGCAGTTACGCGCCCTGGCGACCTCATTGCGACCGAGTCACCCAGTTATTACGGGCTGGTTCAGCTGTGCCAGTTGCTCGAGTTGAAAGTGGTCGAAATTCCTACCGACCCGGACAGTGGCCTCAGCCTGGAAGCATTGCAGCGCGCGCTCGACAAATGGCCGATCAAGGCGCTGGTGCTGACTGCCAGGGCTGGCAATCCGATGGGGGCTACCATGCCGGAGGCGCGGCAGCGCAAGCTGGTGTCGATGATGGCGCAACGTCAACTGACCATCATCGAGGACGACATCTACGGTGAGCTGATGTTCGATCATGGCCAGTCCAAGGCGCTCAAGGCGTTTGATTGCTCGGATACGGTTATCTACTGCTCCAGCTTTTCCAAGACGATCTCACCCGGGGTGCGCACCGGCTGGCTGGTCACACGGCGCTATCAGGAGGCGATTGAGCAGCTGCAAACCTTTACCACGTTGTCTGCCTGCAGCGTCAGTCAGATGGCTGTCGCGGCGTACCTGGAGAATGGTGGCTATGACCGGCATCTGCGGCATATCCGGCAGGAGTACTGCAAGAACCTCAGCCAGTTTCAGCTGGCGGTTCAGCAATACTTCCCGGAAGGAACGCAGATCACGCGCCCCAAAGGCGGCTTCATTCTATGGGTCAGCTTGCCGGGCGGGGTAGATACGCTTGCGCTGTTCAACCGCGCGATGGAGCACGACATCAGTATTGCGCCAGGTGTGGTGTTCAGCAATTCGGATCAGTTCAACCATTGTCTGCGCCTGAACTGCGGCATTCCGTGGAACCGCGCCACCGAACAGGCGGTGATGACGCTGGGAGTGCTGGCTCGTCAGTTGATCCTAGAAACCGAACGTGCAGAGGCTGAGGCGTTGGTAGAGTAATGAAAGTTTATTAATTAAATCATTTTGTTATAAATAAAACCTAAAGTAAAAAGGCCTGCTAATGCAGGCCTTTTTACTTTCCGGCAGGTGGACTCAGGAGCCTGCGGCTGCCGTTGCATTGGCACTCTCGCGCAGCTTCTGGTGCTCGCGCGTTAGCTTCTGTGAAAGCTCAATAATCTGCTCACGCATCCAGCGGTTGGCCGGATCCTGGTCAGTGCTTTCATGCCAGAACAGATGGGTTTCAATGGCGGGCACATCCTCAATCGGCAGCGTGGTCCAGTGCAGATTGTGACGTTGGGCGAAACGTTCGTGCACGGTCATGATCAGGTCGGTTGACTCCAGGACCAGTGGCGCCATCTGGTAATGCTGTGAGCGCATCACGACGCGGCGCTGGATACCCATCTTGCCGAGCGCCAGGTCAACATGACCAAGACCGTTGCGACGGCTGGATATATGAATGTGCGATTGCGCCAGATAGTCGTCGAGAGTGATCTTGTCCTTCTTGGCCAGGGGGTGCCCTTTGCGCATGACGCACACGTGCCGATCTTCAAACAGCTTGACGTGACGAACCTGGGTGTCGGTATTCAGCGGCGCGTCGATGGCGAAGTCGAGGCGGCCGGCGGCCAGCTCTTTGGTCGTTTCGCGACGCTTGATCAGGAAGCTGTCGATATTGATGTTCGGCGCCGAGCGACGAATGCGTGACGCCAGGTGCGGCAGAATCACCGCCTCAGTGAGGTCGGTCATGCTGATGCGATAGGTTTTAGTGGCCTGCTCGGGAACAAAGCTGCGGCTTTCCTGCACCGATACCCGCAGCAACTGCAAGGCGTTGCGCACCGGGGTAATGATATTTTGCGCCATGGGTGTGGGCACCATGCCCTGAGCCGTGCGGACGAACAGCGGGTCATTGAAGGTTTCGCGCAGGCGGGCGAGGGCGTTGCTTACCGCTGGTTGAGTGATGCCGACAATCTGGCCAGCCCGGGTCAGGTTGGCTTCGGTATAGATCGCGTCAAAGACAATGAACAGATTCAGGTCGACCTTACTGAGGTTCATCGCAACTTCCTTTAGTTAAATGACTCACGTCGAGACAAGGCAGTTCAGCAGAAGGGCCAAGTATATATCGCTTATGAATGTTAATACACGGCAAAAATAGGTTAGATAAATCCATTTGCGTCATCTAGCATTTTGATCGTCGATACCAAACCAACCAAAGGCAACCACTATGGATTTCGGATACTCCCCCAAGGTTAAAGAGCTGCGCGAGCGCGTAGACAGCTTCATGCAGGAGCATGTGTTCCCGGCTGAACCCATCTTTCACCAGCAGGTAGCAGAGGGCGACCGCTGGCAGCCTACCGCTATCGTTGAGGAGCTGAAAGTCAAGGCGCGCGCAGCTGGACTGTGGAACCTGTTCCTGCCGGAATCTGATCTGGGTGCTGGTCTGACCAACCTGGAATACGCTCCCCTGGCCGAACTGATGGGCCGTTCCGGGCTGGCGTCCGAAGCCTTCAACTGCAGCGCGCCGGACACCGGCAATATGGAAACCATCGTTCGCTACGGTTCCGAAGAGCACAAGGAAAAGTGGCTCAAGCCGCTGCTGGCCGGCGAAATTCGCTCCTGCTTCGGTATGACCGAACCGGGCGTTGCTTCTTCTGACGCTACCAATATGCAAGCCAATGCGCGCCGCGAAGGTGACGAGTGGGTCATCAATGGTCGTAAATGGTGGACTTCCGGCGCTTGCGATCCGCGCTGCAAGATCATGATCTTCATGGGCCTGACCAATCCCGATGCGCCGCGTCACCAGCAGCATTCCATGATTCTGGTGCCGATGGATGCCCCTGGCGTCAAGGTAATTCGTCCGCTGCCGGTATTCGGCTATGACGACGCGCCGCACGGTCACGCTGAAGTTGTGCTGGAAAACGTCCGCGTTCCGTACTCCAACGTGCTGCTGGGCGAGGGTCGCGGCTTCGAGATCGCTCAAGGCCGCCTTGGCCCGGGCCGTATCCACCACTGCATGCGCTCCATCGGCGCGGCAGAGCGTGCGCTCGAACTGATGTGCAAGCGCTCGGTTGAGCGTGAGGCCTTTGGCAAGCGCCTGGCTCAACTGGGTGGCAACATCGACCTGATCGCCCAATCGCGCATCGAGATCAATCAGGCCCGCCTGCTGACTCTGAACGCTGCGTACATGATGGATACCGTAGGCAACAAGGTCGCCAAGAGCGAAATCGCTCAGATCAAGGTGGTAGCTCCGAACGTTGCGCTGAACGTCATTGATCGCGCCATTCAGATGCATGGCGGTGCGGGTGTTTCAGACGACTTCCCGCTGGCTCACATGTACGCCATGCAGCGTACTCTGCGCCTGGCAGACGGTCCGGACGAAGTGCACCGTGCAGCGATCGGCAAGCTGGAAGTTGGCAAGTACATGCCGCGCTAAGCAAGCCAGTAGTACAGAAAACCCGCTCGCAAGAGCGGGTTTTTTATTGTCTGAATCCGATGGGAGTCGCAGGCGCAACAACGCGCACCCGAATGGCTCGAGTGAGACGGAATCTGGGTGGCGTTGCGATCAGCCGGGCGGGGAGGGAGTGCCCGGCGGGGTACAGCGGTATCAGCGGGCGCGGTAGGTGATGCGACCCTTGGTCAGGTCGTAAGGTGTCAGTTCAACACGTACCTTGTCACCAGTCAGGATGCGGATGTAGTTCTTGCGCATCTTGCCTGAAATGTGGGCAGTCACGACATGGCCGTTTTCCAGTTCAACGCGGAACATGGTGTTCGGCAGGGTGTCGATGATGGTGCCTTCCATTTCAATGCTGTCTTCTTTTGCCATTAAGCAACGACCTCTCGGGGTGGATTCTGGGTGGGCGATTGGATGGTTACCCACAAAAAAGGTGGCCAATTGTGCCTGAAAACAGCACATGAGCCAAGTTTGACTGGCAATTTTTACCGTTTATGTCTGCTCAGGTCAGCCGAATCCAGCGTTGGTTGACCAGCATCTCGAGGGGGCGGTACTCGGTCTTGTAGTTCATCTTGCGACAGTTTTTGATCCAGTACCCCAGATACACAGCCTCAAGCCCCTGCCGGAGCGTCTCCTCTATCTGCCAGAGAATCGCGAAGCGCCCAAGGCTGCGGCGGGGCTCATCAGGGTCAAAGAAGGTGTAGACCGCAGACAGGCCATTGTTCAACTGGTCGGTTACGGCGATCGCGAGCAAGCGATTCTGGTGCCGGAACGCGTAAAAGCGGCAAAAGCCCCAGTCTTTGGCAAGGAAGGACGCGAACTGATCCTTGCTCGGTGGGTACATATCGCCGTCGGCGTGTCGCGCGCAAATATAACGCTCGTACAGAGCGTAGATCTCATCGGTAAGTTCGGGTTTGAGTTCGGTTACTTCCAGGTCCCGGTTGCGTTTGAGAATGCGCTTTTGTGCTGAGGTGGGGGCAAAGGCATCGACCGGAATGCGGGCCGGAATACAGGCGCTGCACTGTTTGCAGTGTGGGCGATACAAATGATCGCCGCTGCGCCGGAAACCCAGTTCGGACAGCTGGCTATAGGTCTCGAGATCGATCGGTTGCTGCGGGTCGAGAAACAGGGTGGTCGCACGCTCCTCCGGCAGGTAACTACAGGGGTGCGGGTGCGTGGCGTAAAACTTGAGTTGCGACAGGTCGGTCATGGTGTCTTCCCGGGCAGCAATCGCCCGAGTATACGGCGCGTATTCACGCGGTTCAAAGCGCGCTTGATTGCCAAGCGCCCGGTATGCTTTCCGGGCATAGCTCGGCCAGCGCCTGCAGGAACGCGTCGCGCGACATGCTTTCGGCGCCCAGACTGAACAGGTGGTCCGTTGGCATCTGACAGTCGATCAGCTCAACACCCCTCTGCTGTAGCTGCTCAACCAGCGTGATAAACCCCAGTTTGGACGCGTTGCTCGCACGGCTGAACATTGATTCGCCAAAAAACACCTTGCCAAGCGCTACGCCGTAGAGCCCGCCTACCAATTGGTTGTCCTGCCAAACCTCGACCGAGTGGGCGACGCCGGCACGGTGCAGCTCAATGTAGGCGGCCTGCATTTCCGGAGTAATCCAGGTGCCATCAGCGTAATGACGCGGTTCGGCGCAGGCCTTGATAACCGCGGCAAAATCGCGATCAAAGGTCACTTGCATACGGCTCTGGCGGATTACTTTGCGCATGCTGCGTGACACATGCAGATGTGCTGGCCGCACGACTGTTCGTGGGTCCGGGCACCACCAGAGAATAGGTTGCCCCGGGGAGTACCAAGGGAAAATGCCGTGCCGATAGGCATTGATCAGGCGCTCCACGGAGAGATCACCGCCCGCGGCCAACAGCCCGTTTGGTTCGCTCATCGCCCGCGAGGCAGGCGGAAAGGAGAGGTCGCGCCCTGTTAGCCAGGTCAGTTGCGCCATAGGTGCTCCGTGGCCGGTTCGGTAATTCAAATGGTTTATCAGAATCAGGTTATAAGCTATTGTCCTGAATGAATAAAGCAGGACTGGCAAGTGGAACATCCAGCCTAAGGGATGGTCTGCTACCCGAGTAATGTGCTCCGCGGTTGTGAAAACGGTCTTGTCAGGCCGTACAATGGCCGCCTGAATCCAAATGGAAGCTTCGTTTTGAAGGATACTGCAGCCCAGAGAATGTCGATGCCATGGCGCGAGCAACTGGCCCTGCGCCTGCGAGAAGGCGCCCTGCTGGCGATGATCGCGCTGTGCCTTTACCTGTGCATGGCGTTGTTTACGTTCGATCCGAGTGATCCGGGCTGGACACGTAGCGGCGGCAGCGCAGCAGTACAGAATGCTGGCGGCGCCATGGGGGCCTGGATTGCAGACGTGCTATTGCTGTCGCTTGGCTATCTCGCATTTCTGTTCCCGCTGATCGTCGCCGTCAAGGTCTATCAGATGTTCCGGCGTCGCCACGAGCCTATCGTCTGGAACGGCTGGCTGTTCTCATGGCGCCTGATTGGCTTTGTGCTGACGCTGTTCGCCGGGACTGCACTGGCAGCCCTGCATGGCTCCCCCGGTGCACACTTCCCTGAAGGTGCCGGCGCAGGTGGCGTGCTTGGCGAGTTGCTCAGCGGGTTGAGCCGTCCGGTACTGAACCTGCAGGGCAGCACGCTGTTGTATCTGACGTTGTTTCTGTTTGGCCTGACGGTGTTCACCAATCTTTCCTGGCTAAAGGTGATGGATATCACTGGTCGCCTGACGCTCGACCTGTTTGATCTGCTCAAGCGTGCTTGGGTTGGTTGGCGCGGCCGTCGCACGGAAGCACCTAAAGCGGCCAAGGCGCCTGTTCCGGCCCGAGAGCCACGCGGGGCACCGGCCCCTCGTCAGGAACCGTCGTTCAGCGCTGAAGAGCAACGCCGTGCCGATGCCTCCCGCGCCCAACGTCAGGAGGCGCTGGCCAAACACGTTGCATCGCAGGAAAACCGCACGCCGCCGGAGATCGTCCCGCTCGACACCAAACCGGTTGAGTCCAGCGTGCGCACCCAGAAAGAAAAGCAGACGCGCCTGTTTACCGATAGCGCGGATCCGGATTCGCTGCCTCCGATTTCGTTGCTCGACCCGGCCAGCAAGAAGACCAAGGGCTTTTCCGCTGAGTCGCTTGAGGGTATGTCGCGCCTGCTGGAGATCAAGCTTAAGGACTTCGGTGTCGACGCGCAGGTTGAAAAAGTCCAGCCGGGGCCGGTCATAACGCGTTTCGAGATCCAGCCGGCGCCGGGTGTGAAGGTCAGCAAGATTTCCAACCTCGCAAAAGACCTCGCGCGCTCGCTGGCGGTCATCAGTGTGCGCGTAGTCGAGGTCATTCCGGGCAAAACGACCGTCGGTATCGAGATTCCCAACGAAGATCGCGAGATCGTGCGTCTGTCCGAGGTGCTGGAAACCCGCGAATTTGACGAAGCCCAGTCGCCGGTTACCCTGGCGCTGGGGCACGACATCGGTGGTCATCCGGTGATGGCGGACCTCGCCAAGATGCCGCACCTGCTAGTAGCGGGTACCACAGGTTCCGGTAAGTCGGTGGGTGTGAATGCGATGCTGCTTAGCATCCTGTTCAAGGCAACACCGTCTGAGGTGCGCCTGATCATGGTTGACCCGAAGATGCTGGAACTGTCGATCTACGAGGGTATCCCGCACCTGCTGGCACCAGTCGTTACCGACATGAAGGAGGCATCCAACGCGCTGCGCTGGTGTGTCGCCGAGATGGAGCGCCGCTACAAGCTGATGGCGGCCATGGGTGTGCGTAACCTCGCGGGCTTCAATCGTAAGGTCAAGGATGCGGCCAAGGCCGGAGCGCCGTTGACCGACCCGCTGTATCGCCGTGAAAGCATGGACGATCTGCCGCCGGAACTTGAAGCGCTGCCGGTGATCGTAGTGGTAATCGACGAGTTCGCCGACATGATGATGATTGTCGGCAAGAAGGTCGAGGAGCTGATTGCGCGTATTGCCCAAAAGGCGCGTGCTGCCGGTATTCACCTGATTCTGGCCACACAGCGCCCCTCGGTAGACGTCATCACCGGTCTGATCAAGGCAAACATCCCGACCCGCATGGCCTTCCAGGTATCCAGCAAGATCGATTCACGCACCATCCTTGATCAGGGTGGGGCAGAGCAGCTGCTGGGGCATGGTGACATGCTGTATATGCCGCCGGGCACCAGCCTGCCGGTTCGGGTGCATGGCGCCTTTGTCTCGGATGATGAAGTCCACCGTCTGGTCGATGCCTGGAAACAGCGGGGCGAGCCGGATTACATCCAGGACATCCTGGATGGCGCCGACGATTCCGCGGCCAGTGGAAGCTACGAAGGTGGCGGCGGAGATGACAGTGAAGAGGACGCGCTTTATGACGAAGCCGTACGCTTCGTTACCGAAAGCCGACGTGCGTCCATTTCGGCGGTACAACGCAAGCTCAAAATTGGCTACAACCGCGCCGCTCGCATGATCGAAGCCATGGAAATGGCCGGCGTGGTTACCTCAATGAATACCAACGGCTCGCGCGAGGTCATCGCACCGCCGCCGATCCGCGACTGAGTGGAGAAACGCACTACCATGTTGAACCTATTGTCTGGCTGGCGTTGGCTGGGGCTGTGCGCGGCATTGATCGGAGCGCCCGCCATTGCGCAGGAGACCCCGGATGCCGCAGCCGGGCGCTTGAATCAGCTGCTTTCCGCGGCGAATACCCTGACTGCCAATTTTTCGCAGATGACCCTGAGTTCTAACGGCTCGAACCTGCAGGAAACTACCGGCCAGGTGACCCTGCAGCGCCCGGGCAAGTTTCGCTGGCACACTGACCCGCCGCTTGAGCAGGTGCTGATCTCTGATGGTCAGCAGGTCTGGCTGTATGACCCGGATCTGATGCAGGTCACCATTCAGAAGCTCGACCAGCGTTTGACCCATACCCCGGCCTTGCTGCTGTCTGGCGACGTAAGCACGCTCACCGATAACTTCAGCATCCGCTGGACCCAAGGCGGCAGCGTGGATGACTTTGTGCTTACGCCCAAGGCCAACGACACCATGTTCGAGACCCTGCGTCTGTCGTTCCGCGACGGCCTGATCAACGACATGCAGCTGAACGATCCGATTGGCCAGCGCACCAACATCCTGTTCCAGAACGTTAGCCTGAACGAGCCGGTTGCTGCCTCGCAGTTCGGTTTTGAGGTGCCTGACGGGGTCGACGTCATCAGTGAATAACGGCGGACTGTTCGCAGCTCCGGCACCTCGCGAGCCGCTGGCCGCGCGTATGCGGCCGCGCAGCCTGGATGAATACGCCGGGCAAGGTCACCTGCTTGGTGCAGGGCGGCCGCTGCGAACAGCGTTGGAGCAGGGCGCTCTTCATTCGATGATTTTCTGGGGGCCGCCGGGCGTGGGCAAGACCACGCTGGCGCGCCTCATTGCCACCGTCAGTGATGCGCACTTTGAGACCCTGTCTGCGGTACTTGCCGGGGTTAAGGATATCCGCCAGGCAGTCGATATTGCCCGGCAGAATTACGCGGCTAACGGCCGTCGTACCATTCTCTTTGTGGACGAAGTCCACCGCTTCAACAAGGCGCAGCAAGACGCCTTTCTGCCCTATGTGGAAGACGGCACGCTGCTGTTTATCGGCGCGACCACCGAGAACCCGTCATTCGAGCTTAACAACGCCCTGCTGTCGCGGGCTCGCGTCTACGTCCTCAAAGGGCTGGACGAAGAGGCGCTAAGCGGCCTGCTGGATCGCGCCCTGACAGACACCGATCGCGGGCTCGGGGTACTGCAACTGCAGCTTGCACCACAGGCGCGTCAGCTGTTGCTCGACGCGTCCGATGGTGATGCACGGCGTCTGCTGAATCTGCTTGAAATCGCGGCAGACCTGGTCGAGCAGGGCGGCGTGATCGAGTCTGAACTGCTGGGTGAGTTGTTGAGTGACACTCGCCGTCGTTT
Organism: Pseudomonadaceae bacterium; assembly: GCA_038114645.1. GTDB lineage: Bacteria > Pseudomonadota > Gammaproteobacteria > Pseudomonadales > Pseudomonadaceae > Halopseudomonas. The sequence continues at coordinate 147,736 of JAYNRF010000005.1, read as the reverse complement.
CGACAAGGGCGGTGAAGCTTTTTATGATCAGATCTCCGCGTTGCACAAATCGGTGCGTGGCTCTGATCCGGATGCGGCGCTGTATTGGTTCGCCCGCATGCTCGATGGCGGCTGCGACCCCCTGTATATTGCACGCCGCGTTGTACGCATGGCCAGCGAGGACATCGGTAATGCTGACCCGCGCGCCTTGACGCTGTGCCTCAATGCGTGGGACGTGCAGGAACGTCTCGGCAGCCCCGAAGGCGAGCTGGCGGTCGCGCAAGCCATCACCTATCTGGCCTGCGCGCCGAAGAGCAATGCGGTCTACAACGCCTTCAACAGCGCCATGCGCGACGTCGCCGGCCAAGGATCGCTGGAGGTACCGATGCACCTGCGCAATGCGCCGACCAAGCTGATGAAGGAACTGGGCTACAACGACGGTTATCGTTACGCCCACGATGAGCCCGAGGCCTACGCCGCTGGTGAGGATTACTTTCCCGAGGATCTGGAGCCAAGGCAGTACTACCAGCCGGTTCCGCGCGGGCTTGAACTGAAGATTGCCCAGAAACTGCAGCACCTGCGCGCACTGGATGCCGCCAGCAGCAGGCAACGGAGGAAGGATGATTAAGCTGTATCTGGCCGTCATGCTTGGCGGCTCGTTCGGTGCAGTGGCGCGCTACGCGGTTGCGCAGTGGTCGGTGACGCACTGGCCCAAGCTCTTTCCGCTGCCGACCTTGATCGTGAATCTGCTCGGATGCCTGCTTATCGGTGTACTATACGGCCTTTGGCTGGATCGCCCGGATCTGTCCCCCGTGCTGCGGCAAACGTTGGTAGTGGGGTTTCTTGGCGCCTTTACCACGTTCTCGACCTTTTCTCTGGACACTCTGCGGATGCTGGAGAACGGCGAAGGCCTGATGGCTCTGGCTTATATTCTGCTCAGCGTGTGCGTTGGATTGCTCGCCACCTGGGCCGGCCTGTCGCTCGCGCGCTGACCGGCTGCCACCTGAAACTGTTGAAGATGATGACCCATGCTTGACGCAAAACTCGTTCGTACCCAACCGCAACTGCTCGCCGAGCGCCTGGCAACCCGCGGTTTTGAGCTCGACCTCGCTCAGCTCGAAGCGCTGGAATCACGCCGCAAGGACGTTCAGACCCGCACCGAAAGTCTGCAGGCTGATCGCAACAGTCGCTCCAAGTCGATCGGGCAGGCCAAGGCGCGCGGCGAAGACATTCAGCCGCTGCTGGCCGACGTCGATCGTATGGGCAACGAACTGGCCGAAGCCAAGCAGGAGCTGGAAACCATTCAGGTTGAACTGGATGCCATGCTGCTGAGCATGCCGAACCTGCCAGCAGAGACTGTACCGGTCGGCAAGGATGAAAATGAGAACGTCGAAGTACGCCGCTGGGGTACGCCGCGTGAGTTTGACTTTGAGGTCAAAGACCACGTCGCTCTGGGCGAGCAGCACGGCTACCTGGACTTCGAAACCGCCGCCAAGCTGTCCGGTGCACGCTTTGCATTGATGCGCGGCCCCATTGCCCGTCTGCACCGTGCGCTGGCCCAGTTCATGCTCGATCTGCACGTCAATGAGCACGGCTACGAGGAGGCGTACACCCCGTATCTGGTACAGGCCGAAGCGCTGCAGGGCACCGGGCAGCTGCCAAAGTTCGAAGAAGACCTGTTCAAGATTCAGCGCGGTGAAGATCAGCGTGACCTGTATTTGATCCCGACCGCCGAGGTGTCGCTGACCAATATCGTCAGCCAGAGCATCGTCGCCGCCGAGGAGCTGCCGATCAAACTGACCGCCCACACTCCGTGCTTCCGCAGCGAGGCGGGTTCCGCCGGTCGTGATACGCGCGGCATGATTCGTCAGCATCAGTTCGACAAGGTCGAGATGGTGCAGATCGTTCGCCCGGAGGCTTCCGCAGCAGCGCTGGAAGAACTCACTGGACACGCTGAGGACGTACTCAAGCGTCTGGAGCTGCCGTATCGCACCATGGCGCTGTGCACCGGCGACATGGGCTTCAGCGCGCAGCAGACCTACGATCTTGAAGTGTGGGTGCCTAGTCAGGGCAAGTACCGCGAGATTTCCTCCTGCTCCAACTGCGGTGACTTCCAGGCACGCCGCATGCAGGCGCGTTGGCGCAACCCGGAAACCGGCAAGCCAGAGCTGGTTCATACCCTGAACGGCTCCGGGCTGGCGGTTGGCCGCACCCTGGTTGCGGTACTGGAAAACTACCAGCAGGCCGATGGCAGCATTGAAGTGCCGCAGGCCCTGCGCAGCTACATGGGCGGCGTCGAGCGCATCGGCTAAGCCGACACAAGCAGCCCTACCTGCAGCGGGAGCCATTGGCTCCCGCTTTGCCTTTCGATGAAGTATGCCGAGGACGCGAGCATGGAATTTCTGCCCCTGTTTCATAATCTGACCGGCCGCCGTGTGCTGGTTGTCGGCGGCGGCGAAATTGCCCTGCGCAAGGCACGATTGCTCAGCGAAGCGGGCGCTGCCCTGTATGTGGTAGCGCCCGAGATTGAACCGGCGCTGCGTGAGCTGATTGCGGCCAGCGCCGGTTCGGTACGTGAAGGCGGCTATCAGCCTTCGGATCTGGACGATGCCGTGCTGGTGATCGCCGCAACTGACGACGAAGCCCTTAACGCCCAGGTGTCTGCCGACGCACAGGCGCTGCGGATCCCGGTCAACGCGGTCGACGCGCCGCACCTGTGCACGGTGATCTTTCCTGCGATTGTGGATCGCTCACCGCTGCTGATTGCGGTGTCCAGCGGCAGTCATGCCCCGGTTCTGGCGCGTCTGTCCCGCGCCCGAATCGAGACCCTGTTCCCCGCTGCCTACGGTCGACTGGCCCAGTTGGCCAAGCGCTTTCGCCAGCAGGTAAAAGAGGCGTTGCCGACCATCAATCAGCGCCGTGCATTCTGGGAAAACATCTTCCAGGGCGAGGTTGCCGAGCGCGTGTTCGCCGGGCGGGACGAGGAGGCTGCGCAGCTGCTGGAAGCCGAGCTGAGTGGCCAACAGGGGAAGGTGTATCGCGGTGAGGTCTATCTGGTTGGCGCCGGCCCGGGCGACCCGGACCTGCTGACTTTCCGCGCCCTGCGTCTAATGCAGCAGGCAGACGTGGTATTGCACGACCGCCTGGTAGCACCGGCCATCATCGATCTGTGTCGTCGTGATGCCGACCGTATCTATGTCGGCAAGGCGCGCAGCGATCACGCTGTGCCGCAGGAAGAGATCAATCAGTTGCTGGTGCGGCTGGCGAAGGAGGGCAAGCGCGTGCTGCGCCTCAAGGGCGGTGATCCGTTCATCTTCGGCCGCGGCGGCGAGGAAATCGAGGAGCTGGCAGCCCATGGCGTGCCATTTCAGGTCGTGCCGGGCATTACCGCGGCCAACGGCTGTTCGGCCTACGCCGGCATACCGCTGACCCACCGTGACTATGCGCAATCGGTGCGTTTCGTCACTGGTCACCTGAAAGACGGCACCACCAATTTGCCCTGGAGTGAGCTGGTAGCCACTGGCCAGACGCTGGTGTTCTACATGGGGCTGGTCGGCCTGCCGGATATCTGCAGCCAGCTGATTGCCCATGGCCGCAGCGCCCAGACGCCCATCGCACTGGTTCAGCAAGGCACCACCAGCAACCAGAAAGTGCTGATCGGCAGCCTGGCCGACATGCCTGAGCGTATTGCCGGCGAGAGCATCAAGCCGCCAACGCTGTTGATTGTTGGAGAAGTGGTATCGCTGCACGACAAGCTGAAGTGGTTTAACGCCGACGCGCTGCCCACCGTGCAGGGTGTGCTGGGCACTGAACAGGGCTAAAACGCCAAATGCCGGACGCAGCGCGGCGCGAGTCTGGTGCCGTGCGGTGAATTAGGGCAGGGTGTGTGCAATTGTTTCAGGAGCCACGCATGACCGAATCTGCCCTTATGACGTCCACACACAACGACACACCCGTTCTGCTGCCAGACGATCTGATCAAGACCGTTCATGGTTTCTTTAACCGAATCCCCTACAACCGTCTGCTCGGAATCGAGATTGACGAAGTCCGCCCCGATTGTGTCGCCATGAGCCTGGCCATGCGCCCGGACCTGATTGGCAACTACACCCAGGGCATCCTGCATGGCGGCGCGATTTCATCGCTGATTGATGTCTGCGGCGGTGCCATGGCAATGATCGGTGCCTTTGAGAAACACGCTCACCTGAGCATCGAGGAGCGCACCATGCGTCTGTCGAAGCTCGGCACCATTGATCTGCGCATCGACTACCTGCGTCCAGGGCGCGGCGAGCAGTTCGTCTGCACGTCAGTGCCACTGCGCTCTGGCAACAAGGTCGGCGTGGTGCGCTCCGAGTTGCACTCCAACGACGGCACGCTGATCGCGGTGGGTACCGGCACCTATCTGTGCGGCTGATCTCCGCTATTGGGTCACCGCTTTGCCGGTGACCGATGCGCGTTCTGACAATTCAATCCACACGCCATCCGGATCGCGGATGAACGCAATACGCGCGGTGGTGCCCAGCGTCACCGGCTCGCGTACGCCCTCAGCGCCATTGCTCAGTGCTGCGCTATAGGCTGCGTCGCAGTCAAATACCTGCAACGTCAGATAGCGTAGTCCCCTGGCAGCAAGGTCTGCCGGGGCGTTGCCGGCCGGGGCAGTGCCTTGCTCAAGCAGCAGTATTGCCTGACCGCAATGCAGCACGCCGGGGGCACTTAGGGCGCAATTCAGTACGGTGGTGTAGAACGCCTCGCTTGCCGCGATATCAGCGACTTGCAGACGTACCGCCAGGCCATGGATTCCGTCTTCGCCTGCGGGTACCAGGGTGATGCGATTGCCGTCCGGGTCCTGCAAGTGCTGCCGTTCGGCCAGACCATCGACAGCAACCCATAGCTCAGCAATGGGTGTGTGAGGTTGCGCAGGTAGCGGATCGCGCGCGTCGTTCAGCTTCAGCACCGCCTCACCGGCCTGATAGCGATGTTGCAGTACGCCACCACCCAGTTTCAGCGTATGGTCAAAGGGCAAGCCAACCTGCTCACCCCAGAAGCGCTGCTGCGCATCGCGCTGATTGGTAAACAGACCGACATCAAAAAAGGCTTTGGCCAGACTCACGGGTGTCTCCTTAAGTAGGTGGCGTTGCGGGAAGCAACACTCTAGCGTCCGAAGGACGTGAGTAGCGAGGCTAAATCATTAAGGGAATCAGCCTCCATCGTTGGTTCTTATGCGATCGGCCCGGACGCTGCGCCACGCTGCTTCTGCCAGCGGTTCTGCATACTCGCGCAAGTCACCAGTTAGCCTGCCGGCCAACCAGTTGCGTGCAACCTCCTGTGCGGGTCCGGTTATCAGGGCAGGCAAGCATTGGGCCGGGATTGCGCGAATGTCCCCGCGCTGCTCGAGCGCCTCTCCCAGCGCAGCCATGCGGGACAGGTGACTGGCGTTGGCCGACGTCAACTCGTCCGCCAGAGGCCCCGCCTCGACTTGCCCACGACTGCTGAACAGGAAACGGGCCCAGTCAGGGTTATCTGCAATCCAGCCGAGATAGCCGTGCACGACAGCGCGTAAGCGATGCTCCGTGCCGGATTGCGACGCAAGGGCCTCATTAAGTTGCTGACCGTAGCGCTTGATGCCTTCCAGATACAAGGCTCCTATGATCCGCTCCCGGTTACCGAAGTGGTGATAGAGGCTGCCAATGCTGGCACCTGATACTTCGCGGATCATCTCAATCGTAGTGCCTTCGACACCGTGTTTGGTGAAGCACATAAGTGCGGCCTGAAGGATGCTGTCTTTACGACTTTCGCGTGCCATTCAACGTACTCAAGGAAGTATTAGAAATATATTCTAGAAAAACATTCCACTCTGATGCATGATAGCCCGGTGGCCACATCCCGACAATTTATCTCTTAGGAAAGTCACTATGAGCAAGATTCTGCAGATGTATGAGCAAGTGGGGCCCGAGGCCTTCAGCAATCTGATCGGCGAGACGGCACCGTACTTTTCTACCATTGCGCCGGTATTCCATGATCTGCGTCCCGGTATAGCAGAGGTGAGCTTTGCCAAACGCAAGGAGGTACTAAACCATCTGGGTACGGTACACGCCATCGCGCTTTGCAATGCGGCCGAGTTGGCAGCTGGCACTATGTGTGACGCCTCCGTAGGTGATGGCCTGCGCTGGATTCCCCGTGGCATGACAGTTGAGTATCTGGCCAAAGCCGATGGCGATGTGCGCACGGTTGCAGACGGCAGCACTATCGACTGGAACACGCCGGGCGACGTTGTAGTACCCGTGAAGGCATGGGTAGCAAACAAGCTGGTGTTTCGTGCTGAAATCACCATGTACATCAGCAAGAGCTGACGAAGAGGCGCCGGATCAACTCCGGCGCCGTTTTACCAGCCATCTGGCGATACCAGCCACAAGCAACAGCAGCATCAGGCCAGCGATCGCCAGCGCACCCCGATTCTTGGCGATGAACTGTTCACGACCGTTCTTCTTGACCTGCTCCCAGGCGCGGTAATCGCTGGGTACTTCGATCACGTGATAGCGCTCAACATAGTCACGATAGGCCTGGTACAGCTCGGCCACCTTGTCCGGGAATTGCTCAGCCAGGTTGTGGCGCTCCAGCGGGTCCTCAGCCGTATTGAACAGTTGTGGACCGCTGCGGGCTGGAATGGCGTTTGTGCTGGAGGTGATCAGCTTGTAGTCGCCACGCCAGACGGCAATCCCGCCAGCCAGCTCATAGACAGTGGTGCGCTCGGCATCATGTACCTGCTCGGCGCGCCCCTCAATCAGCCCGCGCATGCTTTCACCCATGATCGGATTTATGGGCTGTCCTTTGTATTCCGTACCGGGCGCTGTTACACCCGCGATATCCAGTAACGTCGGGGTAATGTCCGTCACATATCCGAAGCTGTTGGTTCTCCTGCCGGCGGCAACACGCCCGGGCTGGCTGACGATTAGCGGCACCCGCATGCCGCCGCTGAACGGGGAGCCTTTGTAGGAGTAGAAGGGCGTGTTGGACGCGTAGGCCCAGCCGGGGCCGTACTCGCTGTAACTGCCGGGCGCGCCAAGGTCATCCAGTTCGGTGTTGTAGCGCAGGCGGTAGAACAGCGGGGCGACTTCGCGCAGTACCGTTGATTCACCGCCGTTGTCGCTCATAAACAGGATCAGCGTGTTGTCGTACTGGCCGATCGCCTTGAGATAGTCGATGACCTTGCCCACACTCTGGTCCATCGCCTCGGCCATCCCGGCGAATACCGCCATCTGCCGCGCACGGTAGGCCTTCTCCTCATCGCTCAGGCTATTCCAGTCGATATGACGGCGCGCATAGAACGTGCCCCAGTCGTCGGTAACGGCGTTCTCGCCGGTATCTGGCAATAGCCCGCTGGCCAGTTGACGCTGATAGCGCTGTTCACGAATTACGTCCCAGCCGCTGTCATAGATATTGGCGTAGCGGTCGATGTACTCCTCTGGTACCTGGTGCGGGGCATGTACCGCCTGAAAGGCCAGATAGCCGAAAAACGGCTTGCCTTCCGCGCGCCCGCTGTCGATGTAGCTGATCAGCTTGTCGGCGTAGGTGAACGAGGAATAAAAGTTTTCAGGCAGTTCGACGTGCTGGCCATCTTCGATCCAGGTTGCGCTGCCACCCGGGAGGTAGTGTTTCGCCTCCCAGTTATCGGCGCCACTTTCCATCAACGCAAACGAATGCTTGAAACCGCGCGCCGCCGGTTGGCTCTGGGGGCGATCACCCAGGTGCCATTTGCCGGCCATGTAGGTGTTGTAGCCGGCGTCCTGCAGCAGCGTGGGCAGGGTAACAACGCTGTCGTTCAGCCAGGTCTCGTAACCCGGCTGGCCCTTTTGGTTGTCGGCCATGATCTCTTTCATGTTGCCCATACCAACCAGATGATTGGTTACCCCGGTCATCAGCATTGAGCGGGTGGGTGAGCAGGTCGCGGCGACGTGAAAGTTGGTGAACTGCAAGCCGGCCGAGGCGAGTTGGTCGATGTTAGGTGTATGAATTTCGCCGCCATAGGCACCCAGATCACTGAAGCCAAGATCGTCAGCGACGATCAGCAGAATATTGGGACGCGGGTCGGCGGCCGCCCCGGTCAGCGGTATCAACCCTGCAAGGCTCAGTAGTAAAAGGCGCGGTATCAGGCGGTGCATGGCATTGTCCTTGTTATAGCGATGGGCCAGATGCAGCCGAGTATAGGGGGCTAGCGCGCCAGCGCTGCGGCTGAGCGTAGCCACCAGACTGTCTCTGGCAGCCAAATGCCGGGCGCGGCTATCTGCTAACCCCGTCAAGGAGTGTTGCGCCAATCTGAGCTATCGTGCATAGCTGGTTACGACAGTCGCCGCTGCACGGAACCTTCAACTTGCCCGGCGGTTCTTAACCCGGAGACCTTTAGTGATGATCAGAGGAGGGCAGTGCGTGCGCGCGCATTATCTGCAACACGTTGAGTTTGAAGGGCTGGGCATCATCGAACACTGGCTGGAGGCCAACGGTTTTGAGGTGTCCTGCAGCAGAATGTATGCCGGAGACCCGCTACCGGAGCTGGATCAGATTGACCTGCTGATCATCATGGGCGGCCCGATGAGTGTAAATGATGAGCAGGCCTTGCCGTGGCTACGTGATGAAAAGGCCTTCATACGCAAAGCCCTGACCGCAGACAAGGCCATGCTCGGCATCTGTTTGGGTGCGCAGTTGATAGCCGCAGCGCTGGGCCATCGGGTGTATCCCAACGAAGAGCCTGAAATAGGCTGGTTTTCTGTGTCCGGGAATACGCATCACAACGGCGTCGCCTTTCACTTTCCGGAAGAGGTCAAGGTGCTGCACTGGCACGGCGAAACATTTGATCTGCCACACGGCTCGGTGCTGCTGGCATCCAGCGCAGCCTGTCGCAACCAGGCATTTCAATTGGGGCGCTCGGTCATCGGTCTGCAGTTTCACCTGGAGGCGGATCGCCGATTGATTGATCAGTTCGTAACCGCCGACGCACAGGCGCTGACCCCTGCACGCTGGATTCAAAGTGCAGGGCAGATTCGGGATATCGACGACCAGACGCTTGCCGCTACGACCGCGTTACTTGACCGCGTACTGAGTTATCTCACGGAGCCAAGATGAAGACGACATATTCAATAGCGCCGCTGATGCTCCTGCTGCCGCTGCTTGCGTTGAGCGGTTGCGCTCGCTTGCCTGCGGGCGTAGAGCCGGTGACGCCCTTTGCAGCGGAACGTTATCTTGGCCAGTGGTACGAGATAGCACGACTTGATCATCGCTTCGAGCGCGGACTGAGCCAGGTCACTGCTGAATATCAGCAGGACAGCGATGGGACGATTCGGGTAATCAACCGTGGTTGCGATGGTTACAACGGCGAGTGGCAGCAAGCCGAAGGCAAGGCGCGCTTCGTTGATGGCACCGACACCGGCTTTCTGAAAGTGTCGTTTTTTGGCCCGTTTTACGGTACTTACGCGGTATTCGAGCTGGATGCCGATTATCAGCACGCATTCGTTTCCGGCCCCAATCACGATTACCTGTGGCTGCTTGCGCGTGAACCCGAGCCGTCGGAGCCGTTGCGCCAGCGCTTCGTCCAGCGGGCAGGGGAGCTGGGCTTTCCAGTTGAAGAACTTATTTGGGTCAAACACGGCGATAGCCGCTGCGAATAACTTGTTCGACAAATTGCACATGGCGTAGCCTTTACGCACCGCAACAGCTAATCTGTTCGGCGAATATTCTTAAAGCCGGAGCTGTTGCGTGCTTGATCTGACCACACTGATGCTGGTGTTGGCGCTTACCACTGCCACCGCTGTGGTCTGTCTGTTGGTTGCTGCTGCGTTAAACCCCCACATTCCCGCGGTCCGCTACTGGGGGGCGGGGTTGACCATCATCGTATTTGGCGCACTTCTGCAATCGGCGCGCGCTTACCTGCCGCTGTGGATTAGCGCCGTGGTGATAACCCAGGGATACTTCGTGCTTTGGTGGGGCGCCCGCTGCTATCGCGCTCAGGGCGATCCGCGGGGCTTTTGGACAACCATGGGTGCGCTCCTTGTTGTTCAAGGCGGTGCGTTCTACCTGCTACAGGATTCACTAAGGTTCAGCATCATTGCCCACAGTGCAGCCGTCGTTGTTGTCGGCGTGCTGATGGCGGTGGAAGTTATTCGCGTTGGCGCCCCCCAGCGCACCCTGACCTACGCCTGGTGTGGCATCTGGCTGATGCATGCAGCGCTGTACCTGCGCAGGTTGTTGCTGTACAGCTTCGATCCTGCCTATGCCAGCGCCGTTACCTTTGAGCAGGGCGAGGCCGTCGAAGCGCTTAACTACCTTGAAGGCATTGTCTTCATCTATGCCTTCACGATGATCTGCATCATGTTCCTGCTGCGCAGCTTGCAGGATGAGCTTAAGACGCAGGCGATGCACGATCCGCTAACCAATCTGTTCAATCGCCGCGCATTTGAAGAGGCTGCATTGCGACAGCTCTCCGATAATGGTCGCAGGGGCGAGCCTGCGGTCTTGATGCTGCTCGACCTTGATCGTTTCAAGTCCCTGAATGACAGTCATGGCCACGCGGTTGGCGACGCTGTGCTGACCCGTTTCGCCAGAGTATTGCTCGATGGGCTGCGCGGACAGGACCTTGCCTGCCGGTTTGGTGGTGAGGAATTTCTGTTGCTGATTTCCGGCGCCGACCTGCCCGCTGCGGAGCAACTCGCTGAACGTATCCGCGCAGCGTGGCAGCAGCAATCCTTTACGGCGGGTGAGGAGCAAGTCAGCAGCACCGTGTCCATTGGCTGCACCCCGATTCCGGCAGACAGCGCCTTGTCGCTGCATGAACTGGTCGAGCGCGCGGACCGGGCGCTCTATCAGGCAAAAGCAAGCGGGCGCAACCGTTGCAGTAGTTGGGTGCCGGAAAGCGCCTAGCGGGCACTCAGTTTCAGGCGGTGAAATTTTCAGCGGCATCTTGTGTTTATTTACTCTGTTCAATAGAGTGCTTTGCATAAGAATAAAACCAGCTGGATGTCTACCATGCCGCCGTCAAGGGAAGAAGCGGCGCAGGCGCTGCGCGAAATCAGTAACGTGCAGGCGCGTGTCGCCGGATTTCAGGACTATCGATTCGAAGCCAGTCAGCTGATTGTCTGGGGCTTGCTGAATATACTCGGCTGTCTTGGCAGTGGCTTGTTTGCCGGGCAGATTCTGCTGGTATGGCTCGTCATCGTGGCAATCGGTCTGGCACTCGGTGTCCGCATGGCCGTCCGCAGCGCCCCCATGGTCCCCGGCGTCATCTGGCGCTATCTGCTGGTCATCCTCTCCATTTTGCTGTTCGACATTCTGCTGCATTTCATTTTCTGGCCGCTCTCACCGCGCCAGGGCAGCATGATTGTTCCTCTGTTTGTTGCCACCTTGTACATCGTTCGCGGCGCCCAATCGCGGCCGCGCTACATCGTCATCGGTGCCGCTCTGGCACTGCTTTGCACTCTGAGCTTCCTGTTTGCCGGAGACAGCTACTGGTACTGGCTGGCCGCGACCTGGGGCGGCACCTTTGTGGTCTCCGGTCTCTGGCTGCGGAGGTGCTGATGCAGTCACCAAACGACCTCATTCACCAGCCCGTGCGCCTGAAGATCATGGCAGCACTGAATACGCTGGCTACCGATCAATGGCTCGAGTTTGTCTCGCTACGGGGCATTGTCGATACCACCGATGGCAATCTCGGCGCTCACCTAAACACACTTGAGTCTGCCGAGTACGTTCGAATCAAGAAGGATTTTGCAGGAAAGAAGCCGCGTACGCGGGTGTGCCTGAGCGCCAAGGGGCGTGTCGCGTTTGGCCAGTACGTGGCTGAACTGCACGCGATTCTGGCGCCCCAGAACCTCGATACCTGAAACGGCATCGCACCTGACTCACCCACAACATCAACAAATTGGAGTTGGCATGCACATTCGTTCGTTTTCCCACACGTCCACGCGCTGGCAGCAGCGCCTGCGTACCCTGTCGCTGCTGGTGTTGCTGATTGGCGGTGGCAGCGCCACCGGTCTGGTTCTGGCGCAGGCCGACAGCCAGCCGGCCCCGGTTGCCGCAGAGCAAAGTGAAGCGCCAACGCCAGACATTGCTGCAGCCGAAACCGCTGTACCGACACAGCAGATCGCGGCAGCACCCGTCGCCAATGCCTCCTTCGGTGTGCGCGAGATGTACGAGCAAGCTGACCCGCTGGTGAAATCGGTCATGGTCCTGCTGGTCGTGTGCTCTGTGCTGACGTGGGGGGTGCTGTTCGAGAAAGTGTTCGTTTTTGGCAGCGCCCGGCGCCGCAATAACCGCTTTCTCTCGGCGTATCGCGCAGGTGAAGTCGAGCAGTTGGGGGAGCAGCTTGAGCGCAGTGCCATGGGCCGTATGTGGAAGGTTGCTCAGGCCGAACTCAGCCACTACCGCAAGCTCCCGGGCGACGCCAATGACGCCGACCGCGTGAACCGTCTGCTGCAGCGTATCGCGCTGACTGCAGGCATTGTCCAGGAGCGCGACCTGGCCCGCATGGGCACCATGATGGGTGTGCTGGCGACCATCGGTGCAACAGCGCCCTTTATCGGTCTGTTTGGCACCGTATGGGGCATTCTCAACAGCTTTGCCAGCATCGCCACGCTGAAGTCGGCCAGTCTGGCAGTGGTTGCGCCCGGTATCGCCGAAGCCCTGCTGGCGACTGCGCTTGGCCTGTTTGCCGCGATTCCTGCCGTTATGATCTTCAACAAGTTTGCGCGCGACATTAACGGCTTTGTCGGCGCGCTGGATAATTTCTCCGCCGAGATGATCGCTGGCGTGTCCCGGCAGCTGGACGAAGGGCGCTGATATGGGCATCCAGCTGAACTCAGGACCGCTGGTCAAACGGCATAACTATCAGGAAAACGCCGAAATGAACATCACACCCTTCGTGGATGTGATGCTGGTGTTGCTGATCATTTTCATGGTCGCAGCGCCCCTGGCTACGGTTGATGTGCCGGTCGACCTGCCGAGTAATGCAGCCACACCGAATCCGCCGCCGGAAGAACCGGTGTACGTATCTGTTCAGGCGGACGGCAAGTTGTTCGTGCAGGAACAGGCGGTTGCCCTCGCGGAGCTTGCTGCCGGGGTCAACGGGGTGACCAGCGGCGACCTGCGCACCCGGTTGTTCCTCAGAGGGGACAAGGCGGTTGAATACGGCACGCTGATGCAGGTGATGAATACGCTGCAGAAGGCCGGTTATACGCAGATCAGCCTGGTTGCCTCGGAAGAACTGGAGCCCTGATGAGCGCTTACCGAGAACGCAGTAGCTGGCCATTCAGGCTGCTGGTGGTGGTTATCGCCATCGGGCTGCATGTTGCGTTGCTGGCCTGGTTACAGAGCGCGCAGTTTAGGCATCAGCCGCTCCCGGCTACGGAGCCGATCGCTGTCGATCTGTACGTGCCGCCGCCACCGCCGCCGGAACCCGAGCCCGAACCGGAGCCAGAACCAGAGCCCATGCCAGAGCCTGAACCTGTTCCCGAGCCACCGCCGCAACCGGTGGTTCAGCGGCCGACTCCTCCGCCGGCTGCGCCGCCTAAACCGCGCGGCCCGCCAGTTCACAGTTTCGGTGCCAACCAGCAGTGGGCTGCGCCGCCAAGCCCGCCGCCTGCAGCGGCCAGTACCCGTGGGCGGATGGCGCCGTCGGGCTATGCCGATACGGTGAAGGGGCGGGTGACGGCTAACCTGCAGCGCCCGGAGGGCGCGGTCTACAAGGCGCCACCAGGCTATAAGGGCGACCCCAACGACTTCAAGCGTCACTGTTACATCCCCTACGAAATAACCGTGGATGGACGCGGACAGATGGTTGGCTTTGAGATCGATCCCTGCGGCGATGCGCTGCTGGATCAGGCTGCGCGTCAGGCGATTCGCCAGGCAGGCCCATTTCCGCCACCACCAGGCGGTGGAGAAGGGCGCTACACCATTTACGGCACGGCTATCTTTTTGGACTGATTATGGAGTTCCGGCATGTTGATCCTATCGCGTATCGCGTTGGCAGTAAGTGTGGTTGGTTTATCGGCCTGTGCCAGCGCGCCGGTGCCCCCCAAGCCGAAGCCGGATCTGACGCCGCGCCTGTCTGCGCTTCCCGCACCGGGGCGGGCGAGCTTTGACTGCAGCGGTGCGCTGCCCGAGGTGCACCGGCAAATCTGCGCCAATGATGGGTTGGCAGCGCAGGATCGTGAGTTGGCTGCCGTGCTGTACAACCGGCTCGGCAGCATGGATCTGCCGGGCGCACTCGCGCTTGAGGCCAATCAGCGTCAGTGGCTACTGGGCCGCGCCGGGACCTGTGGCCTGGGCACCGAGATCGGCACTGCGATGCCTGCAAACCTGGATGCACAGGCCTGTCTTGCCAGCCTCTACCGGCAGCGCCTGAGCGAACTGCGCAACTGGCCAGACCCGCAAGCCAAGTCAGGCGCCCAGCGCCACGCCTGGGCGAGCTATGCCGAATTTCGGATTGCAGAGGATCTGCGCCCGGGTCTCTGCACTGCTGTAAGCGCGGCGTTGAATCGCTCGCTGGCCACTGATGGCGAGGCCAATATTCAGACATTGTCGGGCGCCACGCTACTCGCCGGTAGCCGGCTCGATCAGCCCGCAATCAGCGCTGGCGGGCACCATTACCGGGTCGAGCTATACAATCCGGGGCTGTACGCCGGTTACCAGCAGCGCGCTCGCGGCTTGTTGATCGATGACCGGGTGGTGATGGATCACCGTACCATGCCAGCCTGGATTGCCAAGCAGCCGGGTTACGGCGGACGTGCCAACGCCTCCTCGTCGCAGACCAGTGATTACGGCAGCATTGACCTGTTCAGCTATCAGGGCGAGACCCTCGCACTGGTCAACGAAACCTGGGGCTTTTACTCGCCCGCGGCGCGCGGAGAATCGGCCTATGCTGGTGTTTATGCGCTGGGCAGTGACATCCAGCCCCTGTGCCTGTTCCAGAGTTACCTCACGCCACCGCGTACCGACAACCTGCGTGGCCTGCCAACTTACGCCCAGTTAACCGCTGAACTCGATCAACTGGCCGGCGATCCGTTGCCCGGCTATGCGCAGAGCGAGCGCCGTGATCTGTTTCAGCGCTGGAAGGAACGGCAGTGGACACTGCTGAACCTGCCGCTGCTTGGCGTCGATGAGTATCAACGCAGCGGCCGCGAAGCGGCGGTAGCTGCGCGTAACGACGCTGCCATGGAACAGTTCTTTCAATGGTCCGAACGCAACCTCGGCAACAAGCAACGCTATCGTCGCCTGATGCCGCTGCTGGCTCCTGCGCGCCAGGAACTGCACAGCATGTTCGTCGGCCAGGGGCTGACCGACACGGAGGCTGCGACCGCTGCCGACCTGCTGTTCCACGAAACCTTTGCCCGCAGCATGGAGAATCTGCAGCTGCCGGAGCAACCACCGGCAATGCCGCTTGCCCCGTTCGCCCGTTACCAGGCGCGTTACGCGATCGCACCGCAGCCCGGCGCGCTGGAGCAGGGGCGACAGTTTGCTACCTTGCACAGCGTCGTACTCAACGGCGCGCCGCTTAATGTCGTAGCCGACTTCGTCGACTACGAAACCGACACGCTGGGCAGTGCACGTGGCATCGGTCCGGATGGTGACACTGCGCTGATGGCGGCGGTGGCGACACCTGACACGCTCTCGCTGCTGTTGCAGCGTGGCTTTGACGTCAACGCACGCAACCAGTGGGGCCGCACGGCATTGATGACAGCAGCACAGCACGGTGAGGTCGAGTCGGTTCGGCGCCTGCTCGCTGCCGGTGCCGACCTGTACGCAGAAACCCGGGTGGCAGCAAACGCCGGCGTCGGCGGCCCGGACCGCAAGGAAGCGGCCACCGGACGCCAGACCGCACTGTTGCTGGCTGCCAGCAGCGGGAGCGAAGCAACCATCCGCGCATTGATGGATGCCGGCGCCATGCGCCAGGCGTGGCGCGGCTATGACGGGCAAATTTGCCGTGCAATGGAAACAAATAGCAGCCTGAGTGACAGTCAGCGCAGTACATTCAAGGCATCAGAGCTCTGTGCGTCCACCTACGCGCCGCTGCCGGTCAGCGCACAGAAGGTCGTCGATATCCGTGCAGGGGATGAACTGATCATTCGCGAAGACGGGCAGGGGTACCCCATTCAACTGATACGTCGCCCGGAAATGACCTTGTTTGGTCGGCCGACGGAGATGCCGCCCCAGGATCTGAGTACCGACATCGGCTCGATGGCAATTAACGTAGCCACCACAGCGACCCGGCGCGCCAAGGTGCGGGTAGCAGGCCCATTGACGCTGGTGTTTGACGACTTGAGCACCAATACCCCGGATCTGTTGCGATTTCAGGTGAGTTTCCCCGTTAGCGGCGCGCCGCTGACCCAGCCTGGCTATCGCGCAACATCCGTGCCGGAGCAACAGGTACTTAGCCTGAACTTTGATCCACAGCACCATCAAGTTGAGGCAGCGTGGCGTGCTTTGTATGGCGCTGCCTATACTCAGGGCTTGAAACCTGCAAAAACTGGGTATGTGGTGATCGACAACCGCGGTGCAAGGCGTATCAGCTATCAACTGGTTGTCACCGATCAGTACGAGGAACAGGGAAACTAGCCGTCTTTCCGAGCGGAGAGCGGCTACATTGAATGGGGCGATTTCATGTTGCGACAGTTCTCCTTGATTGCAGCAACCTGTCTGGTGATGGGTTGCGCGACAGCTGGTATGACCCACGACGAATTACCGACCTACCACATGCCGGCAGATGCCAGCACCAAGCTGGCCAAGTACCTGGAAAGTCAGCGCCCGGCAGACCAGAACCAATCCGGTTTTATCCTGCTGCACAACGGCGCTGACGCACTCGCAGCTCGGATCCGGCTAATCGACATGGCCGAGCACAGCCTGGATATCCAGTACTACATCTACAACACCGATATCACCGGCGGGCTGATCACCGAGCATCTGCTCAAGGCCGCCGACCGCGGCGTACGGGTGCGCCTGCTGATCGACGATGTAGGAGCCAGCCTTGAAGACGTGAAAGTCGCGACCGTAGACCTGCACCCCAATATTGACGTGCGCCTGTATAACCCGCTGAGCCTGCGCAGCGAATGGGCAAAGATATTCAGCAAGCTGGGTGAATTCGGCCGCATCAACTATCGGATGCACAACAAGGTGGTCGTTGCCGACAACACAGCCGTGATCACTGGTGGCCGCAACATCGGCGATGAGTATTTCGCCTTGAGTGATGTCGACTTTCAGGATGTCGATGTGATTGCCATTGGCCCGGTTGCCGACGCGGCATCCGACAGTTTCGACAACTTCTGGAACAGTGGCATCGCGATTCCGATCGGTGTCATGGCCGAAGACCGGCATGCCGACGACCTGTCCAGCATGCGTGCGAACCTTGGTTCAGCGAGTCGCCAGGCTGAACGTAACCCCTATGTCCAGGCCGTTGAAAACTCGCGCTTCCTGAATGGCCTGGATGGCAGTGGCCTCGACTGGCACTGGGGGAATGCGAAGTGGTTCTACGACGACCCCTCCAAATCAGACCCCCACGGCGACGGCAATAAAGTGGCCTTTCTGGGCAGAAGCCTGATGGAGCCGATCAATCAGACCGAGGAAGAGCTGCTGCTGACCTCGGCCTACTTCGTCCCGCGCGAGGGCGGAGAGCAGATGCTGTTGGGCTTGATTGAGCGCGGCGTGGACGTATCGGTATTGACCAACTCGTTGGCTACCACCGACGTGCTGGCGGTGCATAGCGGCTATGCGAAGTCCCGCGAGCCGTTGCTCGAAGGCGGGATGAAACTCTGGGAACTGCGGCAGATTGCCGGCCAACAGGAGAGGGCCAGCCCGTTCCTGGGCGAATCGCTGGCCAGCCTGCATGCCAAGACCTTCGTATTTGACCGGCGCGCTGTGTTTGTCGGGTCGGTAAACCTGGACGCTCGCTCAATCAAGCTGAACACCGAAGCCGGCGTGTATATCGAAAACCAGGAACTGGCCCAGGAAATGGTCGATCTGTTCCAGCGCTGGACGTCGGATGACTATGCCTTTGCGGTCACGCTTGATGATCGTGGAGACCTGCAGTGGAGCGCCGAAGGGCAAACCTGGGACACCGAGCCTGACGCCAGTCGCTTCCGTCGCTTTATGAGCTGGACCCTCGGGTGGCTGCCCTTGTCAGGGCAGCTCTAACGCTCTGTCAGGCCCGCCCCGATAGCCAGGCGCGAACGGCAGCGAGGTATTCGCTGCCGCAGCGCGCCACCCCTGCCGAATCGCAGCTCTCTACCGCCTGATGCAGTGACTCCAGCGGTTCTGCCACGGTGCTTGCGGGAGTCCCCAGCTGCAGCAGATCGCTCTCAAGCTGATAGCTCAGCTCGTCAATCTGATGCAAAGCCTGCTGGTCCAGTGGCTGGCCCAGTAGCTGCTGGAGCGATTGACTGTGTGCGCTCAGTTGCAAGACTGCGGCCTGAGTGGATGAGGGTGGGGCAGGGGTGGTGCTTCCCAGCGCGGCCGGCGCCATCATACTGACCGTTAGACTGACGGGGATCAGATACACTTTCATTGCTCATTCTCGCTAATGACAATCAATCTCATTTGCGAGTTTAGTCATAAACGAATCGAATGCAATAGCTAGCTGCGGAGTTTTTTCCGTACTCAGAGCAGTGGACTGAGAAAGAACATCATCCGCTCCGCAACCCGTGCGGCGCGTGAACGCGTCTGCCATTGGGCCAACGCAAGCGGTTGGCTGGCACTAAGGTAACCGTCCAGCAGTCGCTTGATGGTTGCGCAGCCCTCGGGCGAAAACAGCGTGACCGTCAGCTCGAAGTTAAGCTGCAGGCTGCGAATATCCAGGTTAACGCTGCCAACCAGCGCCAACTGGTCATCCATGAGCATCGCCTTGGTGTGCAGCAAGCCGCCGCGGAACAGGTAAATTTCCCCTCCGGCCTCTAGAAAGCGCTCGTAGTAGGCGCGGCTTGTCCAGCCTACCAGATGGGAGTCGTTGCGCTCAGGCACCAGCACCCTAACCCGAACACCGCGCCGTGCGGCCTGGCACAGGGCATCGAATATCGCCTCGGACGGCACGAAGTAGGGCGTGCTGATGGTGATGCTGTCGTTGGCCCGATAGATACTGGAGAGCACCGCCTGGCTGATCAGGTCTTCGCCCATCCCGGGGCCGGACGGCAGGATGGACAGCCATTTGTAGCAGCTGGGCGGGCTGGGAAGTGCTGGTGTCAGACGGCGCACACCGGTTTCGACTTCCCAGTCCCAGGCAAACACCTTGTCGAGACCTCGGGCCGCAGGGCCATCGAGACGCAGCATGATGTCGACCCATTCCCCCACCTTCGCTTCTTTTTTGAAAAAGCGCGGATCGGCCATGTTCATCGAACCGGTGTAAGCCAGGTGGCCATCGATGACGATCAGCTTGCGGTGTAGTCGCAAATCGATGCGCTGGGCCAGCGCGCGCCAGAGACGAACCGGCAGCGCGGGTACAACCTCGATCCCGGCATCGATAAAGCGCTTGCGCCATTTGGAGCGAAAGAAGGGGCGGCTACCGGCGTGATCAATCAGCAATGAAACCTTTACGCCGCGCGCGCTGGCCGCGATCAGCGCGTCTCCCAGCTCATCTACTCGCCCGCCGGGGTACCAGATGTAGGTTTCCAGGTGGATGCTCTGTTCGGCGTTGTGCACGTCTTCGCACAACCGGCTGAAGATCTGCTCTGGCGTGTCTAGCAGCTCCATCTGCTGGTAACCCAGTGCGCCGATGCCAAGGCGCGTTTCGATCAGCTGCCGGATGCCTTGCACCAGCGGCCCGCCAGGCAACGGCGCCTTAACGGTCTGAAAGTCTTCTGCAATGCTCTGAAGAAAGGGCTCAAGCATGGCCTCGGCACGGCGCGCGCGTTGGCGGCCAAGATTCAATTCGCCGAGCATCAGGTAGAGGATGGCGCCGACAAGCGGCAGGATATAGATCACCAGCAGCCAGGAGAGGGTGACGCTGACCGGATTGCGGCGGCCGATGACCCGGAAGGTGACCACGGCAGTAAAAAGCCAGTAGAGTACCGCCAGGGCAATGCCAATGATGTGTTCGATATAGCTCATGTGGAATTGAACAGACAGCCTGTCCTGACGTCCAAGTGGGCAATCTAGCAGGATTTATCCACGCCGTTAAGAACAAACCCGCCGCGAGACTCTCACAGCATGTTGCCATTTTCCTTCGTTGATCGTCTGCGCTATCTGGTCGAGCGCCAGTTCGTAAAAGGCGCTCACTATCAGTTGCTTGTGGTGGCGGCGTTTATCGCCCTCATATCGCTCATTGGCGGATGGCTGGCGTGGCCAACCGGGGCGGGTGACAGTCTGGCTGACTCGGTTTGGTGGGCGTTCCTGCGGTTGACCGATCCGGGCTATCTTGGCGACGATCAGGGCAGTTGGCGGCGCATCATATCGACTGTTCTGACGCTCAGCGGCTACGTCGTCTTCCTCGGTGCGCTGGTAGCGATCATGACCCGTTGGTTGATCGCCATGATGGTCAAACTGGAGCAGGGCCTGACGCCGGTTACCGTCAGCGGGCATATCGTGATTCTTGGCTGGACCAACCGAACCATTCCGCTGGTACAGGAAATCCTCGACGCTAACGGCGGCATCCAGCGTTTGCTCAAGGCGCGACTGACCAAGCGTCTGCGTCTGGTTATCCTGGCCGAAGACGTAACCGCTGAGCACGTCCATGAATTGCGCGCGGTACCGCAAATCCGCAAGCACATGGGCAATATCATTTTGCGCTCAGGGACGGCGCTGCAACCCGAAGATCTTGATCGCGCAGCGTGTCTGCAAGCGGCCGTTGTGCTGATACCCGGGCGCAATCAGTCGGCAGGTTCGCTGGTCAGCAGTGACGTAGAGGCGATCAAAGCCCTTCTAACCCTTCAGGCTCAGGCGGCGCAGCGGGGAATCACGCCGCCGTACGTGGTCGCCGAGGTTGATGACAGCCGCAAGCTCGCGGTCATGCAGCGCGCCTATTCCGGCCCGCTGGAGGTGCTGGCCAGCGACGCGCTGGTCAGCCGGCTGTTTGCCCAGTCGATCATTCACCCCGGCTTGCCTGAACTGTTTGGCGAGGTGATGACGGTACATGACGGCAACGAGTTCTACATCCGTTCGACCGACAACTGCGTAGGGCAAACCCTTGCCGATATCGGCAGTCGTGCGCCGGAAGCCATCGTCTGCGGACTGATGCGGCCGAATGGCGAGCGCTGGCGCACCTGGTTGAATGCGCCGACCAGCGAGATCATTCAGCAGGGCGACAAACTGGTGATGCTCGCCCGCGCCTATGAGCAGGCCGAACCGCCCGGACAGCAAAGCGTCGCTGCCATTCGACCGCTGCAACGACCATCGTCGGCTGTCCCTTCTGCAGTGCCGAGGGGAGGGTTGCGCCGCATTCTGGTACTCGGCTGGAGCCGCAGGGTACCTGCGCTGATCAACGAACTTGCGGGTTACTCGGACTACCGCTTTGAAGTGCATAGCGTCGCCGTGGTCAAGGCGGCTGAACGGCAGGGCATGATCGCCAGTTACAGCGAACGCACCGCCCGCGTTGAGTGCCATTTCACAGAGGCCGACTACATGGTCGAAGGCGTCCTGAACCCGCTCATGGGAGAGCGCTTCGACACCATCGTGCTGGTCTCTTCCGATCGTCTGGACAGTGGAGAGGAGGCGGACGCCCGGGCGATGGTCGGCTACCTGATTGTTGATGAACTGCTGCGCGAGCGCTCGAGCCGGCCGCAGATCCTGCTTGAGTTAAGTGACCCGGCCAACGAAAGCCTGGTCGTCCGCAAACGCGGCGAGAGCATTGTCAGTCCGATGATTCTCAGCCACCTGATGGCGCAGGTTGCCCAGCGGCGTGAATTAGGCCTGATGTTTGAAGAGTTGCTGACAACCGGCGGGCCGGAGTTGATGTTTTACGACCTGCAGCGTTACCCGATGCAAAGCGTAACGACCTTTGCAGACCTGGAGGCGGTCGCGGCGCTGCATGGCGACACGGCACTGGGTGTGTATCGTCTCAAGGCGGACGAGCAGGGCAGACGGCTGCAGCTCAATCCCCTGCGCGACAAGCCATTACGCCTGGCGGAAGGCGATCAGTTGGTAGTGCTGACGACGCTGCCTGAGACTGCCTAGAGACAGTTCTCGGGCTTGGGCAGCCCGGCGATCTTGCTGCCGAGCTTGGCGGGGCTGCCGGGAAACAGCGACAGTAAATACATGCTGCTGCCCTTTTCCTTGCCAAGCTCCTGCCCCACAAACTTGACCAGCGGGCGCATGGCTGGGGACAGCTGAAAGGTCGCGTAGAAGCGACGCAGCAGCAGGACAAACTCCATGTGGGCGGGCGTCAGCTCGATGCCTTCCTGCGCAGCCAGGGCATGGGCAACGGCTTCGGACCAGTCCTCCAGCGACACCAGAAAGCCTTCCTTGTCGACCGGAATGCTGCGCCCATCTGCTGTAATAAAATCGCTCACCAGCTCATCACCTTGTCGTACTGCATGCACAGCTCAACCATTGCCGGGTAGTCAACCAGCTTCACGCGGGCAGGCAGATCGTCAATCGCCAAGCCCCTCGCCAGCACATCCGACTCCAGCGCGAAGAGTCTTACGCTCGCCGGCAACAACTGCATTGCGTTGAAGGCGCTGGTATGCGGCAAGAGGGCATACACGGCGTCCTCAATCAGCATCAAGCCTTGCTGCGCTCCGATCACCCGCAGGCTGCTGGCGAAGTGGGTATCGTCCTGCGGGGCGTGACGCAGGAGGTGAAGCAAGGTCGCACTCATAGCGTTACCACCTGATCATGATGCTCCAGCAAGGACGCGATCTCAGAGCTGTCCACTTGCTTGCACGATAACGCCAGCCGGCCAGCCTGCATCCCGCGCTCGGCCAGGGAGTGGTGACACACAAACAGGTCTTCAACGCCAAACATGGGCAGCGCCTGCAGGTTGGAGGAAACCGGTTTCTGCTCGATCAGAGACGCGTCCTGGCCCGGCAGCAATTGCAGCACGCCCGCGTCCATGAACAGCATGCTGACAGGCACGCCGAACGCAGCTGCGGCCAGCGCCAGATCAAGCGCTTCCCGAGCGGCAACGGAGGTAGGAGGTTGCCGGCTGATTACCAGCAAACTTTTCAGTTCAGGTTCCAAAGGTCACCGCCCGATCTGCTGTCTGCAGCGCATCGATCCATTGTCCGAGACCCGATAGCACCCAGGGCTCGCCGGTGTTTGCGGCTGGGCGCTCCCAGCGGTCGGCCTCTGCCGTGTTGAGCACGCCTCGGCGCAACGCTGCGGCGATGCACACCACGGCATCGAGGTCATTTTCGGTGATGAAGGCTTTCCAGCGGCGTGCAAGGTCGCATTCATCTTGCGGCTGCACACTCAGGTCGGAGGCAAGGTGTACCGCGTCACGATAAAAAAACAGGCGGCTGATCTCGTGGCCCCCGGCGAGCACCGCCTCGGCAAACTTCAGGGCGCTGCGTGCGGCAGGGTCCTGCGGACCGGCCAGCAGGGCAATGGCAAACTTCATGTTCTTACGCTCACAAACAAAATGGCCCGCCAAAGGGCGGGCCACTGAGTATAACGCAGCTCTTGGCTCAGTCGTCGCTGAAGATGCCCAGCAACTGGAGCAGGCTGAGAAACAGGTTATAAATCGAGACGAACAGCGTGATGGTCGCCATGATGTAGTTGTCTTCACCACCGTGAATGATCGCGCTGGTCTGGTACAGAATCACCGCAGAAGAGAACAGCACAAAGCCGGCGGAGATCGCCATCTGCAGACCGCTGATCTGGATGAAGAAGCTAGCCACAACGGCGCACATCAGGACGATACAGCCCGCCATGATGAAGCCGGACAGGAAGCTGAAATCCTTGCGACTGAGAATCGCGTAGGCGGACAGACCAAAAAACACCAGCGCCGTCATACCCAGTGCCATGGCAACGAGCTGACCACCGTTTGGCAGCGACAGGTAAGCGTTCAGAATCGGGCCAAGGGTGTAACCGAGGAAGCCGGTGAATGCAAAGGTGCTGACCAGGCCCCAGGCAGAGTTGCGCAGTTTGGTGGTCAGAAACAGCAAGCCGTAGAAACCGACCAGCGTCACGATGATGCCCGGGTAGGGCAGGTTCAGGCTCATGGACACGAAGGCGACAATCGCACTGAAAGCCAGGGTCATGGCCAGCAGCGAATAGGTATTGCGGAACAGCTTGCTGACTTCCGCTTCGCTGACGCCAGCGTGTTGAAGGGTAGTGTTGTGTTCCTGCATGTTCATGCACAGCTCCTGTAGTGGAAAGCAAAAATCCTTTGATTAGCCCTGATCATACGGCTTGATACGGTCAAATCAAGCGATGCGAGCAGCGGAACTATTTCTGTTCATGTTCAAGTGTGAGCCATTAGCCGCAATTTCAACGGGCCTGGGTGCGCTGAACCAGTTCCTCCAGCACGATGAGCAGTTTTTTCTCGTCTACCGGTTTGTCCAGCCAGGCGAGGCGCTCGTCAGTCTGGCCCTGTAGCAATCGTTGCCCCTCATCGCAGTAGGCCGACACCACCAGAATTGGCATACGCTGCAAGTGCGGCTGCGCGCGAACTTCACGGATGAGGTTCAGGCCATGCCCATCCTGCAACCGCAGATCGGTCACCAGGGCATCAAACTGCTCTTGTTCCAACAGCGCCTGCGCTCCGTGTAGCGTGATGCTGGTAGATGGTAAATAACCCGCCTTGCGCAAAACCAGTGCGATGAAGTCTGCAATCATCGGGTCGTCGTCGATGATCAGTACCTTGCAGACCTTTGCCTGCTCAGACGGATCAAGCGCACTCTCCTGAACATGATCTATCGGCAGCCTGAACCAGAAAGTTGCCCCCTCGGGCGGCTCGGAGACAAAGCCGACCTCGCCGGACATCTGCTCCATCAATTCGCGGGATATCGCCAGTCCCAACCCGGTTCCAGGCTGCTTGCGCTTGTCTGAGGCATCAGCTTGCGCGAATTTGCCAAACACCTGCGCCTGAAAATCCTTGGGGATGCCTTCGCCCTGATCCGTGACGCTAACGCGGACCTGATCCTGTTCAAGCGAGACACCAACGCGCACCTCTGCGCCCTCCGGCGAGAACTTGATGGCATTGGAAAGATAGTTATTGAGCACCTGATGCAAACGCATGTTGTCTACCCGTACCCACACGTCGGCAACGTCGCTGCAGAGAAGCCGAATGTTGCGGCTATCGGCAAATGCACGGTTGGCGGTCAGTGCCTCGTCTATCAGCTCCCTCAGGCGGTAAGAGCGCATCTCAAACTTCATTTTGCCCGCGGCCAGCTTTTCCATATCCAGCAAATCGTTGATCAGATGGTTTAGACGCTGGCTATTGTTCTCGGCGATCTCCAGCATCTTGCGCATGGTCTCGGGAACAATACCCAGCGAGCCACTATTGACGATGGCAAGCGCGCCGGAGATAGAGGTTAGCGGGGTGCGCAACTCATGGCTGACGGTCGACACGAACTGGCTTTTCATCTGCTCGACGCGCTTCTGCTCGGTCAAGTCCAACATCGTGCCACTAATACGTACGGCGTTGCCCTGGTTGTCTCGCTGAATCAGCCCCCTGAGCAATACCGGGACCTGATGCCCGGCCTTATGACTCAGCCGTGTCTCGGTACCAAAAGCCGCCTGTGTGGAGTAAACGGCGTCATGCAAAAGCCTGATCAGCGCATGTCGGGCGTCCGGCGAGATCATGGACTGCCAACGATGCAGCGACTGGTAGTCAGTCAGGGGAGGGTAGCCAAGCATCTCCCAGGCACGCGCGGAGGCCATAAAGCGCATTTCCGGAACATTAACGTCCCACCAGCCATCGTTGCTCCCCTCGAGCACCAGGCGCTGGCGCTCCTCGCTTTGACGCAAGGCGGCGTTGCTGTTGCGCAGTTCACGGGTCATGCGTTGCGCCAATACTTCAGCCTGCTCTCTGCGCAACACCAGGAGGGTAGCCATCAGGAACAACAGAATGCTGATGCAGAGCCCGACCACAAAGATCCAGCCACTGCTGTTGTAGCGTTGGTCGAAAGATGGCGTGATGTTGAATTCCAGCATCCAGTCTCGGCCGTACAGACTGAGCGCCAGCTGACGAGTCAACGCAGGGGATGAGCCGGCTTCGCCAAGGTCGGCAAACAGCACAGGGTTATCCAGGCCCGCGGCGGTATCCAGCAGGCGGTAGCCGATACCGGGGGTGAGCTGCCCGAGAATACCAGCCAGCAGATCACCCATCCGATAGGGGCTGTAAACAAAGCCTCGCAGCGCAGCCATGCGCTGTGCAGGCGTATCCAAAGGCAGACCCTGGCGGTAGACCGGGACGTACATCAAAATGCCCGCCTGCACCACACCGTGGGTTTCCTGCAGCAGCTTCACCGGGCCGGTAACGCGGGTTAAACCCGACTCAGCCGCCGCCTGCATCGCAGCGTGGCGCGTCGGTTCGGAATACATGTCATAGCCGAATGCCGCCAGATTGCGCCCAGAGAAGGGCTCGAGATAGACAATCGAGGTGTACAGCGGACGATCACCCTCAGGATGGACTCTGAAGTCTGGATAGCCTTCGGCGCGGACGTTGTCTTCGAACGCGGCCAGCTCTTCTGGCGCGACGGATTGCGCATAGCCAACGCCAAGAATCCCCGGGTAGCTTTCGGCCAGACGCAAGCGTTCAACCAGAATGCGCCACTCCTGACGGTCCACATCACCGCTGGCGTCGAACAGGCCTGCACCGCCGAGCAGTATCTGCTCGTGATCAATCATCCGCTTACGGATAGCCTCAGTGATGTCGTCGGTCAGTAGTTTGAACTCGCGCTCTGCTGCCCGTGTTTCGCGGTCCATCAGATAGACCCAGGCCATGAGCGTGGTCAGTAACCCCAGTACCAACACAAACCAGGCGATACCGTTTTGCCTGCTGAATGCTGCTGCTAGTTGCTGTCGCGTTACATTTGGAGATTCGTCTTCGGTCATTCACATATCCCAGAGAACAGAACGCGCCGGCGAGGTGAGTAAGAGCTAGCGCCCCACACATGATAGTTAGCAGATCGGTAGTGCGCATAGACCTGAATCAGTAAAGCGTGGGATTCGGCGGCGAGTTGCAGCCGTGTTCGGCGTCAGCGGCAAAATAAATTTGACGTTAAAATAATGGCGCCATGCCGCATGCCAGAAGGGTCGATAACAAGTCACCCGGAAAACCGCAGGGGAGAGGGGTTGTGTGCATATTTGAGAACAGGTAGCGTTTCGCCTTTTGATCAACAAAACCAGACGACGCTGTATCATCAAGAACGAGGGTGCATGGAAACCGCGGAAGTTGATAGCAGGCCTGAAGAGGCGTTTTTCTCGAAGCTGAACCAGCAACAAGGCCAGCGGTTGAGGATGATTGCCATCGTCCTGACCGTCGTTATCGTTACTATCTGTGTTCGAGCGCTGCTTGTCGGCGACTGGTTCGATATTGCACTCGCCGCGTCTGCACTCGCGTCACTCCTGGTTGCAAGACAATTGGTCCCTGAGGACAAAGCTGGCTCTGTCGTCAGCGTTGCGCTGGTCGCCCTTACGCTTTTGCTGAGCCTATACATGTGGCTGAGCCAAGGGCTCTACAGCGGCGTACTGATCGCCTTTCCCGCGTTACTGGTGATAGCCGGAGTCTCCGCTTCACTGCGCCTGTTCTGGACGCTGCTGGCGATCATGCTGGCGGTTGTCACCGCCATCAGTGCCGCTTCGTACCTTGAATACCGAACCTATGAGCCAGCGCCCATGACCCTCGGGCGCTGGTTGATCGTCAGCAGCACATTGCTGATATCGGGCGCCACTATCGCCTGGTTGATGCACGAAATGGGCAGCATGCAACGGTCCCTGCGCGCGGAAGCCAAACGCTTGCGCTGCTCTCAGGCAAAGCTCACCCACCTGGTTGGCCATGACGCATTGACCGGCCTGTCTAATCGAAAGGCGTTCACCAACCACGTTGAGCAAATGATTGAGCAGGCGCACGAGCGACAGCAGACGCTCGCGTTGCTGTACATGGATATCGACAACTTCAAGACCATCAACGACTCGCTTGGTCACTCGGCCGGAGACGAATTGATCCGCTCCGTCGCGTGGCGATTAAGGCAGGCCGTGCGCGATGCGGACGCGCTCAGCAGGCAGGGCGGTGACGAGTTCGTGATGGTGCTCTCCAATATCGACGACGTGCAGACCGCGATCACCGTTGCCCAGCGCATGCAGGAGGCCGTCGCTCAGCCATTTGAGATTAGCTCGAAGCAGCTTCTAACCTCGCTCTCGGTTGGGATTGCGTTGTTCCCGAGTGATGGACGGGACGCAGATACGCTTGTGCGCAAGTCGGAAATGGCAATGTTTCAAGCCAAGAAAGCAGGGCGCAACACCCACTTCGTACACCGGGCCGAGCTTACGCCCGATAGCCATGAGCGGCTCAACATAGAACAGGCGTTGCGCCAGGCCATTGCTCGCAACGAATTGGCGCTGCATTACCAACCGATCATTTCGCTCAAGGACAACCGGCTGGTCGGCGCAGAAGCGTTGCTGCGGTGGCAGCACCCGGAACACGGCTTGTTGGCACCGGATCGTTTTATGGACGTCGCGGAACAATCCGGACTGATCGTTGAGATCGGTGAGTGGGTGCTGAATCAGGCGTGCAGAGAGGCGGTACGCTGGCAGGCAGAAGGGCTCAAACGGCTGAGTGTATCGGTGAACCTGTCAGCCGTTCAGGTGCGCCGCAATAACTTGGAAAGCATGGTTGCAGCCGCCCTGACCAGCAGCGGCCTTGCCCCTGAGCTGCTGGAGCTGGAGCTGACCGAGTCGATGTTGCTGGAGAAATCCGATGCGTTTTTGCAGTTGCTGCGCAATCTGAAACAGATGGGCGTGACCCTGGCGATTGACGATTTCGGCACCGGTTACTCCAATTTGTCCTACCTGCAGCGCTTCCAGGTTGATCGACTGAAAGTTGATAAATCTTTCGTCAACAACCTCAGCAACAACGAACAGAACCGCGCAATCGTGACAGCCGTAATCCAGATGGCGCACAGCCTGAAACTCAAGGTGACTGCCGAAGGCATCGAGCATCAGTTGGTGCAGGGCATCCTGACAGCACTCGGTTGTGACCATGCGCAGGGTTATCTGTTTTCGAGGCCGGTAGATGCAGGCGCTTTCCTCAACTACGCCCGCTCGCACTGCTCTCAAGCTTAAACGGCGCCCGCAGTACCACCCAGCCCCCAGCCTACCCAAGACTCGCGCCTGTCGCATGCCCCCTAACCGTCTATGCTGAGCCTATGGCTGGCAGCGCAGCTGTCGGCACAAGGCAAAGCGCAGCGAGGTTGCAGCAAGTGCACACAAGGATAGTGGCTTTAACCTTGGCGATGCTCTTGGTAGTCGTAGGTGAAAAGGAGAGGGGGGCTGACAAGTTGACCGCTACAACTCCAACTGATCTTGATCCCATGACCGGGCCGCGGTGATTCCAGGCAGCGCAGCGCCTATGGAAAGGGCGTTGCGAAACAGCGATTAGAAGGGATACCTATGATTGCGAATAAGGCATGCACGGCAATAATAATTATCGCAACAATATTGATTGGCTGTGGGCGCAATAAAACACAGGACTTTAGTGAAATAGAAAAGGAATGTGTAGACCTTGCGTTAAATGCGATTGAAAAGAATGACTACAGTTATAGCCAATTTGAAGACGCAAGAATCGACCCAGGAGAACCTGTCTGGCTTGGAGGAGAAGGTTTTATATTTAGAGAAAATGAAGATCAAGACGGTTATTTAAACTTCATAAACTACTCAGCAGCGAGGGACGGAAGCAGCAGACTAGTACCAGGGATATCATTACTATTAAGAACAAGCTGGACTCAACTATATGGAAAAAACAAAACAACCGAGAACTTTGATCCCAGCGCAATAGATCCGCGAATTAACGTAAAACTAAAATGCAATCCAGATCTAAAATTAGGCGACCACCTTCGACCATATCTCGAGAACTGGGGTATTGATCAAGATGGAAGAATATCAAGCTCGTCACAAAGAAATATAGTTAACAAGTTTGGTTGCAGCTTCCTTGAGCATGAATCTAAGACTCAGAGACTGTACATGAATACAAGTGACGACCGCATGAGCTTCATCCCACCGCCGATTACATGTAAAAACATCAGCACTACGGGATTATGTACGGCAAGAAGAATATTGGCAAATGGAATACAAATTAGTTATTACTTTGATGAGCTACTTATAGGCGATTTCAAGAGCATCGATAATTTTATAACCAGTGAAATTGAGCGGGCACGTATTATTTCAGGAGAGCAACAATGAAGCACGCCGCAAATAAGGTGCGTTTGGGCTTCGCCCGTTAAGAGAGGGCACCAAGGTGTGGATGGAACCACCAAAGGAGATATTGATGAAACTCCGTCTTATGTTTTTAATCATAACGACCCTGAGTGCAACAGGATGCGATAAGCGCGGTGCTCAAGAAGAAGCTGAATCACCTGAAGTTATCCAAGAAATGATCCAAAGGGCCATAGCTGGCAAGCAGCTTTGGGAAGAGAGATGTAGGACCGTAGCGGGTGAGCGAATTTACAGAACAGTCGAAGGTGTGGAAGGAATAGTTTTATATGGAACAAGAAGAGACCTAATTCACCAAGATTACGCAAATCCAATGTTACCTTCAGCTGCTTTTGCTAGAGAACGAACCAACGCAAACTACATAGGAACATTTCTTGGATACGAGCACTCAAGTAGACCTGGCCGACCAGTGAGCCCAGAGTTTAGAGGATACGTCACCTTAGAATACTTAGAAAATAACATCTCCAATCTCCCCGGATATCAATATGTTGATGTGATTGAGACAAGCCTTGGAGGCAGGCTCCGATACACAAGAGCTAAAGTATTAATAGGTCAAATGAACGTTAATAGTCCTAGCGTCCGGAGAAAAATTGAAGAAGACCCTGAGTACGACCTAAATATATATGAGTGGACTCTAAAAGCTCAACCAGCGCCACAGGAGTCTCCGAGATATGGTGTCACCATTGAAGACCATGTAATTACTGAAGAGAGAAATTTAGGGGTTGCCAGCAGCACTGTCAGAGTAATAGATATAGAGACAGATGAGATCCTTGCGGAACTTACGAGATATGTATGGGCAGCACCAAAGTCCTCTATGAACCCCTTTCCTTGGGCTCGAGCAAAATCGTGCCCAAGCACAAACGGCGCTTCTGGAGTAACAACTAGGAAGTTTGTAGATAAAGTTTTAATTCCATTGAATGTGGAGGTAAGAAATGACCACCAATAGCACTCTTTCTATCGCTGAGTACCTTGAGTATGCAAACCTCCAACTGTACAGATCAAGTATTCACCTGACACCGGCCCCGTTCCGGGGCTGAGTGGTGCAGGTATTTGTCGAAGTCCTCCTGCATCTGTTCAACGCTCTCATACCACGTCGTCCGGCTTGCTGCGCGGAAGTGTTCGTCCAGCAGTGTGCGGTGTAATCGCGCCACAAATCCATTGCTCTGTGGACGTCGGACACGCATGGTTCGGTGCTCAATCCCTTCGAGCTGCAAGAACAGGTCAAAAGGGTGGTTATCCCGCCTGTCGCAGTATTCATGGACAACGGTGACCGACATCTTGCTCGTGTACAGCCTGCCAAAAGCAAAACGGCTGAAGCAATCGATGACGGTTTGCAGATAAACCTTGCCGACGCCTTTGAGCGTGCCGACAAAGAACGTGTCTATCGCGACCAATAAGTACTTTGTGTGGGCATCCATCCGGATTTCTGGAGCTGTAGTTTCAGGGCTAATCATTCAATTCGCATAATATATATTATGTTAAATAAAATATAAGGCAGCCGACGAGGTGTTCCTTCATCGTGCTGTACGCACATCTCCACTTCTGAGCTCCCATTACTGCACGTCTGTACAGGTCACCGTATCCAACCGCTGGCCGTCGCGTGCTTGTAACAGACGTTTTATGAGCGCTATGTACGCCTGATTTTCGGACGTGTCGTGCATTGACAGCACCAGCGGTGCCTCCTGCAGCATCTTCACGACCTGTATCTCTGCCGTGCCGTCTTTCTCGGCGAGGTACTGCAGAACGGTCGGGTCGGTTATCGCGAGCTGAAAGCGACTGACCGTAAGCATCTTCAGCAACGACAGTTCGCTGCTGGCGCCGCTGTCGATACTGTCCGGGTATCCATCGAGTAACACCTGCAACGCCCGTGGATAGATATAGCTTTTCACTATTCCCACACGGTTGCGGGACAGTATCTGGTCTATATCCGTGCCGGTGATTTCGCTGTCGGCCAACGCCATGATCGCCAGGTGCGACGTGGCCACCTCTCCGGAGGAAACGAAACCGTCGTGAACCTCCTCCGGCTAGGCCGGAAAGTACCCCAGATATCCGGGCTGCCGGGCAACCTGCTGGGCTCGGCGCCAAGGGTAAAACTCAACCTGCAGCTCGATATCACACTGTCCCAGAAGATTGCGCAACTGCTGGATGGCATTGCCGCCATTCGTCATGTAGGAACTGGTATAGGGCTCCCATTCCAGCGACGTGATTTTTACGACGCGCTTGCGCTCCTGAGCAGCGTTGCTACCGCCCCCGAACAGCATGACGACAGCCAGCAACGCGAGCAGGAGGTATTGCCATTTGTGCACGCTCAAGAGCCTCTCCCTGTGCGATGAACCAGTCCTTACTGCAGCGTAGCACCTCCGTGCCACGCCTTCAGATCAAGGGCATTTATCAGCACAAGTGCGCCGCCGGTTACGCCGATTCTGCCTCAGTGAGCCAACTACCAAAGGGGTCGTTGACTGTACGCCAGTAGTGCTCGCCCCGCTGGATCTCTGCATCGTCGAGCAAGCATGCATTCAAGTCTCGATGCAATTGACTGGCGTTCAGCCCTTGCCCGATAAATACCAGCTCCTGCCGACAGTCACCGCTATCGGGCTGCCATTGCTGCATGATTTCCTTGAGCATGTCCGGGTCGGTCGGCCAGTGTTCGCGGGCGACAAACCGCCACCAGCGCCCGGCCAGGCCGTGCCGCATCAAGCTACCAGCTTGCGACCAGCTACCGGCCAACGTCCATTTGCTGGCAAGCCAGAACAGCCCCTTGGAGCGCAGCAATCTGCCGTTTTGCCATGGTTGACTTATGAAATCGTAAAATCGCTGCGGGTGAAATGGGCGATTGGCGCGGTACACGGTTGAGCCAATACCGTACTCTTCGGTCTCCGGTACATGCTCGCCACGCAGCTCCTGCAGCCATCCGGCGGCCTGTGATGCACGCTCAAAATCAAACCGGCCGGTGTTGAGCACTTCCTTCAACGGTACGTTGCCCATCACCATCGGCAGGATGCGTGCATGCCGGTTCAGGTTACGCAGTATCCCTTCCAATTCGGCGCGCGCATCGCGGCTGATCAGGTCACACTTGCTGATCAAAATGACATCGGCGAACTCGACCTGTTCGATCAGCAGGTCCGTAATCGAGCGCTCGTCCTCCTCGCCCAACGTCTCGCCTCGGCTCGCCAGACTGTCGGATTGCTGGTAATCATCCAGGAAATTAACCCCGTCAACGACGGTCACCATGGTATCGAGCCGCGCGATGTCCGCCAGAGCTGCGCCCTCTCCATCTCTGAAGGTAAAGGTCTCGGCGACCGGCAGCGGCTCCGAGATGCCGGTAGATTCAATCAGCAGGTAATCGTACCTACCCTCTTTCGCCAGCCGCCCTACTTCTTCCAGAAGATCTTCGCGCAATGTGCAGCAGATACAGCCGTTGCTCATTTCAACCAGTCGTTCCTTCGCCCGATTCAGGGTGACGTCGCGCTGCACTTCGCTCGCGTCGATATTGATTTCGCTCATGTCGTTGACGATCAGCGCGACCCTGAGGCCGTCGCGGTTCTTCAGAATGGCGTTGAGCAGCGTGCTTTTGCCGGCACCCAGGAAGCCGGAAAGTACGGTTACGGGAAGGCGATTAGTCATGTCAGGGATCTCATCATTGCATAATGAGTTATAACATAACATTTATCAGCAAAAAGTCATCCCCCTTCCCTGGTCCGGCATCAGGCGATTGAATGCAGCGGTATGAAACATCCCGGTCTTGCTTGCCTCCATGGCCTTTCAAGGGTATTCAACAGTCTCATTAGCGCTGACAGAAAAGGACACCCCATGTACGGCCCGGACGACATCCGCTTTGAATACCCGCAGATCAGCGGCCTGCGTACTCGAGTAGCACGCATCGGCAGTGGGCCCATCGCGCTGTTTATCCACGGCTGGCCCGAGTGCTGGTACTCGTGGCGCCTGCAAATGGTTGCGCTGGCCAATGCGGGCTACACGGCCATCGCACCGGATATGCCTGGCTTCGGCGAAACCGATGCGCTGCCTGAGATTGAAGACTACAACGTGACACGTATTAGCGGGTTCATGCGTGATCTGGCTGATCACTACAGCCCGGATACGCCCCTGTTGTTGATCGGCCACGACTGGGGCGCAATCAACTGCTGGCAGTTCGTGCAGCTCAACCCTGAACGTATCGAGCGACTGATCATCATGAGCGTTCCGCTGCGCCCGGTTGCCGATGTGCCGCCAATCGAGTTTTTGCGCAGCTATTTCAAGGATCAGTTTTTCTACCAGATCTACTTTCAGGAACCGGGCGTTGCCGAAGCGGAGTTTGACGCAGACCCGGAAGGCATTCTTCGTGCGCTCTATTGCTCGCCGGACACCCCCCGCCACCCTCCTCTGCTAGGCAAATCGACCTCCGAAGGCGGTGGTTGGATTGACCGTCTTGGCGTGCCCAAGGAACAGCCGAAGTGGCTGACGGAGGACATGCTGGAGTACTACGTCGCGGCCTATCGGCACAGTGGGTTTGCCGGCGGCATCAACTATTACCGCAACTTTGACGAGAACTGGCGGCGCCTGCTGCCGTGGCGTAACACTGCTATCAGGTGCCCGGTGCTGTTTCTTGCCGGCTCTGCTGATAGCGTAATCCAGGGCATGGACGAGCCTGCACTGCGCAAGATGATGGGCCCGCGCATTGCCGATCTGCAGGTTGCGCTGCTACCGAAAATAGGTCACTGGCTGCAGAGCGAAGCGCCTGACGCGGTGAATGAGGCGATGCTGGGTTTTCTGGGACGCCAGCAATAAGGCGGGAAAGCGTGTCCGGGTACCTGAACCCGGACACTCTGAATTACAGACCGGCGAACAGCGTCGGTGACGGCAGTACGCGAAAGTCGATCGACATCATCAGACTCAGCGCGGTGATGGCGATGATCGAGAAGCCGAACAGCTTGCGTGCCCACAAGCGGTCATCCACCTCTTCGCGGTAACCGGACAGCGCAATCACCAGCCACCAGATGCTGACCAGCAGCGCGATGACCAGATAGCCGTAACCGGCAAACCCGGACAGCGTCAGCATCAGCGCCGCTGCCGCAAAGGCGAGGATGTACCAGACGATGTGCTGTTTGGTCACCCGAATGCCCTCTTTGACCGGTAGTACCGGAATGCCGGCTGCGCTGTAATCATCGAAGCGGAAGATCGCAATCGCGTACGAATGCGGCATCTGCCACAGACAGAAGATCAACAGCAGCAGCGCGGCGCCGGTATCGAACTGGCCGGTTACGGCGCAGTAGCCCACCACCGGCGGCATGGCGCCTGACAGGCTGCCGACCAGGGTGCCGTAGACCGAACGGCGCTTCATCCAGAGGCTGTAGACGCCCACATAGATAAAGAAGCCGAAAGCCGCCAGCGCTGTGGCGACCGGCGTGGTGTACCACCACAGCAGGCCAAAGCCGGCCAGGCCGAGTACCACACCGTGCGCCAGTGCCGCCAGTAGCGAAATCTGCCCGGTGACCAGCACCCTGCCCCGCGTGCGCTCCATATGACGATCAATGTCACGGTCGATGCAGTTGTTCATCACGCAGCCACTGGCAACCACCAACGACAGCCCGATCACGGTAGCCAGCAGCAGACCGAGATCGATCTGCCCCTGGGCAGCGAGGAAGTATCCCCCCGCCACCGCAATCAGGTTGCCAAAGATGATGCCGGGCTTGGTGACCAGCAGGTAGCGTTTGAGTTTCACTGGAACATCCAGGGCATCATCAGCATGTCGGCGTTGACCATGATCCAGATGGCCAGCCCCACCAGCATGACGATGATCAGTACGGTGAACAGGAAGGCCACCAGATTCCAGCGACCCTCGGACGAGGTGTTCATGTGCAGGAAGCACACCAGATGCACCACAACCTGCACAACACCCATGACCAGCATGCTGATCAGGTTGACGCTCTGGCTGAACTGCCCGCTCATCACCATCCCGAACGGGATGGCAGTGAGGATCACCGACAGGATGAAACCGATAGCGTAAGAGCCGTAGCTGCCGTGGCCGGCACCGGCGTCGGAATGCGCATGACTCATCAGATAGTCCCCATCAGATAGACAATGGTGAACACGCAGATCCAGACGATGTCCAGGAAGTGCCAGAACAGGCTCAGGCACATCAGGCGTGTGTTGTTACGGTCGGTCAGACCGCGCTTGCTGACCTGCAGCATCATGATGACCATCCACACGAGGCCAGCCGTCACGTGCAGACCGTGCATGCCGACCAGGGTGAAGAAGGACGACAGGAACGCGCTCTTGTCCGGGCCGAAGCCTTCGGCGATCAGGTGATGGAACTCGTTGAGTTCCATCCCGATGAAGCCGGCGCCCAGCACAAAGGTCGCCGCCAGCCAGGCCAGCGTCTGACCTTTGAAGCCGCGGTGCGCCGCGATCATGGCAAAGCCGTAGGTGCAGCTACTGACCAGCAGCAGCGCGGTTTCACCCAGCACATAGGGCAGCTCAAAGATGTCCTTGCCGCTGGGGCCACCGGCCGTGTGGTTGACCAGCACGGCGTAGGTGGCGAACACACAGGCGAACAAAATGCAGTCGGTCATCAGGTACAGCCAGAAGCCGAAAACGGTGTTGCTGCCGGTGTCATGGTGCTCGTGATCGTCATGCGCCACGGCGTGGTTGGAGTGCATTACAGTACTCGACATGTCAGATCTGCTCCGCAACGGGTTGAGTGTTCAGCGCCTGACGCGGCGCCTCAAAGTTGGCGTGATGCAGGTTCTCGATGCGCTCTACTTCGTCAGGCTGCACGTAGTAGTCGACGTCTTCGTTGTAGCTGCGCGCAATGAAGGTAGCGATCATGCCGATGAAGCTGACGGCGCCCAGCCACCAGATGTGCCAGACCAGCGCAAAACCGAATACCGCGCCCAGCAGACCGATGATCAGGCCGGCCGAGGTGTTCTTCGGCATGTGGATCGGCGCGTAATGGTCAGGGCGCAGGTAGGCTTCGCCACGCTCTTTCATGTCCTGGAAGGCATCCAGTGCACGCACGGTCGGGGTAACGGCGAAGTTGTAGAACGGCGGCGGCGAACTGGTCGACCATTCCAGGGTACGACCACCCCACGGGTCACCGGTCACGTCACGCAGCGACTCACGGTTACGCAGGCTGACCACCAGCTGAGCCAGCTGGAACAGAATGCCGCACAGAATCAGCGCCGCACCGAAGAAGGCAACGATCAGGTACGGCTGCCACATCGGGTTGTCGTAGTGGTTCAGACGGCGCGTCATGCCCATGAAACCCAGCACATAGAGCGGCATGAAGGCGACGAAGAAACCGGTGAACCAGCACCAGAAGGCGCCTTTGCCCAGACGCTCGTCCAGCTTGAAGCCGAAGGCTTTCGGGAACCAGAAGGTGAAACCAGCCAGATAGCCGAACACCGCGCCACCAATGATGGTGTTGTGGAAGTGGGCAATCAGGAACAGGCTGTTGTGCAGCACGTAGTCAGCACCCGGTACGGCCAGCAGCACGCCGGTCATGCCGCCCACGGTGAAGGTCACCATAAAGCCGAGGGTCCAGAGCACCGGGGTGGTGAACTGCACGCGACCGCGGAACATGGTGAACAGCCAGTTGAACAGCTTCACCCCGGTCGGCACCGAAATGACCATGGTGGCAACACCGAAGAAGGCGTTGACGTTGGCACCCGAGCCCATGGTGAAGAAGTGGTGCAGCCAGACCACGAAGCCCAGAACGGTGATCGCCGCGCTGGCCCAGATCATCGAGGTGTAGCCGAACAGCTTCTTGCCGGAGAAGGTCGAGATCACTTCAGAGAAGATACCGAACGCCGGCAGGATGAGGATGTACACCTCGGGGTGACCCCAGGCCCAGAACAGGTTGATGTACATCATGGCGTTGCCGCCAAGCTCGTTGGTGAAGAAGTGCATATCCAGATAACGGTCCAGACTCAGTAGCGCCAGCGTGGCGGTCAGAATCGGGAAGGACGCGATGATCAGGATGTTGGTGAAGGTGCAGGTCCAGGTGAAGACCGGCATTTTCATCAGGGTCATGCCGGGGGCACGCATCTTGAACACGGTCACCAGGAAGTTCACGCCGGTAAGCAGCGTCCCTAGCCCCGATAACTGCAGCGCCCAGATGTAGTAGTCGACCCCCACGCCCGGGCTGTAGCCCAGCTCTGCCAGCGGTGGATAGGCAACCCAACCGGTACGAGCGAACTCCCCTACCCCCAGCGACACGTTGACCAGAATCGCACCGGCCACGAACAGCCAGAAGCTGAGCGAGTTGAGGAATGGGAAGGCAACGTCACGGGCGCCAATCTGCAGCGGCACCGCGATGTTCATCAGACCAACCATGAACGGCATGGCCATGAAGATGATCATGATCACACCGTGCGCGGTGAAGATCTGGTCGTAGTGCTCAGGCGGCAGGTAGCCCTGCGAAGCGCCTTCGGCAATGGCCAGCTGGCCGCGCATCATGATGGCGTCGGCAAAGCCGCGCAGCAGCATGATCAGGGCAACCAGGATGTACATCACACCGATTTTCTTGTGGTCGACCGAAGTCAGCCACTCGGTCCACAGGTAGCTCCACTTGCGGTAGTAGGTGATGGCGCCAAAGATCCCCAGACCGGCAATCGCAACGACCGCCAGGGTGATCATGATAATGGGCTCGTGGAACGGCACGGCCTCGAGTGTCAGCTTGCCAAACATCAGTGGGTCTCCTCGGCAGCGTTCATGGGCATGCCAGCCATTTCGGCGCCTGCATGAGCCTCATGGCCTGCGTGACCAGCGTGGTCCTCGTGGCCGGCCGCGTGCTTACCGCCGTTGTGGTATTGCATGAGGATGGTGTCGTACAGGATCGGGCTGACACTGCCGTAGTAACGGACCGGGTCGGCCTTGCTCGGCGCTGCCAGCGCGGGGTAGCTGTTCAGATCCAGCGTCTCGGCATTGGCCTTGACCTGGCTAACCCAGTCGTTGAAGCCCTGTTCGCTGGTGGCGATGGCCTGGAACTTCATGTCGGAGAAGCCTTCGCCACTGAGGTTGGCGGAGAAACCGTCGTAACTGCCTTCATGGTTAGCGATCAGGTGCAGCTTGGTCTGCATGCCGGCCATGGAATAGATCTGGCTGCCCAGCGCCGGGATGAAGAAAGAGTTCATCGCCGCCTGAGAGGTGATCTTGAAGTTGACGGGAGTGTCGACCGGGAAGGCCAGTTCGTTAACGGTGGCGATGCCCTGTTCCGGATAGATGAACAACCACTTCCAGTCCAGCGATACCACCTGAACCTCGATCGGTTTTACGTCCGAATCGAGCGGGCGATACGGGTCCAGCTCATGGGTGGTCTTCCAAGTGATGGTGCCGAGGATGGCGACGATCACGCAGGGAATGATCCAGACCACCAGTTCAATCGCGGTGGAGTGGGACCAGTTGGGTCGGTAGGTCGCCTTGGTATTGCTTGCACGGTACTTCCAGGCAAACACCAGGGTCATCACGATGACCGGAATGACCACGATCAGCATCAGCAGCGTGGCGGTGATGATCAGCGACTTTTCGTCGACGCCGACCTGCCCTTTCGGGTCCAGCAGCACCATCTTGCAGCCGCTGAGCATCAGCAGCGGCAGCCAGGCGAGCCGTTTCAGGAGTGAAGTTATCTGCTTCGGGTTCATGTTGCAGCCTTAGTCGTTGAACAGGCCCTCGCGCCCGACAGGGAACGAGGTGCAACACGTTCGCAGCATGAGGTGTTCGCCATGACAGGCCGGAAAACATCACACCGGACGGGGTGGCAGAGCATTGCTGGATAGCAGACTTATACCCATAAACCGGGCTATCCAACCGAACTCTACCTCGCCCATCCAGACCTGATGTTCGCCCGCACTGTCGCTGGGCCCGTTACGGACGCAGCAGTACCCGAGCGTCTCCCGCATGAGCGCGCGTCGAGTGCTGCCTGGTGTCGTTATGGGTCAGCGTTTGTCTTTGTGCAGACTGGGGCGGCGTACAGCTTCAATCGCCTGAGTGGCCGCGGGAGCGGCACCTTCCGTGGAGAGCCAGATCGGACGTCTGGAACGTGTTGCGAAAAATATTACAAAGTATTTCAGAGCGGCATGCAATTGTAACAACTCATGACATAGATCAATGCAGCGTTTCAAATGCGCAAACAGCGAGGTGTGTTCAGACGAATGAGAAGTGCTCGCAAGTCGCGTGTGGCGCGGTGTTCAAGTGGCTAGAGACAGCTCTGCAACAGCTGTTTCAGGGGTGCGTCAATGTGCCGCGCACTGATTGCGCCGGGAAGCCGTCCACTGGAAACGTTCACTGCGGCGACTGGTCGCAGAGCGAGTGCTGGAGAAAATGTGTCGAAGGCGTACCATCAGGGCATCAACATGAGGTACACGATATGAGCGAAACCGCCCCGCCCTACGGCACAGCCGATGCGTCCTATCAGGCCGCTGGGGGAATCGATGGCATTCGCACACTGGTCGATGATTTCTATCAGGAAATGGATAGCTGGGACGGGGCGCAGGAGCTACGCGCCTTGCACGCACCAGACCTTGCATCGGCGCGTGCCAAGCTCACAGCGTTTCTGTCCGGGTGGCTGGGCGGGCCGCGGCTGTTCCAGCAGCAATATGGCGGAATCAGCATTCCGGCCTTCCACGCCAAGTGGGATGTCGGCCCGGAGCTGCGCGACCAATGGCTGGAGTGCATGGCCAGAGCCATTTCCAAACAGCCCTACCATCCTGCGTTTGCCAGCTACCTGCTGGAGCAGCTGCGGGTGCCAGCAAACCGCGTCGTGCAGGCCAGCCAGGCCATGCGCCACGCTCAGCAGTAGCCGCTAGAGTGGCTTCTCCCAAAACATAGCGCGGCCCATTTCCGGTACCAGTTGGTAGCCCTCAAACCCGAGATTGAGATACGTGCGCTGCGCTGTCTTGTTGCCTTCCAGCACCTCGAGTGTCAGCTTGCAGCAACCGCGGCAGAGCGCGATCTCCTCGACCTTGCGGAGCATCTGCTGAGCGATGCCCTGGCCTCGCCAACCGCTCGACACAATCACGTCGTGGATGTTGATCAATGGCTTGCCCTTGAAGGTTGAAAAACCTTCGAAGCAGTTAACCAGCCCAACGTATTCGTTACCGGAAACAGCCAACACAAACAGGTAATCGGGCCGCGCCGCCAGCTTGCCCGGCAGCGATTCCAGTAGCTCGGGCGCCAGTTTCGCGGCGCCGCCCATAGGGTCAAGCGCATACTCTGCGAGCAAGGACTTCAGTGCCGATGTGTGCACGGAATCGGCAAGATTGCCGACGATCACCTCAACTGTCATTGTCCAGTCTCCGGCTGCTGCAGTTGTTGTTGCAGCGTCAACAGGGTCTGGTTTCCAGGGCTCAACGCGAGCCCTTTGGCAATCTGTTCACGTGCGGCCTCGCCCTGCCCCGCGCTATTGAGTGCAACAGCAAACACATAACGGTAATGGGTGTTTTGCGGATCGAGCATGACTGCACGGCGTAGCTCGACCAGCGCTGTCGCCATGTCCTTGCCGCGGACCTTCAGGAGTCCAAGGCTGAAGTGCAGCGGTGCCGCCTCCGGTAGTTTCTCCAACCCTTGGTTGAGCAGTGCTTCGGCGGCAGGATCGCGCATCGAGGCGCGGTAGAGATCAGCCAGATTCACGTAGGCGCCGATAAAGTACGGATCAAGCTGCAGCGCCCGTTGATAGGCGTCCTCGGCCAAAGCGATGTCGTTGCGGGTCTGGTAGTACAAACCGATGTTGAGCTGCGCCGCCGGATCGTCCGCGTTGGCCTGTTGCGCTTGCAGATACTCCTGCTGCGCGCGACGGAGTTTTTCGATGTCGTCGCCACGCATCTGTTCGGGCGGAATATCCAGCAATTGCGCGACCGCCTGCAGCCGGACCACGCGCTCGGGCGCGTCCAGCAAGGGGCTGGCCAGCTGCCAACGGGTGACCGGCGGGTAGCTGCCAATCGCCTCCAGCGCACCGAGGCGGATTATCGGGTCCTTGGCGCGCAAACCGACAAACAGTGACTGCGCGACCTCCGGACCCGGCCAGGCCTGCAGCAGGCTGGCAGCAGTGGCGCGAGCAATCGCCGGCTGGCCTTCGTCAGCAAGCAGTGCCAGCAGATCGGTCTGAGCGCCGGCCTCACCCGCGCGGCCTGCCGCCAGCGTGTGTGCGTACTGCTGCAGGCCCTGCGGCACATGTCCGTACCACTGTTCAACATGCTCGGCTGCCCATTCCGGGGTTTTATCCGCGTGGCATTGATTACACGCGTTCGGCGTACCCAGGCTGACGCTCAGATCTGGCCGCGGAATGCGCAGGCTGTGATCGCGGCGCGGATCGACTTCCATATAGGTCGTCGCGGGCATGTGGCAGTCAACACAGGCGCTGCCCTGCACGCTGCTGTGAAAATGGTGCTTTGGTGTCTGGTATTGGTCCGCCTGGTGACACTGCAGACAGACGCCGTCGCCCGGCACCTTGAGTTCCAGCGAATGAGGGTTGTGGCAATCGCTGCACGTCACACCGGCTTGATACATCTTGCTCTGCAGGAAGGAGCCGTGCACGAAGACTTCATCCTGAATCTGGCCATCAGGGTGATACAGCCCCTGATCCAGCGTCGACAGCAGGTAGTTTTCGACCAGTAGCCCTGCATCCTGCGGGTCATCGAACAACTGTGCCCGGCGTGAATGGCAGGCAGCGCAGGCCTGAATTTCTTTCTCGGTTGTACGCGGCTGACTGCGACTGACGGTGCCGTTCTCATCATGCTGCCAGGTGACGCCTTCGCGTTCGTCAAAGCGCGCAGCCAGGCCCAGGGTGCTGGCCAGGTCAGGGTGCGCATCCGGCGCGTCGGCCCACTTCAAATGGTCAGACGCGGGGCCGTGGCACGCCTCGCAGGAGACGTCAATTTCGGCCCAGCGCGTATCGTAGCTGTTGCTGGCAGCGTTGAAGTTGCGCTCAAGATTGGTTGAATGGCACTCGGCGCACATCAAGTTCCAGTTGAACTGACGGCCGCTCCAGTGCAGCGCCTTGACCGGATCATCGTCGTTGACATCCGGATTGAGCTGGAACCAGCGCTGGCCGCCCTCAGACTGCGGGCGCGCATCCCAAGCAACGCTGAACGCCTGATAACGGCCACCGGGCATCGCCAGCAGATACTGCTGCAAGGGATAGACGCCAAAGGTGTATTCAGCGACGTAGTCCTGAGTGTTGCCATCCGGCCCTGCGGTATTGACCACAAACTTGCCGTCGCGCTGGAAGAAGGTGCTGGTAACGCCGCCAAAGCTGAAGCTGGCGTTGTTGAAGTCACCCAGTACGGTATCGGCGTTCGCTTCCTGCATCGCCTGGTCGTGATGCGAACCAGTGAAATCGGCCGTCTGCTGCTCATGGCAACCGGAACAGGTCTCACGGCCGACGTACTGCAGGCCGCTCGTACTGACTGGCTGCTGTGCGGCGGGTGGCTCTGCGGCTGGAGCCTGCTGCACCGGCGCAGGTGGCGCTACCGGCGGCAGTACCAGTTCAGTGCTGCGCGAACTGAGCCACCAGAGGACGACGGCGGTGATGACCAGAATGAGGGGTAACAGCAATCGCCATAGCGACGGGGCGGGAGTGACGTCCCTGGACTTCTTGTTATCAGCCATCGACTGGCAACTTCCTTTTCACGGTTATGCACGCATGCTAGCGAACCTGATGGTGACAATACCAGCGCGAGCGAAAACCTAATGCCAACTCAGCGACAGACTTCTTCTTCGACCTGATTGCGACCACCCGCTTTCGCTCGATAGGTGGCCAGGTCCGCGGCATTGAGCATCTGCTCCAGGCTGGCTGCGCCGTTTTCCG
This sequence comes from Pseudomonadaceae bacterium, assembly GCA_038114645.1. Classification (GTDB taxonomy): domain Bacteria; phylum Pseudomonadota; class Gammaproteobacteria; order Pseudomonadales; family Pseudomonadaceae; genus Halopseudomonas. The sequence continues at coordinate 103,623 of JAYNRF010000005.1, read as the reverse complement.
AGGAGGTCACCCCGAAACTGCAGCTCACGCCGATGTCCTGACCATTACAGCAAACGCTCAACCCGGCGACGGAAGTGCGCAGGCGTTCGGCCAGCTCGCAGGCAGCCGTTTGCCCGGTGCCGGGTAGCAGCACGGCAAACTCCTCACCGCCGAGCCTGGCCACAATATCCGCCGCGCGCGTGTGTGCCTTGAGCTGGTCTGCCAGGGCCTGCAGCACGGCATCACCTGCCGCGTGCCCGTAGCCGTCATTGATGCGTTTGAAGCGGTCAACGTCCAGTGCAATCAGCGCCACCGGCAGTTGCTGCCGACGCGCCTGCTCTATCGCATGCTGACCGAGGGCAAACAACGCGCGGCGGTTGGCGAGACCGGTCAGCGGGTCCTCATTTGCAAGCTGTTCGGCGTGCAGGCGAGCCTCGGTCAATTGAGTCTGCAGGTCTTTCAGGTCGGTGATGTCAGTAGCGATTTCCATCCGCACCAGGCGCCCGTCCGGCCAGCGAATGGCCTGGTCCCGGCACTGATACCAGCGATTGTTGTGGGTATTGCGAAACTCCCACACTTGCACGCCAGAAGGCTTGCCGTGCACATCCAGTAGTAGTGCGTTATTGCAGAACGCGCAGGGCCCTGTCTGGCCGGACTGCAGTACCTGCCAGCATTTTCGGCCTCCGACGTCGCCCCACTCTGCTCGCCCGTACGCGTTCAGAAAGAGCAACTCGTGGGTGTTCATATCGGCTACGTAGACCAGCGCGTCGAGACTATCGAGCACCGTTTCAATAGCCAAACGGTCGACATCCATATTGTCGATCTTCACATCAGAGTCGTCACGCATGAGAACACCTGTGGTAAACCCGCATTCGCCCGGGCAGCCTTGCACCGGCTGCTGCTGGCTTTCCCTGCCTTCAACCTTCAGTTAAGCAGTCCGGCTGGCCAGCCGCCAAGAATACCGGGTGGCGACTTACTCCGCCTGAGGGATATGTGACATCATGTGGCCCGCATCACTTGTATCCCACTCATCTGTCGCCAGGGGAGTCCGGGCATTCGTGCTTCGGGCTGAGAACACGCCTCGTATTACGTGGCCGAAACCCTGGAACCTGATCCGGTTAATACCGGCGGAGGAAGCGCGACATGCTGTACCTGTCCATTGCAGCCCTGGCTGCGGTATTGCTTTTGTTTGTCTGGGTTGGCCTGCGTTCGCGCGGCAACGAAGCCCTTGATGATTTTGTCACCGCCCGTAATTCGCAGAGCAGCTGGGCGATTGGTCTGTCCTTCCTCGCCTCAGGCATGGGTGGCTGGATTCTGTTTGCTCCGCCGGAAGTCGGGGTTCTGGTTGGGCCGCTCGGCCTGGCCGGTTATGCGTTCGGTGCAGCCCTGCCCTTCCTGGTTTTCGCTCTGTGTGGGCCGGCTATTCGTCGCCGTCTGCCAGCAGGGCGCAGCATCGGAGAGTTCGCCCAGCACTGCTATGGCACCGGGGTGCGTCGTTGGGTTGGGCTGATTTCACTGCTGTACATGGCGTGCTTTCTGGTTGCCGAATTAACCGCCATCGGCGCGATCACCGCGATGCTGTCTGACATCAACGGCAATCTCGTGGTCATCGGTGTGGCTGTGACCACGCTTATCTACACGGCCTGGGGTGGGCTGCGTGCCAGCATGACCACCGATCGTTGGCAGGGCTGGCTGCTGATTGCACTGCTGCTGCTGGTTGGGGGCGTTGCGGCTGACCGTCTGCCCGCGATTGAACCCGGCGCCGCCCTGCCCGGCATTCCTGCCTCTGCCGCGCTCAGTGTTGCATTGACGCTGATCATCGCCGTTACCGCGGCCAACCTGTTCCACCAGGGTTACTGGCAACGTCTGTGGGCAGCGCAGGACGCCAGTGCGTTGGGCCGCGGCGCGGTGATTGGGGGTGTGGCTACGGTGCTGGTTGTCGCGGTGGTCGGCGGGCTGGGAATCCTGACGTTGATGAGCGGCGCTGATATTGGCTCTCCGCCGATCCCGTTCTTTGCCATGCTGCGTGATGCCCCGAGCTGGCTCGCCTTGCCTGCTCTGCTGCTGGCTATCACCCTGGTTGCCTCCTCGGTCGATACCCTTCAGAACGCCATCGTTTCGCTGGCAGTGACGGAAAAGCAGGGCCTCAGTCTGTCGGCGGCGCGCTGGTTTACCCTGCTGTTGATGATCCCGGTGGTGCTGATCGCGCTGCAGGGTATGTCGGTACTGCGGCTATTTCTGATTGCCGACCTGCTTTGCGCTACGGCGGTCGTACCGGTGCTGCTTGGGCTCTGGTCGCGGATGTCCGCCAAGGCCGCTATCGCCGGTGCCCTCGCCGGTCTGCTCGGGGCTATCCTGCCAGGATGGTGGGAAACCGGCAGCGCCCTGCAAGGGCTGATATTGGCCAGCTTCCCCAATACCGTTCCAACCCTGCCGCCGTTCGTCGGCGCCCTCGCGGCATCCACCGTAGTCAGCGTGCTCTGCGCCCTGGTTGCCCCGGCCCGTCAGCCGCAGATCGCGCACTGACACTTCCTGTGTAGCCGCGCTCAGCGGCTACTTCTCCCAACACCGCACACCGCAGTTGGCAGTAAATGCCGACTTATTTTCCGCATTCAACCAGCTCATTCGGTCTGCCAGCAGGCAGTCTATAGTCGTCTGTACGCACACATAATAAAAAGAGAGCAAGACGATGACGAATGAGCACTTCGACGTGCTGATCATCGGTGCCGGGTTGTCTGGCATTGGTACAGCCGTACATATCTCTCAGGAATGTCCGGGCAAACGACTGGCTATTCTGGAGCGGCGCCAGCGCGTCGGCGGCACTTGGGACCTGTTCAACTATCCCGGCATTCGCTCCGATTCGGACATGTTCAGCTTCGGCTATGATTTTCGTCCCTGGAATGACCTCAACACGCTGGCCGACGGCGAGTCCATTCGCCGCTACATCGGCGATACCGCGCGTGAGTACGGTGTCGACCAGCTGATCCGTTTCGGCATGGAAACCGAGCAGGCGCACTGGTGCAGCGAACAGCAGCAATGGGTTATCAGCGCCCGCGACCTGGACACCGGCCTGCCGCACCACTACAGCTGCGACTTCCTGATCAGCTGCACCGGCTATTACGACCACAAGGCCGGCTATCTGCCGGACTTTCCGGGGGTGGAACGCTTTAAGGGCCAGTGCATTCACCCGCAGCATTGGCCAACAGACCTCGACTACAAGGGCAAGAAAGTTGTGGTCATTGGCAGCGGCGCCACCGCAGTTACCGTAGTGCCCGCCATGGCCGACGCTGCCGCCCATGTCACCATGCTGCAGCGCTCGCCGTCCTATGTCATGACCGTCCCGGCACGGGACAAGCTCACTGAAGTGCTGCGCAAGATCATGCCGGAAAGCTGGGCCAATGGCATGGCGCGCAAGCGCAACATCCTGATCCAGCGCTGGCTGTTCAAGGCAGCCCGGCGCTGGCCCGAGCGTATGCGCAACCACCTGCTCAATCAGGTGGCGAAACAACTGGATGATCCCGCGCAGATGAAGCACTTCACCCCCAACTACATGCCGTGGGACCAGCGTCTGTGCGCGGTACCGGATGGGGATCTGTTCAAGACGATCAACAGTGGCAAGGCGTCGGTCGTCACCGATCAGATCGACACCTTTACCGAGCGCGGCATCAAGCTGGCATCTGGCAGGGAGCTGGATGCCGACATCATCATTACCGCAACCGGCCTCAAGTTACAGCTGCTTGGCGGTACCCAGCTCCTGATTGATGGCAAGCCCTTCGATCTGCAACAGCAGATGACCTACAAGGGCGTGCTGCTGCAAAACGTACCCAATATGGCGTGGATTTTTGGCTATACCAACGCGCCCTGGACCCTCAAAGCCGACATCGCCGCCCGTTACGTTTGCCGACTGATCAACCATCTGCGCGCAACCGGTATGCAGGTAGTCGTTCCCCGTGACCGCGAAGGCTGCGCACAGCCCGATATATCCGTCATGGGCGCGCTGGAGTCAGGCTACGTTCAACGCGCGAACAGTGTGCTGCCGCGTCAGGGGCTGAAGTCACCCTGGCGTTTGCTCAACGCCTACGAAGCGGACCGCGTCATGCTGCTGGACGAAGCGATCGAAGACGATCTGCTCGAATTTGAGCCACGCAATATCGAATCCAACAACAAGACTGCCGGTGCCAAGCGCCGAGCAGCATAAACCCGGGAGATATCCATTTGAGCAAGGCAATTGAACACGTAACGGTTTTGGGTGCAGGCGTTCTGGGCGGCCAGATCTGCTGGCACAGCGCATTCAAGGGCAAGCAGGTTGTTGTGTACGACCTGTTTGAAGAGGGCCTGGAACGGTGCCGCTTTGCGCACCAGCAGTACGCAGAGATCTACCAGCGTGACCTTGGCGCCACCGACGAGCAGATCGCCCAAACCCGCGCGCGCCTGCGTTACAGCAGCGATCTGGCCGACGCCGTCGGCAGCGCCGATCTGGTCATCGAAGCGGTACCTGAAATTCCTGAGGTAAAAAGCCAGGTCTATCGGGACATGGCGCCGCTGTTGCCCGCGGACTGCCTGCTGGCGACCAACTCGTCTACCTTGCTACCCAGCCAGTTTGCCGAAGACACCGGACGCCCGGACAAATACTGCGCCCTGCACTTCGCCAATCTGATCTGGTCGCTGAATCTCGCTGAAATCATGGCGCATCAGGGCACAGCAGCAGACACCCTGCGCGGGATTACCCGTTTCGCCATCGAGATCGGCATGATTCCGGTACCGGTGCAAAAGCCGCAGAATGGCTATGTCATCAACTCCCTGCTGGTACCGCTGCTGGGCGCGGCCCAGAGCCTGGTGACCAATGGCGTCAGCACCCCGGAAATGGTAGATCGCGTGTATCTGGTGATGAATCGCGGTGCCAGCCTGGGACCGTTCGGCGTGATCGACGTCGTTGGCATGAAAACCTGCTACGACATCCTCAGCTACTGGGGGCAGCAGAACCAGGACGAGCAGACATTGAAGAACGCTGCCTACATCAAGGAAAACTTCCTGGATAAGGGCAAGCTGGGCTTGCAGACCGGCAGCGGCTATTACCAGTACCCCAATCCGGCATATGCAGATCCGGCGTTCCTGGCCGAGCCAGGCCTTGAAGTGGTAGAAGACATCGTGCGCCTGTCACTGCCCCAGTAAGCGGAGAAGCTGGTGCGGCCGGCCCAGCGGGCCGCACCTTTCAGGTCACTGGGCCTCAGCCTGTGTCTTCGCCTGCTCCGGCGGCTCGGCCGTCAGCACAACCACCAGCGCGAGCAGCGGCATTGCCCCGCCGAACAAGGAGGCTGCCAACCAGCCCCCCGTGACATACGCCCACGCCCCTGCCGCCGATCCAACGGCACCCCCGACAAAGAATGTGGCCATGTAGATGGCGTTCAGGCGGCTGCGCTCGGCCTCGCCCAGCGCATAAATCGCCCGCTGCCCAAGCACAACGTTGCCGGACACGCCCAAATCCAGCAGCACCGCCGCAACAACCAGCAACAGCAGCGACAGCCCGGATCCGGGCGCAAGGATATGCGTCATGGCAAAGGCAACCATCACCGACACCATGGCGGTGATCGTCGCCACGCGGGTCAGTCCGCGATCCGCCAGGCGTCCAGCGACCGGAGCCGAGACCACTCCTGCCACGCCGGCCAGCGCGAATAGCGCGATTCCGGACTGTGACAGCTGAAAATCCGGGCCCGCCAGCAGTAGCGGTGTGGTGGTCCAGAACAGACTGAAGGAGCCGAACATCATGGCTTGATAGAACGCTCGGCGCTGCAGTACCGGTGTATGGCGTGCCAGGGTCGCCATCGACCGCAGCAGCGCCGTATAGCTCATGCTCGCGGTGGGCACGCGGCGCGGAATGACGCGTTGCATGACCAGTACCAGCGCCACCATCAAGCCTGCCGAAAAGAAGAACATGGCGCGCCAGGAGGTCACATCGGCGACAAAACTGGACACCGGCCGAGCCAGCATGATGCCAAACATCAAGCCGCCCATGACGTTACCAACTACCTGACCGCGCCGCTCGGGTGCGGCCAGGTGCGCAGCAAACGGCACGATGATCTGGACCGCTACTGCGCCGATCCCAATCACCAGTGAGCAAGCGAGAAAGGCCAGTGACGAGTCGGACAACGCCGTGCCAAGCGAAGCCAGAGCCAACAGCAGCACCATGGCGCTGATCAGCGAGCGGTTCTCCAGTCGGTCTGCCAGCGGCACGATCAGCAGCAGGCCTATCACATAACCTATTTGGGTCAAGGTGACGATGAGCCCGCTCGCTTCCGGCGTCATACCCAGCGACAGACTGATCGGACCAATCAGCGGCTGCGCGTAATAGAGGTTCGCAACGATAAGGCCACAGCATGCGGCAAGAAAAAACATCAGCCCTCGGGCAATGCCCCTGCTGTTGTCTGACATGGGTACTCCAATACATGCCGGGAGAAAGAAGTCCGCCATGCTACGCCTATTTATTCGTATTTTGTCGAACTAGCTGAGGCGGGCTGACCGAAAAGACTGTTGCGAAAATGGAACGGCGCTTAATCGGCCAGAAACTTCAGCATCGTCATGCGCTGCTCATCGCTGAGCGCTTGCTGCTTCATCGCCTTGGCGAGACTGGCGTAGGCCGTGCTGAGCGCGCCCGAGAGGCTGGCAAGCTGACTGCGCAGCCCGTCCATCAGCGCGCTGCGTTCGTCTTCCGACAGGTTTTGCTGGCGGGCAAGATCGTTGATCTGCTGCTGCACCTCGGCGATTTGCTGTTTGAGTTCACGAATGTGTTTAAGCAGCCGCTTGATGATCTCGGGTAAATCGCTGTCATCGATGTCTTGATTACTGCTGCTCTGCCGGGCTTTCTCAGACCGCTCGGACAATGAGACTTTGACGCTTTCGGCAATCTCACGATTACTGTTCGGCACAGCGCCTGAGGAGCTTTGCACAGGGGCGGGAGCGTCGTTGAAGCGCGTAGCAAGGTCGGTCCAGTTGAGGTCGCCGATACGCATGATTGCGCCCTTCGCAGTGATGGATACCTGTTCATATCGGTCGCTTATCGGCGGACTTTAGCGGCTGCTGACTTTGACCGGGGCGACAACCTTCCTTATATTGTCCGCCGCCGTGCCACGCACGGCATCGTTCTCGGGGCGGGGTGAAACTCCCCACCGGCGGTAACGGAGCCTTGCTCCGAAGCCCGCGAGCGCTCTGCAACGCAGAGGTCAGCAGATCTGGTGTGACTCCAGAGCCGACGGTTACAGTCCGGATAGGAGAGAACGTGACAGCGCCGCGCGCCTTGAATTTGGCGCGCTGCTGCCCGTTCGCCCTGATTCAAACCGACATTCAGACATGAATCAGAGCCAGACGATGAGTACATTCCAACCTTCGCAACAACGCATTGCCTTCATTCACGCCTCCTGGCACGCCGATATCGTGCTGCGCTGCCTGGATGGCTTTCGAGAAGAAATCGCCGCTCGCGGCTACAATCCCGAGCTGATCGACGTGATTGCCGTTCCCGGCGCCTACGAAATTCCGCTACAGGCAAAATTGCTGGCCAAGACTGGCCGCTATGCCTCTATCGCTTGCTCGGGCCTGGTGGTGGATGGCGGCATCTACCGCCACGACTTCGTTGCCAATGCAGTGATCAGCGGCATGATGCAGGTTCAGCTGGAAACCGAAGTGCCAGTGCTGACTGCCGTACTGACGCCACACAACTTCCACGAGCACAGCGAGCATCAGAACTACTACCGCACGCACTTCGTCACCAAAGGCCGTGAGCTGGCGGCAGCAGCCGACTCAGCCATGGCCCTGCGCTGGCAAGTACTGAACAGCTGATACTGCTGCGTTGTGCTGCCGGCGGCGTCAGCTGCCGGCAATTCTAAAGCCGACCTGCAACACTACCTGGAAGTGTGCGACCTGATCGTCGGCGATATGCCCACGCGTTTCCTTTACCTCAAACCACTCCATGTAGCGAATGGTCTTGGCGCACTCTGCAATCGCCACTCGGATAGCGTCATCAATGCTATTGGGTGATGAACCGACGACTTCCACTTTCTTATACACGTGATGGTTGGACATGGTCCGCCTCCGCTTTCTTGTCATGGATGTGACGTCAGTATGGCAAAGCCCGGTGCGGATCGCCTGCGAAGGCAGTTCGCATTGCAATATGCTGTCATCCGCATATAATCCCGAATGCAAATCACTATCATTAATTGATTGAGCACCATCAACAGGGAGCTATACATGGCCGTGCGTTTTCCTCTGCAGGCGCTTGCGCTGGCAATTTCGACCACTTTCCTTCTGACCGCATGCAACGACAACGAGCAGGCCAAAGCACCGGAAGCGGCCGCGCCTGCTGCCCCCGCTGTCGAACAGGCGCCCGCCAGTGCGCCTGAAGCAGCCAGCGTTGCCCCCGCGGCGATCGTCAACCACTACGCTGACCTGGCACTGGCTACCTTTGAAGATGCGCTGACCACTGCCAAAGCACTGGATGCCGCAACTGACGCCCTGATTGCCAACCCCAATGAAGAGACCCTCGCCGCTGCCCGCGCAGCCTGGCTGCAATCACGCGTTCCGTATCAGCAATCGGAAGTGTTCCGCTTCAGCAATTCGGTCGTTGACGACTGGGAAGGTCAGCTCAACGCATGGCCGCTGGACGAGGGTCTGATTGATTACGTCAACAGTGACGACTACCAGCACGCCCTCGGCAACGAAGGCGCCAACGCCAATATCATCGCCAGCACAGAGCTGAACGTCGGCGGCGAAACACTGGATCTGAGCACTATCACCCCTGAGCTGCTGGCCAGTCTGAATGAAGTTGGCGGTTCCGAAGCCAACGTTGCTACCGGCTATCACGCCATCGAGTTTCTGCTGTGGGGTCAGGACCTGAACGGCTTTGGCGCTGGCGCAGGTGATCGCAAGGCAACCGATTACGCTACCGGCGATGCGTGCACCAACGGCAACTGCGACCGTCGCGCTACTTACCTGGATGCCGTTACCGACCTGCTGGTCTCTGACCTGAGCTGGATGGTTGATCAATGGAAACCGGGCGTTGGTGGCAACTACCGTGCGGAACTGACAGCCCTTGAGCCAACCGCGGTTTATCAGAAAATGCTGTTCGGCATGGGTTCTCTGTCACTGGGCGAGCTGGCCGGCGAGCGGATGAAAGTCGCACTGGAAGCCAATTCCTATGAAGACGAGCATGACTGCTTCAGCGACAACACGCACAACTCGCACTATTACAACGCGCTGGGCATCCAGAACGTCTATACCGGCAACTACAAGCGGGTTGACGGTTCTGAGCTGAGCGGTGCTTCGCTGGCGGATCTGGTTGCGCAAGCCAAGCCGGAACTGAACCAGCAATTGACTGCTCAGCTCGATGCCAGCGTTGCGGCATTGGGTCACATGAAGGCGACCGCCGAAGCGGCAGAAAACCCGGTTACCTTTGATATGATGATCGCGCCCGAAAACACCCAAGGTGCAGAGATCATCAACAACGCCATCGCGGCGCTGGTTGAACAGACCGGTTCCATTGAGCAGGTTGCTGCTGTTGTCGGTGTCGACTCCCTCGAGCCCGACGATGCCGGCCATCAGTTCTAATTTGGCGTAGTTCAGTGCCCGGCGCTAATCCCGCCGGGTACTCTGACAGATACGATCCTTGCTGCTACTCACCCAGGCACAGTGAAACGCAATCGATGCTTCATCCTCTCCTGCGCGCCAGCGCCCTTCTGGTCCCTGCACTACTGATCTCAAACCTGACCCAGGCTGCTGAAACCAGCTACCCGATTCAGGACACGCCACTGACCGGCGGAGCCGGCAGCGTTAACCAGCACGATCAGAACGCGTACTCGCTGCCGCTGGCGAACATGTCGATGACCAAGCGCCTGGACTTCAGCGTAGGCAACAGCTTTTTCCGCAACCCATGGGTGGTTGCCCCGGCCAGTACCGACGCCCGCGACGGCCTTGGCCCGTTGTTCAACACCAATTCCTGCCAGGGCTGTCACTTGAAAGACGGCCGTGGCCACGCACCAGCCTCACCGGAAACGCCTTCTGTTTCCCTGTTTTTGCGCCTTTCCGTGCCGGCCGACCCAGAGCGCGACGCCGACATGCTACGCGAACACGGCTTGCTGCCTGCCCCCGTCTACGGCGGCCAACTGCAAACCTCTGCAATTCCCGGCATGAAGCCGGAAGCAGACATGGTTGTGCAGTGGGAATCCGTTACCCAGACCCTGGCAGACGGCAGCGAAATCGTCATGCGCAAGCCCGTGTACCACATCGAGAACCCCAATTACGGGGCGTTGCCGGATAACCTGCTGACTTCCCCGCGGGTCGCACCGCCAATGATTGGCCTCGGCCTGGTGGAAGCCATCCCCGAGTCGGCATTGCTGGCCAACGAAGACCCGCATGACGCCGACGGTGATGGCATTTCCGGTCGTGCCAACCGCGTCTGGGACCGCGTCGCCGAACAAACCGTCGTCGGCCGCTTCGGCTGGAAGGCCGGTCAGCCCAACATCATGCAACAGAGCATGGACGCCTTTGCTGGCGACATGGGCCTGACATCGACCGTTGCCCCGGCAACTGACTGCACTCCAGAGCAGCAGTGTGAGCGCTTCCCCAACGGCGGCGAGCCGGAAGTAACCGACAAAGTTGCCGGGTTCATTGATTTCTACGCTACCAGCCTGGCGGTGCCGACTCGCCGCGATATGGACAGCCCCGCTGTTCAGCAAGGGGCCCAATTGTTCAATGACATCGGCTGTGCAGCCTGTCACACCCCAAGCTTTACCACAGGACAGGTTGAACGAGCGGAACTCAGTGGGCAGGTCATCTGGCCCTACTCCGACTTTCTGCTGCACGATATGGGCCCGGGGCTGGCCGACGGTCGGCCGGAGTTTCTGGCTGACGGCAACGAGTGGCGTACACCGCCGCTCTGGGGCCTGGGGCTGACCAAAGAGGTCAATCCGCTGGCGGGTTTCCTGCACGATGGCCGCGCCGAAACTGTCGAACATGCCATTCTCTGGCACGACGGTGAGGCTCGCCCTGCGGCTGATCAATACCGCCAACTGCCTGCGGACCAGCGTGACGCGCTTATCCGTTTCCTCAACTCGCTCTGAGGCACAAACATGAAATTAACCGCTCCTTTGCTTACCCTGGCAACCACCTGTGCACTGACCCTGAGCGTCTGCGCGCAGGCCCAGACCAGCTCCCCGCGCGCAGCCTGGCACGCCCAGATTGGCCACGGTTACCAGCAGCTGGCTGAGCGCACCCAGTTGCTCGCAAGCAAGACGGACGCTTACTGCGCAGCGCCCAGTGACGCGGCCCTGGCCGAGGTCAAGGAGTCCTGGACTGGCGCCTTTGCCGCATGGCAGGCGGTGCGCTTCGTCGATTTCGGCCCCATTGAGCAAAACACCAGGGCATGGAAGTTCCAGTTCTGGCCCGACCCCAAGAATCTCACGGCCAGCAAAGCCAGCTACTGGCTCAAACCCGAGCGAGAGAGCGTCACAGCGGCGGATCTGGCGCGTGACAGCGTCGCCATTCAGGGCTTTCCCGCCGTTGAATATCTGCTGTTTGATCCGCAGGTGACCGACAGTGAGCGTGCGTTGCCAGCGGACCTGTCCTGTCGTCTGCTGACGGCTATCAGTCATAACCTCGAGAACAACGCAGCCGAACTCAGCAATGACTGGGCACAGCTCGAGGAGCGCTATCAGCAGGTTGCCGATTACGATAACGGCACCCTGACTGCGGCCATGCACGCGCTCGAGATCATGGCAGACTGGCGGATCGCCGCCCCGCTGGGTGCGCGCGGCAATGGCAAACCCAACCCCTACCTCGCCGATGCCTGGCGCTCCGGCGAGTCGCTGATCATGCTCAAGGCATCGTTGCAGGGTTTGGCGGAGTACTTCGTACCGGGGCTCAACGCACTGATGGCAGAGAACGATGCACTGCCGCTGGCCGAGGACTTTAGCGCCCAACTGAACAAGACCCTGGCCCACTTCGACGCCCTGCCCGCCGGCATTACACCGCTGCTGCAAAGCGACGAAGGGATCGCCAGCCTGAATGCCCTGCTCGCTGACGTGCGCGCTACCGGCCAGCTGCTGACCGGTCCAATCGCTGCCGAACTCAGCGTGGTCCGCGGCTTCAATTCAAGCGACGGGGATTGATAGATGCTGGATCGGCGCGGGTTCCTCAAAGCGTCCATTGCTGCCACGTCCATCGGCGCGCTCGCTGCCTGCAGCGGCCGCTTGCCTCTGGCTGGCAAGCAGACTGATCTTGAGCTGGTTAGTGCAGTAGACGATCACGACGGTCGTCACTTTATCTGCGGCGTGGACAGCGTCGGTCAGGCCCGCTTCCAGATTCCGGTGCCGGAGCGTTGCCATGGCGGATGTGCACAGCCACACGGTGATCACGTAGTGGTGTTCGCTCGCCGCCCCGGGCGCCTGATGCATGTACTCAACACCCGCACTGGCAAGATTGAGCGCAGCATCAACGCAGGTGACGGCTTTCACTACTACGGGCACGGCGTTTACAGCCCCGACGCCCGATACCTGTACGTGACGATGAATAACTACCAGACCTCCGCAGGTCTGGTGCGCGTCTACGACGCCTTTGAAGGTTACCGCACCGTCACCGATTTCGATCTGGATGGTATCGGCCCGCACGAATTGCGGCTGCATCCTGACGGGAACACGCTGATCGTTGCCCTTGGCGGGATAGAAACCCATCCCGACTACGACCGCATCAAGCTGAACCTTGACCGAATGCAACCTGCGCTGATCCTGCTGGATCGTCGCACCGGCGAGATCACCGCGCGTCACCAGCCCTCGCATCATCAACTCAGCTGCCGCCATTTGGACGTGAGCCCGGACGGGGTCGTTATCGCTGGCTACCAATATGAAGGCCCGGAGTGGGAAACACCGCCGCTGGTGGTGCGCTTCGACAGTGCGACCGGTGAATTCCGGGAACTGGACTGGCCGGTGGAAGCGTTGATGCCGCTGAAGAACTACACCGCAAGTATCGCCATCAGCCGCAGCAGCCCTTACGCCGTGATTACCGCGCCGCTGGGCAATCTGGCACTCATCATCAACTACCAGACTGGCGAGATCGTGCAGCAGGTGATGGTTGCAGATGTGGCGGGCGCCCTGCCGTTTGGTGACAACGGTTTTGTCGTGTCGTCAGGGCTGGGGGGCGTTTATCGGCTGTCGGCAGACAGTGATCAGGCAGTGCCACATGGCAGCTATGCCGTGCGTTGGGACAATCACCTGACGCCCGGGCGCTATCAAAGCGTCTGACCTGTGATAGCCAGTCGCGCGCTTAGCGGCTGGCCACCATCCGGGCAATGCATTGACGCGACTCTTCGGGCAGATTGGTGAAGTGCATCCCGGTCCAGAACTGTTCGCCGTTGATGCTCACGCGGTTCCACAGGCTTTCGGCATCCAGCAAAAACTCCTTGACGCCGTTTAGTGTCATGGGCAGGTTGATCTGCAGCGCAAAGGCGCGGTTAAGATCGACAGGACGATCGCTCAGCAGCATCAGGCCGTCCTCATGCAGATCCACCACGCGACCCAAATGGTCACCGGTATTCAGATCAAACACTTCCAGACTGTTGCTCACTATATGCCGCTCCAATCGCCTGCGCTCTGTCATTACGTGCTCAAATTCCTGTTTGGTCCGACCACGACACGCTTACCCAAGTTGGATCAGTGTGCGGGAAAAATGTAGTGGCGAAAAGCTATGCGCTCGACCAATTTATATAACTATTCCACATTTCAATCATCTCATTCTGCTATCGCGGCCGCGGCGTAACGTCACTTCATCCGACGACCGTTTTCAGGTTAAGGTTCCACCACACCCCGTTCGAAGGTACACAACATGCGTTTCAACCGTTTCTCGCTGCTCCTGATTGGCTGCGCGCTGGCGCAACTGGTCAATGCCCATGAGTTTGAAGCAGGTGCATTGCATATTGCCCACCCATGGTCTCGCGCCCTGCCCCCTGTCGCCCCGACCGGTGCGGCGTACCTGCAGATCAGCAACCACGGCGACCACAGCGATACCCTGCTCGGCGCGGATACGCCGGTCGCAGGTAAAGTGGAAATTCACGAACACGTTCACGCCGATGGTTTGATGAAGATGCAACGGGTTGACCGGCTAGAGGTCGCACCAGGCGAAACCCTGAGCTTCCAGCCCGGTGCCTACCACTTGATGCTGTTCAATCTGAAGCAGCCGTTGAGTGCAGGTGAGCAGTTCCCGCTGACGCTGCATTTTGCTACGGCGGGACATGTAGAGGTGGTAGTGAAAGTGCAGGCGGAAGATGAGCCGCCAGCCCCCGCTGCCGACTCAGGGCATATGCATCACTGATCGGGACGGTCGCGATCCAGCAGGTGAAAGCGCGGCAGCGCAAGATGCCAGCGGATCGCGGCCAGCCGGATCGCCAGTACCAGCGCAATACAGATGGCGATACTCAGATCCTCAGGCAAGGGAAGCGACTGCAGACCGATGTAGGCCAGCGAGCCAACGATGCAAGCCGTAGCGTAGATTTCCTTGTGGAAGATCAGCGGAATTTCGTTGCAGATGATGTCACGCATTACCCCACCCGCCACACCGGTCATCACGCCCATGATGACCGCTGCACTGATCGGCACGCCAAAGTTCAGAGCGACCTGAGTGCCGATCACCGTAAATACCGCCAGCCCGAACGCATCGGCCACCAGCAAGCCGGTTTCGTTGATCGGCCTGGTGAACCGTACCCAAACCACCGTGCCAACAGCCGCCAGCGTTGCAACCAGGATGTAGACGTCGTTGCGGACCCAGCTCACCGGATGGTTGCCGAGGATCGCGTCACGCAGAGTGCCGCCGCCCAGCGCGGTAATGATCGCAATGACCAGGACGCCGAACAGATCCATCGACTTGCGGCCGGCCATGAGTGCACCAGTAATGGCGAATACCGCCACACCGAACAGATCGAAGGCGTAAAACCAGCTCATTTGTGCAGCACTCCGCAGGGTACCGCGATCAGTCCTCGCGGCTAGGCGTGCGCATGGTAACAAACTCCTCAGCGGCGGTGGGATGAATCCCCAGGGTCGCATCGAAAACCGCCTTGGTCGCCCCAGCCTTGACCGCCACCGCCAAGCCCTGGACGATCTCGCCCGCTTCCGGCCCGACCATATGAATACCCAATACCCGATCGGACTCCTTGTCGACCACCAGCTTCATCAGACTCTGCTCGCTGCGGCCGGCCAGCGTGTTGCGCATCGCCCGGAAGCGGCTTTCGTAGACCCTCAGCTTGTGCCCTTTGGCCCGAGCGTCTTCTTCGCTCAGGCCAAGGGTGGCGATATTCGGGATGCAGAACACCGCAGTGGGGATATCGTTGTAATCCACCGGCAGATACTCCTCCGGACGGTACAGGCGACGGGCCAGCGCCATACCTTCAGCCAGCGCCACCGGGGTGAGTTGCACGGTTCCCGTCACGTCACCAATCGCCAGCACCGCCGGATCCGTGGTTTGATACTGCTCGTCGACCTTGATATTGCCGTTAGCGTCCAGCTCGACAGCGGTATGTTCCAGCCCGAGATCATCCGTGTGTGCCCGACGCCCGGTTGCATACAGTACAAGGTCGGTTTCCAGCTGATCGCCGTTGGTGAGCGTAACGCTCAGGCTCTGATCGGCGTTGCGCTCAATTCGCGCTACATCGCAATTGAAACGCAGGTCAACCCCCTTCTCCGCCAGCACCGTGGCCATGTGCTCGCGAACGCTGCGGTCAAAGCCCCGCAGGAACAGATCGCCGCGGTACAACTGGGTGGTAGCACAGCCCAAGCCGTGAAAGATGCCGGCAAACTCGATAGCAATGTATCCACCACCAACGACCAGCGCGCGCCTGGGGAGCTTCTCCAGGAAGAAAACCTCGTTCGAGCTGATTACATGTTCGTTGCCCGGGAAGTCCGGCACATGCGGCCAGCCACCGGTCGCGATCAAGATGCGCTCGGCGCTGTAGCGCGTGCCATCGACCTCGACGGTATGCGAATCGATAAAGCGCGCGCGCCCTTCGATCAGGTGGACACCCGCGGAGACCAGCAGATTGCGATAAATGCCGTTCAAACGGCTAATTTCAGTGTTCTTGTTCGCGACCAGTCGTTGCCAGTCGAACCCTGCTGTTGCCAGGTCCCAGCCATAGCCGGCCGCATCTTCGATGTCTTCGGCGAAGTGGGCGGCGTACGAGAACAGTTTTTTCGGCACGCAGCCAACGTTGACACAGGTTCCGCCCAGATAGCGATCTTCGGCCACCGCAACCCGTGCACCGAAACCGGCCGCCATTCGGCTGGCGCGCACACCACCGGAGCCGGCACCGATAACGAAGAGGTCGAAGTCGTACTGGGACATGAGCATCCTTCCTGTCTGAACTTGAATGAGTGCTCAAGCATACCCCAAAAAAGCACTCGGCTCAGACCACCTTGCGCAACACCGGCGCTGGCGTCTCCATCGGTACGCGCCCGACGCCAATATGTTGGAAGCCATGACCACTGACAACCGCAGGATCATATTGATTACGCCCATCAATAATGACCGGCGTGCGCATCAACCGCGCCATCAGGCTGAAGTCCGGTTGCCGAAACTGCTTCCACTCGGTTACCAGCGTCAGCGCATCGGCTTCGTTGAGCGCTGAGTAGGGATCGGCAGACAAACGCAACCGCCCTTCGGCGACTGCGTCGGGGTAGGCGCGAGCGATGTTCTCACTGGCAACCGGATCGAATGCCTGCACTCGCGCACCCGCCGCCAGCAGACCTTCAATCAGTACGCGGCTGGGTGCATCGCGGATGTCATCGGTGCCTGGTTTGAATGCCAACCCCCAAACCGCCACAGTACGCTTACCAAGCTGTTCGCCAAAGACCTTACGCAACATACGCAACGGCCAGCCCTTCTGCGCCTGATTCCGCTGCTCGACAGCCTGCAGAATTGGCAGTGCAACGTCCTGCTCCCCGGCCATGTGCAGCAAGGCACGTATGTCCTTTGGAAAGCACGAGCCGCCATAGCCGCAACCCGCGTAGATAAAGTGGTGACCGATTCGTGGATCAGCGCCAATGCCTCGGCGCACTGCTTCGACATCGACGCCAAGCGTTTCACACAGGCTGGCCACTTCATTAATAAACGAGATTTTGGTCGCCAGAAAGGTGTTGGCCGCGTACTTGGTCATCTCCGCTGCACGCCGAGGCATACACAGAATACGGTCGTGGTTGCGGACGAAGGGCTCATAAAGCTGGCGCATGGTGCGTTCGGCATCGACGTCCTCGGTACCGAGAATGATGCGATCCGGACGCATGAAGTCGCTGATCGCGGCACCTTCTTTCAGGAACTCGGGATTGCTCACCACGCAATGCCGCCAACTGACGCCCCGTCGCTGACAGTGCTGATCGAGAATGACCTGCACACGGCACGCGGTGCCGACCGGCGCGGTCGATTTGCAGACGACAATGGTTGGCGCCTCCAGCGCACTGCCAAGCTGCGCCGCGACCTCAAGAATCTGCGACACATCGGCGCTGCCATCGACCGCAGAAGGGGTTCCCACCGCAATGAAAACCACTTCACTGTGGCGTACAACGGGCATCAGCTGGTGGCAGAAGGTCAGGCGCCCGGCGCTGTGGTTGGTCTTCAGTAGCGCTTCGATGCCGGGTTCAAAGATCGGTGACACCCCGTTTTGCAAAGCGTTGATACGCTCTGCGCTGGCGTCCACACAGGCGACCCGGTTACCCATTTCGGCAAAGCAGACAGCCGTCACCAATCCAACGTAGCCGCACCCAACAACCGTGATCTGCATGGTTACTCTCCTCGCCTGGATACAACGAGAATTCCGCCATGCAGGCATTACAGTCAGGTGAATGCCGCGTTAATCATTGGTGACGTGGCAGCATTAGTATACGTAGGGCTCCGTCACGACCACGGATTCCGGCTTGGTCAGCAGTCCCAGAAAACGCCGTAGCAGCAGGTTCAGTTGCTCCGGCTGATCCAGCGGCGTGGCGTGACCCGAATCGCACACCACAGCCAGTTCGGCGTTGAGCAGCGCATCGCAATAGGCTTTCTTGAAGGCTACCGTGGTGTAATCACGATCACCGGTGACCACCAGTATGGGCAGGTCAACCTGATTGATCGCCGGCACCGACGACCAGCCGGCGATAGCGCCCACCGCGTAGCGGTAAGAGCGAAGGTCATTCTTGCTGAATGAGCTGACCAGCTGATTTCGCAGCGCCTGCTGCTGCGGGTGCGGGAACAGATTGCGCGCGATCAGCCGGCTCATGTTGCGCATGCCAAGTACCTTGAGAACCGACAGCCGAAACGCGAGGCGCAGGCGTATCCGCCAGCTGTCGACTGGAAAACTGGGTGCGCTGTTGATCGCAACCATGCCGCTGACCAACTGCGGGTAGCGGGCCAGCAAATCGAAGCTGATCATGCCGCCCATCGAGATGCCAACCAGCATGCAGCCTTGAATACCCATCGCCCGAATGAATTCGGCCACATCGTCTGCCAGCTCGCCCAGAAACAGGGGTCGATTGAGCAAATCACTCTGACCGTGGCCGCGCAGGTCCAGCGCCCAGACGCTGGAGATCCTCGACAGGTCGTTTATCTGGGGCTCCCAGTCACCTGAGGATGACCCAAGCCCGTGTACCAGCAGCACCGGTGTCCCTTCTCCTCGCTGGGTATAGGCGACCCGGCCATTCTTCAACTTGATGTACTTCATTGCATAACTCCAATTGTGTTGTCGTCCGGCAACAGCCGGTCAGACGCGCTCAAAATCGCTGGTTTGCGTTGCTAGCCTTGCGCCCTATAGAATCGAGGCTTGCCAAGGGAACCCACATGCGCACCATCCCCAACCCGACGCAGGCCAGAAGTCGCCAGGCGCTTGAGCGCTTTCTCAAGGTGACCATTGACCTGCTTGCCCAGAACCGCTTTGAAGAAACCAGCATCGCGGAGATCGCACGCTTGGCGAACTCCTCGGTCGGAACCTTCTATCGCCTGCTCGCAGACAAGGACGTACTGCTACAAGCCGTACACGAGCGCTTCGTCGATGACAGTCACAACGTCATATCCGGACTGGTTAACTCACTCAGTGGCAGCGAGCGGCCCTTTCAGGAGCAGCTGCAGCATTTCGTCCAGGGCGTCATCAGCCTGTACGAATGCAACGAGGGCCTGATTCGCGCCCTTATTCGCCGCAGCTCCGTCGACGAACGCTTCCGCGAACGCATTCATGAACTCAACGCGTTCGTCGGCCACTCGCTACGCGATCTGGTGTTGCAGCAGCGCGACCAGCTGAATCACCCCTCCCCCGAGCACGCAGCAGACCTTGCCGGCCATGTTTTGCTGGCCAGCATGAACTACTACAGTCTGGTTGGAACGCTGGGGGATACTCCCCGGGATCACCTCCCCGGAGAGCTATCCCAACTGATCTGCAACTATCTGCAAATCCGTTAGCGGCGGCTGTCCCGGCGCAGCTGTGCCGGGGTGAAATCGCTTGGTTGCAGCCCGGTCGCAAACTGCTCGCGCGGTTCCTCGTTGGACAGCAGGCCGATCACATAGCGCCCGCTGAGCAGGTCGTAGACCGCGTCGCCCTTAGTCCACACCAGCGGCTGGTCGTAGAGGTTGATGGTGTATGACTCGCCCAGACGCCATAGCTGATCGCGGTTGTCGTAGTGATCCACCACCACCAGTTGATAGCTGTCCTCGTCGAAGTACATATCACGCTGTTTGTAGAGGTGACGCTGCCCGGCTTTGAGGGTTGCCCGAACATGCCACACCCGGTGCAACTCATAGCGTGGCAGCTCAGGGTTGATATGCCCAGGCTGGACGATATCGGCGTAGCGGTTACGCTTGTCCGCCAGGCGATAGTTGTTGTACGGAATCAGCATCTCTTTCTTGCCCATCAGCTCCCAGTCGTAACGATCGGGTGCGCCTGAGAACATGTCGAAATTGTCCGTAGTGCGCATCCCGTCTGACGCGGTGCCAGGGGAATCGTAAGCAACGTTGGGCGCGCGCCGTACACGGCGCTGGCCGGAGGCATAAATCCACGACATGCGAGGTTCGGAGACCTGGTTAACCGTCTCGTGGACCAACAGCTCCATGCCCGCCAAGCGCGTGGGCGCAACCACCGACTGGCGGAAGTAGAACAGGATATTGCCGTTATCTACCGCCGAATCCCCGGCCCACTGATTAAACAGGAAGTAGTCCTCGATTCGCGTCATGAAGTAGTTGCCATCAGGCTGTGGCGTTGCTTGCGCGTAGTAACGCTTGACGCTCTCACCGCGATAGCGGGTCAGATGGTTCCACAGCACCTCCAGAGCGGACTGGGGAACGGGAAATGGCACGGCAACCTTCATGCCCGCTACACCGTTGCCGTTGTCGGTCAGCTCGGCTGATTGCGCGTTGCTGAGTGCCGCATCGTAGACCGCCTGCGGGAACGACGCAGAGCGGCGGCTCGGATAGACCTGCAGCTTCCAGGTGCTGCTGTAGCGCCGTAGCATCGCTTGCTGACCAGGGCTCAGCCGATCGCTGAAGCCTTCGGCATTGGCGGCGGACACGCTGTACAGAGGTTGGTCGTCGGCATAAGGGTCGACGTATCCGCGCCCGTCTTCATACGCTGCCGGCGTTGCGCGCAAGCCGCCATCCCATGCCGGAATAGATCCGTCCTGATTACCTGCCCGCTCGGCCCCGATGGGTGTCAGGTCAGTTTGCAGACGTGCTGCTGTACCTGCATCAACACGCGCCTGAGCGATCGCCGACGCCAGCAGCAGCGAGCCCAGAACAGCCACCTTGCAGAAAGTTGTTTTAGTCATATATTTCATCCTGTTAGAAGCTGTACTTAACACTAAGGCTGAGATAGTCGCGGTCCGTCCGCTTGTTGGACAGACCGCCGCCGGCATAGGCGACATAGCGCGCGCCTAGGGTCAACGCTTCCTGATAGATGGCATCCACGCCGATTGCGTAGCTGCGTGCATCTTCGATCAAACCGTTGGTTAGCTGCGGCGCAATCCCGTTGAAGCCGCGCTGATAGCTGACGCTAGGCACCAGATTCACCAGATTCAGCACGTTGCTGTACGTCAGGGACACGGTGCCCTGAGCGCCCCAGGCGCTGGACGTTGCTGCGTAATAGTCGGTATCGGAGTCGAGCCCCTGAACTCGGCTGCCGACCAGCTCGACCAT
Organism: Pseudomonadaceae bacterium; assembly: GCA_038114645.1. Lineage (GTDB taxonomy): Bacteria > Pseudomonadota > Gammaproteobacteria > Pseudomonadales > Pseudomonadaceae > Halopseudomonas. The sequence continues at coordinate 82,473 of JAYNRF010000005.1, read as the reverse complement.
CAAGGTGCCGGTATTTGAACCCAGCACGCCGTTGAAGCTCTGAATGCCGACCAAAGCCCCCTGCCACATGGCCTTCTCGTCATAACCATCCAGTCGGGTGCCAACCGGGAGTCCGCCAAGATTGCCGAGCAATGCGGTGGGCAGGTACTCACCCAGACCCAACGCGATGGCGGCATTGGGGCGATAGCTCAGCTCACCCGCCAGCGAGACACCGTTCAGCCAGCTGTCGCCGCCAAAACTGGTGTTGAAACTGAGGCCGTACAGGTGACGTTTCTCCAGATACTCGGCGTAATAGCGCGAGGTATTGGCAACCGGTAATACGCCCACGTTGGGAATATTGACTGGCTGGCCTACCGTAAGACCAAGCATCGGCACGTTCATGTTGTAGCGCATGTAATAGAAGCCCAGCTCGCTGTAATTGAGCTCAGGCACCAGCAAGCGCGCGGCAATACCATACTGTGCGGCGCCATCTGCCTTTACGTCGCCAGCTCGGGGGATATACGTCGTCGGCAGATAGGCTTTCAACGCGGCGAGCGCTGGGATGGCTGGCAGGCTGTCAGCGTAGGCTTGTGCCTGCTCAGGGCTGTCAAACGCCAGCCCTCCGGTCAGCGGCTCCTGCACGGGCGGGACCATCAGGTAGTCGCAGCCGCCACCAATCACGTCGAGGGTTGAAAAATAGGTTCCGCAGGGGTCAATCCGGGTTTTCTCCCAGGCGCTGGCTGGCTGCCAATACCCTTCCACCGAGAGCCCATCGGTCACCTCAAACGAGAGATAACCCATCATCGTCGGCATGTACGCTTCCTTCAGCTCCGAGCCAGGAGCGCGCAGCGCATTGATGTCGACCGGATTGGTTGCACCGATACCATTCTGGGCGAACAGGCCTTCGCCCCAGTTGATGACCTGACGTCCGACGCGCACGTTGAGCGCTCGATCAGCGACGTCCCAGCTGCCAAACACAAAGGCATCCAGCAGGTCGACATTAGAACCCGCATCATCAAGCCCTTTGTTCGGAATCTCGCGATGGCGGCGATCGTCGTCCATCAACTCCAGGTCGTAGAAGCCGCGCACCCGGGCAAATACGCCAAAACGCTCGCGGTAGCTCAGGTCCAGCTCTGAAACGACCTTTGCCACCTCCGAAAACAGCTCGCCCTGCTTGAAATTCAGGTTGCCGTCATCCGAGTTGATCAACCCGGAATTGTCGCCGCGACCGCCGTTGGCCCGGGCGATCAGACGACTGTCCTGATCTTCCATGCGATAGTTCACGCCGTAAGACAGTGTTGTATCCAGTGCCATAGACCAGTCACCTGATCGCGTCTGGTACGCCATGACCGGACTGGTTGCAAGGAGCGTTGCGCAGCCAATCGCCAAAGCCTTTCCCTGTGTCGCCACGAGGACCTCCAAAGTATTGTTATTATACGGAACCGGAACACCGGTTCCGATATATTAGATATCCGTCCCGTAGAGCACAAGTGTCACATGCAACTATTTGTGTCTCTGTTACGAGACAGTGAACTTTCTTTGCAAATCACAAGGAAGCGATTTGACGGAATCGAACGTCCGATTCTATTTTATAGCGGCGACCGACAATCACTGCCCCGCTAATAACGACAATAAATCGGAGGTATGCAATGCGATTTACCCTACGCACCTGGCTCAAGAGCACCACCCTGATCGGGTTGCTGCTGGCGGCCGCCAGCAGTCAGGCATGGGCTGATTCCCCTTGTTCAGAGCGTGCAAAAACACTCCTGCTGCCAGGCAAAATCAGCTGTAGCTACAAATCCACATGGATCAAATCGGGCAGCATCAGCAGCCGCAAGGTGATCTACCAGCTCCCCAGCGGAACCGCACCTGCCGGTGGCTGGCCCGTTGCATTGGTGTATCAGGGTTCGTTTTACCCACTGGACGATTTTACCTACTACACCACCGATCCGTTCGGCGGCTACTACGAGGGACGGGTGGTCAAGAAGCTGCTGGAAAACGGCTATGCCGTCGTCGCACCGAGTGCTCCTGCAGACCTGTTCTGGCATACCAACTTGCCGGGGCTGGCGACCAATTACGAGTCGAGCACCGACTTCACCTTCCTGACCAACCTGTTTCAGGCCATCAATGATGGCAAGCTGGGCCCTCTGAACGGCAATCGAAAGTACGCAACCGGTATTTCCAGCGGTGGCTATAACACTAGCCGCATGGCTGTATCATTTCCCGGCGAATTCCGCGCACTGGTAGTACAGTCGGGTTCCTACGCTACCTGCAGCGGCCCGGTGTGTTCGGTACCCAACCCGTTGCCGGCAAACCATCCGCCGACGTATTTCATTCACGGCTTTGTCGATCTGGTCGTGCCGTGGTGGAGCATGGATATGTACTACGACCAACTGCTGTATCAAAGCATTCCAACTGGGCGGTACACAGAAACCACGGGCGGTCACGAATGGTTCCCGGCCTCAGCCAATAAGGTGCTGGCCTGGTTCAACGCTTACCCCTAAGTGCAAGCCCGGCAGCGATGGCGCGCAGCCGGGCTTTACCCTTGTAAAGACGCTACCAGTGCTGGCCCGGGCAAGCTACACTGCCATCAAGCTGTTAATTCTCAACCGCATTGATGACCTGTACCGTGCCAGAAGATTCGCACTGGATAGTAAAACTTAACTATCGGAACAGAACCGCATCATTCGCCTTGCTGTTCGCAGCAATCGGAGTGCATTTCGCCGCTTTTGGTCACGGCTGGCTGCCCTGGACGCTTCTGGTCATCCAGTTCCTGATATACCCGCACCTGATGTATCTGCGCGCCTCACGCGCAAGCACCCCGTTGGCGAGTGAGCTAAACAGTCTGCTGTGTGATTGTTTCCTGTTCGGCATCTGGATCAGCTGGCTCGGCTTCCCGCTATGGATCACCTACACCATGGTAACGGGCGTCACTATCAACCTGATGGTATTCCGCGGCCCGAAAGGATTGCTGCAGGCGGCTGTCGCTCTGAGCGCCGGTATGGCGCTGTCGCTGCTGTTCCACAAGCCTCACCTTGCGGTATATACCAACTGGCCATCTAGCCTGCTGTGCATCATTGGGCTCAGCGTCTATCTGATGATGGTGGGTAATGTCGCCTTCACGCGCAATGACCGAATCAGGGAAACACGCAATCAACTGCACCAAAGCCAGGACGCGCTGCAGCAGGCCAACCTCGCGTTGCAGCAGCAGCTCGAGGAGAACAAGCTGCTGCAGCAAAAACTGCGTGATCTGGCTGACCGCGATCCGTTGACTGACACCTACAATCGGCGCTATTTCGACGTCACCATCGCCAGGGAGCTGGGTTTCTGTCAGCGCCATGGACAACCGCTGGCACTAATATTGATCGATATTGACCACTTCAAGTCCGTCAACGACGACTATGGCCACCAGGCAGGTGACCAGTTACTTATCGCCCTGGCCACCCTGCTTGGTAAGCACTCAAGGGCCAGTGATATTGTCTGCCGGTTCGGTGGCGAGGAGTTCCTGGTTGCCTTGCCTAATACCGACTGCGCGACGGCGCAAGCGCGTGCCGAGGAGTATCGCAACGCCTTCGCGGCTACCAGCATCCAATGGCAGGAGCAGACAGTAGGCACTACTATTTCGCTAGGCGTGGCCTGCTATCCAGTACATGCTGGCGACGCTGAAGGCCTGCTTCAGTGCGCAGATATCGCGCTGTACCGCGCAAAAAAATCTGGCCGCAACCGCGTAGTTACCTACCAGAACGAGCAGCATTCGAGCGCTGCGCAGGTGGCCTCGGACTAAAGCGCAAGGTTTTGCGGGATGTAGTAGAACACCAGTGCGATCATGCACAGTGCCCCACCCCACATCAGCGCCATCCCCGTGCGTGTTTGCGAGCGAGAGTAACCACCGCCGATCAGCATTACCCCTAGCGTAAAAATCGCGACTGTTACCCAGAACTGTTCACCACTCATGCGCGCCCTCCCGCGTCTATTTTCAGTGAGTATATGCCACGAAATAGACGGCCATGCTGATACAGGTCAGAGGGTAGGTACTCAACAGGCAAGCGATGTGATCACAGACAGTGAAGCGCGCTACGGCAGGTAGAAAGAGGGCATTACAGCGAGAGACAATTCAGCAACCAGTTTTGGCAGGCACACAACGCAACCCTGGCGAAGCCGTACAACGGGGATCTTGCTGGCAGATACCAGCGACCCGACAGCGTTGGTGGTCAGAAATCGATTTTGCGGACTGGAAACGGCTGCGACTAGATGGCTTAAAGGCGTTTGGTAGATGGTGCCCGGAGCCGGGGTCGAACCGGCACGACCTAAAGGTCGAGGGATTTTAAGTCCCTTGCGTCTACCAATTTCGCCATCCGGGCGAAAGTAAAGATTGGAGGCCGAGGTCGGAATCGAACCGGCGTACACGGATTTGCAATCCGCTGCATGACCACTCTGCCACCCGGCCTCAAAAGAGAGCTTACTGTGCTGTGGATGACGTCAACACAATAATAAAACTGGAGCGGGAAACGAGACTCGAACTCGCGACCCCGACCTTGGCAAGGTCGTGCTCTACCAACTGAGCTATTCCCGCATCGGACGGCGCTCATTCTATCCATCTGCGCCGGCCTGTCAAGTCATTGATTCAAAAAAAGTTATTTGGCGGAATTTTGATCACTATCGGGGCGCAGATGCGGCCAGGCGGCGATCAGATAGACCACCATCGACCACAGGGTCAGCACCGCTGACATCGCCAACAGGATATAACCGACCACGACCCAAAGCGTCAGCTCCGGCGGGTTAGCCAGCAGTACGACCAACGCAACCATCTGCAGCGCCGTCTTGTACTTGCCCAATTTCGAGACCGCCACATGCGCCCGTGCGCCCATCTCGGCCATCCACTCACGCAGCGCAGAGATGACCAGCTCGCGCCCGATAATGATCGCCGCAGGCGCGGTCACCCAGAAGTTGGCGTGATGCTGAACCAGCAGTACCAGCGCAATCACCACCATCAGTTTGTCGGCGACCGGGTCGAGGAAGGCCCCGAACGGGGTGCTTTGTTCCAGCTTGCGCGCCAGATAGCCGTCCAGCCAGTCGGTCACGCTTGCCAGCGTAAAGACCAGCGCTGCTGCTGCGTAACTCCAATGGAACGGCATGTAGAACAGCAGAATGAAGATCGGAATCAGCGCGACCCGAAGCAGGGTCAGGATATTTGGAATGTTCATGGTGTCCGCGGCCTTGTACGAGTGGCCATTCTAATCGCTATGCAGAACAGCATAAATCTGTTCTGCGAGTTTTTTGCTGATGCCCGGGGCCTTGGCGATCTCGACGGCACTCGCGCGCTTCAGCTCCTGCAATCCACCGAAATGCTTCAGCAGCTCCCGACGCCGCTTGGGCCCTACCCCTGCGATACCTTCAAGGCTAGAACTGGTTCGCGCCTTGCCTCTGCGCTGACGGTGGCCGGTAATCGCAAAGCGGTGAGCTTCGTCGCGGATATGCTGAATCAGGTGCAGAGCCGGTGAATGGCCGGGCAACACCAGCTCGTTATCCGGTGTATTGAGGTAAAGGGTTTCCATCCCGGCCTTGCGGGTAACGCCTTTGGCGACACCGACCAGTGTCAGATCGTGGATAGCCAGCTCCTGCAGCACGTCACGGGCCATGTTCATCTGACCTTTGCCACCGTCGACAAGCAGGATGTCAGGCATCTTGCCTTCCCCGTCCTTAATTCGCGAGAAACGCCGCATCAGCGCCTGATGCATCGCTGCATAGTCATCGCCCGCATTGACGCCTTCGATATTGAAGCGGCGGTAGTCGCTCTTTAGCGGCCCCTCCGGCCCAAACACCACGCAGGAGGCGACTGTTGCTTCACCACTGGAGTGACTTATGTCGTAGCACTCAAGCCGGGTCGGTAGCTCATCCAGCATAAGCGCCTGCTGCAGCGCTTCAAAACGCTGCTGAACGTGCTGCCGATTGCTCAGCAGGCTGGCGAGGGATTGTTCTGCATTGCTTGCGGCCAGCTCCTGCCAGCGTCGCCGGGTGCCACGCACGCGCGCAGTGATACTGACGTTGAAGCCCCGCGCCTCACCCAGCGCGCTGCTGATCACCGGAAAGTCGTCATTTTCGGCATTGACGATGATTTCTGCCGGCACCTCGCGCTCCGCCGCGCCGAGATAGTATTGGGGCAAAAAAGCCGATAGCACTTCACCCGGCTGCTGTTCAATCGGCACGCGCGGAAAGTGGTTCTTGCTGCCCAGCACCCGGCCGTGGCGCACCATGATGACGTGAACACAGGCGCCACCGGGCGCGACGGCCGCGGCGACGATGTCCGCACTGCCCTGTTCAGTGTCGATATTCTGCTGATCCTGGACCCGACGCAGCAACGCGATCTGGTCACGCAACTCGGCCGCGCGCTCAAAATTGAGCGCCATCGAAGCCTGCTCCATCGCGGACGTCAGTTCGTCATTCAGTGCATTGCTGCGCCCTTCCAGGAACATCACCGAGTGACGCACGTCCTCTGCGTACTCCGCTGCATCCACCAGCCCGACGCAGGGCGCCTTGCAGCGCTTGATCTGGTACTGCAGACACGGGCGGGTGCGATTACGGTAGTAACTGTCCTCACACTGGCGAACCAGAAAGGCCTTCTGCAACAGATTAAGACTTTCGCGGATGGCACCGGCGCTCGGATACGGCCCAAAATAACGACCCTTCGCACGTTTGCTGCCCCGATGCAGCCCGAGCCGAGGGAAATCATCGTTGCTGGAGAGAAACACGTAGGGGTATGACTTGTCGTCCCGCAGCAGAATGTTGTACGGCGGGCGATTAGCCTTGATCAGGCTCTGCTCCAGCAGCAGCGCTTCGGTCTCGTTGGCCGTGATCGTGGTGTCAATTTGCTGGATGCGAGCGACCAGTGCTTCAGTCTTGGGGCTCAGGCCGGTCTTGCGAAAATAGCTCGACAGGCGTTTTTTCAGATTGCCGGCCTTGCCGACGTACAGCAGCTCACCATCGGCGTCGAACATCCGATAGACACCGGGTTTGCTGCTCGCCGCCGCCAGAAAGGCCTTGGCATCAAATGCGGGAGAGGTACTCACTGCTGCGTTGCATCAACCATGCCGTGGCGCACGGCCAGCAGGGTCAGTTCGACGTCACTGGTAATCCCCAGCTTCTCGAAAATACGGTAGCGATAGGTGTTCACCGTCTTCGGGCTCAGGCACAGCTTGTCGGAAATGCTCTGCACTTTCTCGCAACTGACGATCATCAGGGTGATCTGGATTTCACGCTCAGACAGGCAGTCGAACGGCGAATCGCCGCCCGGGTTGAACTGCTTGAGCGCGAGTTGCTGGGCAATATCAGGGCTGATGTAGCGCTGGCCGGAATGCACCTGGCGGATCGCGGAGACCATCTCGTCAAGGGCCGCACCCTTGGTCACATAGCCCGCGGCACCGGCTTGCATGAGGCGCGTCGGGAAAGGTTCTTCGTCGCAGACCGTCACGGCAATGACCTTGACGTGCTTGTCGTGCTGCACCAGCTTGCGCGTCGCTTCCAGGCCACCGATGCCGGGCATGCGCACGTCCATCAGAATGACGTCCGGCTTGAGCTCACGAGCGCGGGCCACAGCAGTTTCGCCGCTGTCCGCCTCCCCGATCACAGCAAGACCGGGAACATCACTCAGCATACGACTGATGCCCATACGCACTAGGTCATGGTCATCAACCACCAGTACCTTGATCAAGCCCTACCCCTTGAACAAACGCAACCTGTTACCCCGCACACGCGGAGACGGCATCCCAGCACGCTGCCTAACTATACTGAGCGAACGCGCCGTTTGACCTGTTGGCAATGTATAGACTGCAAGGTCATATCCGGCGTGTTTTGATGCGCCACAATAACAAAATGGCTAGTTATATGAAATCACTTGTCCGGGTACTTGCGACGTAAATCCAGACTGTGCCAATACCAGCGACCAAGGTCTGATAGCACCGGAGCATTACCGGCGCAACACTTGCGATAAAAAAGAAGGCATCCAGCCGATGAATCAAGACGACAAGTTCACCCAGGCCGGTAAAACCGCCGTGATGCAAAACATTCAGGGCCTGATCGGCTTTTTGCTCGGCTACCCGCCATTCAACCTCATGGAACACGGGCATCTGGCCTGGCTGGTAGAACATGCGCAACTGCGTTTTTTTGCTGCTGGCGACCCCATTCTGCAGCCGCAGGATGGGCCGGTTCAGCACTTTTTCATCGTCAAGCAGGGGCTGATTCGCGGCGAGCGAGTGGTACCCGGTCGGGATGAGCCGGATACCACCTTTGAGATCGGCACTGGTGAGTGTTTCCCGCTGGCTGCCCTGCTGGGCGAACGTGCAACCCGTACCCTGCACCGCGCTGCCGAGGACAGTTTCTGCCTGACTATCGCGCGCGACGACTTCGTCAGCCTTTTCAGCCAGTCGCTGCCGTTCAGAGACTTCGCCCTGCGCGGCGTCAGCAGCCTGCTTGAGCAGGTCAATCAGCAGGCGCAGAAGCAGGCCAGCGAAACCCTCGGCGCACAGTATTCGCTCGACACACGACTAGACAGCCTGATCACCCGCAACCCGGTGCAATGCACAGCGGGTACCAGCGTACGCGATGCGGTAAAACAGATGCACGAAGCTGGAGTCGGCAGCATCGTGATCACCGATCAACAGCAGGCGCCCACCGGCATCTTCACCCTGCGCGATCTGCGCGCACTGATTGCCAATGATGAGACGGACCTCAAACACGCCATCTCCGCAGTGATGACCCCCAATCCGGCAGCTCTGCCCTCCTCGTCCAGTGCCTTTGACGCAGCCATTGCGATGACCCGGCAGCACATCGCCCACATCTGTCTGGTCGATGACGGCAAACTCACTGGGGTGGTATCCGAGCGCGACCTGTTCTCATTGCAGCGCGTAAATCTGGTACACCTCGCGCGCATGCTGCGTCAGGCGGAGAGCGTAGAGCGCCTGGCTGAGCTGCGCGGCGAGATTCACCGACTCGTCGACAGCATGCTTGCCCACGGCGCATCGTCCGGCCAGATCACCCGCATCGTTACCCTGTTCAACGACCACACCGTATGCCGTGTCATTGAGCTGTGTCTGCGCGACCACGGCGACCCGGGCATTGCGTTCAGCTGGTTGTGTTTTGGCAGCGAAGGCCGCCAGGAACAGACCCTGCATACCGATCAGGACAACGGCATGCTGTTCACCGCTGCCTCCAGCGCCGAAGCAGAGGCATACCGCCAGCAACTGCTACCACTGGCCAACCATATCAACCACGCGCTCGACACCTGTGGCTTTACCCTGTGCAAGGGCAACATCATGGCGAGCAACCCTGAGCTATGCCTGTCAGCTCAGGAATGGCGTGACAAGTTTGCCCGCATGATCCGCAGCACCACCCCGGCCAACTTGCTCAGTTCCTCTATCTATTTCGATTTACGGGTGGTCTGGGGCGATAAACGCGGCGCTGAGCAACTGTTTGCAGAGGTACTCAGGCAGATCGGCAGTAACACCCTGTTTCAGCAGCAGATGGCCCAGAACGCGCTGCTTAACCGCCCACCGATTGGCCGCCTGCGTGACTTTGTGGTTGCCCGTACCGGGGCGGAAAAGGACACCCTGGATACCAAGGTGCAAGGTCTCAGCCCCTTTGTCGATGGCGCACGCCTGCTCGCGTTGGCCAACGGTATCGGCGTCAGCAATACCCTTGAACGCCTGCAGCAACTGCGCGAGCGCAGAGTACTCGACCCGCAGGATGCCGATGCCTATATCGAGGGCTACCAGTTCATCCAGCTGGTGCGCATGCAACAACATCAGCAACAGGAGCGTGATGGCAAGCCGTTCAGTAATCGGCTTGACCCGGAAAGCCTCAACCAGCTTGACCGCCGCATCCTGCGTGAGTCGTTCCGCCAGGCCAAACGGCTGCAGGCCAGCCTGGCATTAAGGTACAACCTGTGAACCCGCTGGCCTGGTTCTACAAGCGTGGCCGCAGCCTGACAGCGCAACAGCAGCCGCGACTGGATACCCTGCCGCAGCCACAGCCGCTTGATAGCACGCTGCTTTCCGACTGCCGCTTTGTCGTCATGGATCTGGAGACCAGTGGTTTGAACGTCAACCGTGACCGCATCCTGTCCGTTGGCGCAGTGGTGATCGAGAACGGCCTGATCGACCTCGGCAGTCAGTACGAGTGCACTCTCTATCAGGAGAATCACCGAGTCACGGAGTCTGTTCTGATTCACGGCATCGCCCCGAGCGCCGTCGCTGACGGTGTTGCCCCCGCAGACGCGCTGCTCGACTTCATGGACTTTGCCGGTCAGTGCGTGTTCGTCGCCTTTCATGCCGCATTCGATCACCGCATGCTGCAGCGTGGCCTGCGTGACGAGCTGGGCCATCGCTTGCGCCACCGTTTTCTCGACGTCGCCGAGTTGGCGCCCATGCTGTGCCCCGACGGCAGCAGCCGGCAAAGCCTCGATGAGTGGCAACAGCACTTCAAGGTAGTCAACCAGCAACGCCACCACGCCGCTGCCGACGCACTGGCAACAGCAGAACTGATGCTTATCCTGCTGTCGCTGGCGCGTCGGGAGAAGGTGCTCACGCTGGCTGAGATGGAATCCAGGCTGCGGCACTGGCGGCGGCTGCGGCAAGCTCGTATCGGCAGCATGTAGCGACAAAAACGTGCAAATTAGCGCCAATTACCCTCGATTAACCTGCTTTTAGCCACATCCAGCGCTGACAAATGACAGTGATTCTTGATAGCGTGCGCGCCCTTCAAGAACCACCCCTCATTTGCGGAGCATTCCATGATCAGACACGCCTGGCTGAAGTCTTCTGTCGCCCTGGCCGTCACCCTCGCCGCCACCAGCGTCAGCGCCAATGGCTTGAGCATCAACGAACAAAGCGCCAGCGGCATGGGAACTGGATTTGCAGGACGCTCATCCGCCGCCGAAGACGCCAGCACCCTGTTTGGCAACCCGGCCGGCATGTCCAAGCTGGACAGAACCGAAGTCGTCGGCGGCTTTGCCACCATTTTTGCTTCTACCGACATTTCCAATGCGCAAGGGATGTTCAGCGGTAGCAACGATGGCGACATGGTTCCCACCGCAGTGGTGCCGTTCGGCTATCTGGTTACCCCGCTGGATGACCGTTGGCACGCTGGCATCGGCGTATACGCCCCATTCGGCGTGATTGGCGACTACGAAAAGGGTTTTCAGGGTCGTTATCACGGCATGTACAGCGGCGTGCAGGTGGTTACCCTCCAGCCGACTGTCAGCTACCAGGTCAATGATCGCGTTTCCGTCGGTTTTGGTCCGACCATTAACCAGATCAAGGGCAAGCTGACCCGCAACTCGCCGCATGCAATCGCCCCCGGCGTTGGCCAGGACACCCATGTGAACGTCAAGGGAGACGACACCGGCTACGGTTTCAACGCTGGCGTGCTGGTCGAACTCAACGATCAGCTGCGCTGGGGGCTGACCTATCATTCCAAGGTCGACTATGCGCTGGAAGGCCGCACGCGGGTCACCGGTTCCGTTGCTCCCGGTCTGAATGGCACCTACGACGCGGGCCTGGACTTCACTTCACCCGAGTCCATCGACACCTCGATCACCTGGCAGATGGATGCGAACTGGACCGTCTATGCAGGTACCACCTGGACCCGCTGGAGCCGCCTGGACCAGATTGTCATCGTCAATGACGACGTGTTGCCGGCCTATCAGGGCCGCATCGGTGAGATCGTCGAGGAAATGCAGTGGGACGACATCCTGTCCTGGGCCGTGGGAGCCTCTTACCAGTTGAACCCGCAATGGGTACTGCGTGCGGGCTTCACCTCTGATCCGTCTCCCACCAACGATACCCATCGCACCGTGCGCATCCCGGTATCGGACCGCCATGTGTTCTCACTGGGCGCTGGCTGGGACGTCACCCCGGACCTCACCCTGGACGTGGCGTATTCCTACCTGCGTGAAGCCGAAGGTGAGATTAACACCGCAGACTACACCGCGGAGTTTCGCAACGAGGCACACGGTCTGGCGACACAGGCGACCTGGCGCTTCTGATCTGCAGACAATAAAAAACGCCCCGCATCATGCGGGGCGTTTTTGTTTGTGCATCAGCGATCAGTGATCGACTGCCGCACCGGCACCACGCGGGATACGAATATCCTCAATCAGGTGCTGGATCTTCTCCGGCGGCGCCTTGGTCATGGAAGCCACCACAACCGAGACGATGAAGTTGAAGATCATACCCAGGGTACCAATGCCTTCCGGCGAGATACCGAACCACCAGTCTTCAGCGGTTGCGGTCGGATCGATGAACTTGTAGTACACGATGTAACCGAAGGTGAAGGTCAGACCGACGATCATCCCAGCAATCGCGCCCTCCTTGTTCATGCGCTTGGAGAAGATACCCATGACGATGACCGGGAAGAACGAGGCCGCCGCCAGACCGAACGCAAAGGCGACCACCTGCGCCACGAAGGCCGGTGGGTAAATCCCGAACAGACCCGCAATCGCAATCGCCACGCCCGCCGCGACCCGCGCAGCCAGCAGTTCCTGTTTCTCGGTAATGTTCGGCGCCATGTTGCTCTTGAGCAGGTCGTGGGAGACCGAGGTCGAAATCACCAGCAGCAGACCGGCCGCCGTAGACAGCGCCGCAGCCAGACCACCAGCGGCGATCAACGCAACTACCCAGCCCGGCAGATTGGCAATTTCCGGGTTAGCCAGAACCATGATGTCGCGGTCGACATACAGCTCGGTCGCAGCCGCGGTCGGCTCGTTGCTCACTGCTCGCTCGCCATTGGCACCGCGCTCGTCGGTGAACTTCGGAGCACCGACAAACGGCGCGCCCGGGCCGTACTGAATGACACCGTCATTGTTCTTGTCCTGCCAGGCGATCAGACCGGCGTTTTCCCAGGTCTTCAGCCAGGTCGGGGCTTGCTCATAGGCAACGTTCGGCACAGACGTCAGCAGGTTGGTGCGCGCGAACGCAGCAACAGCCGGTGCAGTCGTGTAGAGAATCGCGATGAACAGCAGCGCGTAACCGGCAGACTTGCGCGCATCACGCACGGTCGGGGTGGTGAAGAAGCGAACGATAACGTGCGGCAGACCCGCAGTACCGACCATCAGCGCCATAGTGATGAAGAACACATCGATAGTCGACTTGGACCCATCGGTGTACGCCCCAAAACCGAGTTCAGCACCCAGCCCGTTCAGCCGTTCCAGCACCGATTGCCCGGTACCGGTCACCTCACTGCCAAAGCCCAGTTGCGGGATCGGGTTGCCGGTAATCATCATCGAGATGTAAATCGCCGGAACCATATAGGCAAAGATCATCACGCAGTACTGCGCCACCTGGGTGTAGGTGATGCCCTTCATGCCACCGAGTACGGCGTAGAAGAACACAATGGCCATGCCAATGACGACGCCGGTGTTAATGTCCACTTCCAGGTAGCGCGAGAACACGATGCCGACGCCGCGCATCTGGCCTGCTACATAAGTGAAGGAAATGAAGATTACACAGATCACCGCCACAACGCGCGCGGTCTGGGAGTAGTAACGCTCACCCACGAACTCCGGCACAGTAAACTTGCCGAACTTGCGCAGGTAAGGTGCCAGACACATCGCCAGCAGCACGTAGCCGCCCGTCCAGCCCATCAGGTAGACCGAGCCGTCGTAACCGGTGAAGGAGATGATACCGGCCATGGAGATGAAGGATGCCGCAGACATCCAGTCAGCGCCGGTGGCCATACCGTTGGCAATCGGGTGCACGCCCTTGCTCGCCACGTAGTACTCGCTGGTGCTGCCCGCGCGAGACCAGATGGCAATGGCGATATACAGCGCGAAGGTCGCGCCGACGAACAGATAGATCAGAGTTTGGGTATCCATCGCAGGGATCCTGTTCTTATTCTTCGTGGAAGTCGTACTTGCGATCGAGCTGGTTCATCTTCCAGACGTACACGAAGATGAGCACCACGAAGGCGTAGATGGAACCCTGCTGGGCAAACCAGAACCCCAGCGGGAAGCCGAAGAACTCGATAGCGTTGAGCTGGTCTACGAACAGCACGCCGGCACCGAAGGAAACCACAAACCACACCACCAGCAAGGTCAGCATGAGTTTGAGGTTTTCACGCCAGTAACCGCGCGCTGCCTCTTCTTTTGACATGGACATTAGCGTCTCCATTGTTGTTGTTATTACGTCAGTAACGGTAGCACCGGGATACGCAAGTGATGAGTAAGACTTTGGTAGAACGCAGCATTCAGGCGCTATTACCAGCCATCCAATCATCATCACAAATATTGATTAACGCCCTGTTTTTATTGCGTTTTATTTAAAAAATAAGTGCAGTTAAGCGGCGTATTAGACTAAGGGAGCACATCCGACAGCGGTCATAGGGATATCTCTCGCAAGGGCTGGCAGCGTGCTGCCGATCAAGCCAGATTTGACTCACGTCAGCCCGGGGCAGCGCCTCTCCCCTTTTCCCTCCAGCGCTGGCTGGCAGCCGCTACCGCACCGTCAATACCGTGTCATTTGCATCATGGATCGACGCCGACCTCTCACACGGCTATTTGGCGCGCAGGCCACGCCGTTCGGCGTCTGCGCTGTTATTCCCCCTCGGGCTGCTGACACAGCCGGTCACAAAGACTCAACTGCCATGCGTCGCAGCCGAGCCAATAGTCGATATGCTGATCAGCGTGCGGGCAAGCATCAGACACGTCTGACTGCAGTCTGCATCTACTAATAACAAGATACTCAGCAGGGGGTTGACCATGAGTGCCGTCATCGGCGGAGAAAACAGAGGGCAAGGCCACGTGGCCGGCTACGGGTCCAAGGCGTACCGCAACTATGTACTCTTGGCGTTAACCCTTATCTACATCTTGAATTTCGTCGACCGCGCCCTGCTGGCTGTCGTCGGCCCCGACCTGGTGCCGGATCTCAAAATTACCGACACGCAGTTCGGCCTTCTTACCGGCTTTGGTTTCGCCCTGCTTTACACCGCCGTGGGTATCCCGCTGGCCCGCTTTGCCGACGTTGGCCACCGCGTATGGATCATGACCATCTGCGTTGCGCTGTGGTCGCTGATGACCGCTGCCTGCGGCCTTGCAACGGAAGTCACTATTGGCTCCATAACCATCGGGGCGTTCTGGATTCTGCTGATCTGTCGTGTTGGCGTGGGCATCGGCGAGGCGGGCTGTACGCCGCCGGCCAACTCATTGATTGCGGATTACTTTATCCCCCGCGAGCGATCTCAGGCGCTAGGCTTCTACGCCATGGGTGTCACCCTCGGCACCATGTTCGCCAACCTGATTGGCGGATGGGTCACCGACATGTTCGACTGGCGCACCGCCTTTTTTGTTGTCGGCTTGCCTGGCTTGCTGGTTGCCATCGTCTTCAAACTGACGGTCAAGGAGCCGCCGCGCGGCTATACCGACCCGCCGGTAACCGAGAAGAAGGAGCGGGCCAACCTGAAGGAGGCAATCCATGAGTTGATGGGCAAGCCCGCGTTCTGGCTGATGACCGCCGGTGCGACTATTGCCGCCTTTTGTGGGTACGGCATCTCCTCGTTCCAGTCGCTCTTTCTGGTCCGCACCTACGAAATTACCGCCGGTCAGGCAGCCATCTGGATCAACACACCGGTAGCGCTGTCCGCCGCCATTGGTACCTTCGCCACCGGCTGGCTGGCGACCAGAATTTACAAAAAGCACCCAGGAGCCATCGCGTGGGTGCCAGCCGCAGGCCTGGCCCTGTCGGTGCCCTTCTATATCGTTGCCTTCACCACTGACAGCCTGCTCTACGCCGCAATCTGCCTGGTCATCGGCGGCTTCGTGAAGTACGGCTACCTGGCCGCTCAATACACCATCGGCCAAGGCGTGGTCAGCATGCGTGTGCGCGCCATGGCTACCGCTGTGATGTTGCTGCTGGTCAACCTGCTGGGCTACGGCTTTGGTCCGCTGTTCATCGGCGCGGTATCCGACATTTTCTTCAAGTCTGGCGTTGCCGAACTGGGTGTCGCAGCGGGTGAGCTGGCGCGCAATCAATGCCATCCGGCGGTAGTCGGTCAGCTGAGCGAGAATCTGCAGCAAGTCTGCGGGCAGGTCTATGCGCAAAGCCTGCAGACCTCCATGGTCATCATGGCCTGCCTCTACGCCGCTAGCGGGCTGTGCTTCCTGTTGACCTGGCGCCGACTGGACAAGGATATGGTGGACAGACAGGGCCAGAAACCGGTCACCGCTTGAGTAACCTCCAGAGGGCGCATTGCGCCCTCTTTTGCAACGCCAGGCCAGCCAGGCGGCCCGGCTGACTCGCGACACGCACGCAGCTGGACTACAGTCGTACAGATATCTGTCGCTGGAGAGCCCTAAGATGAAGCGTGTCGCCCTGATGCTCTGCACCACCCTACTCGCCATCAATGCCTACGCATTGTCGCTGTCCGACCTAAGCCAGCAAGACACCGCAACCGCCATGAAGGAAGCCTTGACTCAGGGCGCCGAGCTGGCTGTCAGCGAACTCGGCAAACCCGGTGGCTTCGGCAACAACCCGGATGTACGCATCGAACTGCCGGGCAAGCTGGGAAGTGCCGCCCGCACATTGAAGATGATGGGCATGGGTAGTCAAATCACCGCACTGGAAAACAGCATGAACCAGGCTGCCGAGGCGGCGGTGCCACAGGCGGAAACGATCCTCGTGAACGCAATCAGCAATATGAGCCTGACCGATGCCAAGGGCATTCTTACCGGCGGCAATGACTCGGCTACCCAGTATCTTGAGCGCAGCAGTCGAGAACAGATTCGCACGCTGTTCTTTCCGGTGGTCAAACAAGCGACCGATCAGGTCGGTGTTGCCCAGCAATACAATGCGTTTGCATCTCAGGCAGCGGGCTTTGGAGTCGTGGACTCCAGTGCCACCAGCGTCGAGAACTACGTCACCGAGAAAGCGCTGGACGGCCTGTTTGAAATGATTGCGCAGCAGGAGGCGTCGATCCGCGACAACCCAGCAGCGGCAGCCAGTAGCCTTGCGCGCAAGGTTTTCGGGGCCCTGTAACGTGCGCAACCGGGTGCTACACCCGGTTGCCTCGGCCAACCTGCTTGACGTGTGCGACTAGCCGCGCCGCGACATTATCCAGGGGGAGCACCTCCGACACGCCGCCAAGCCGAATCGCCTCTTTCGGCATGCCGAATACCACGCAACTCGCTTCGTCCTGGGCGATGGTCAGGGCGCCGTGCTGTTGCATGGTTAGCATCCCCTGCCCGCCATCCTTACCCATACCCGTCAACAGCACCCCGGTGGCGCTGGCGCCGCAGGTGCGCGCGACCGACTCGAACATCACGTCAACCGACGGCTTGTGTCGGTTGACCGGATCGGCATCAGACAGCCGGCATACCAGATCCGCGCCGTAGCGCTCCACCAGCAGGTGCTTGTCTCCCGGGGCCAGATAGGCGTGGCCGGGCAGGATGCGCTCACCGCCCTTCACTTCCTGCACCCGCAGCCGCGAGTGCCGATCCAGCCGGGCGGCGTAGGAGGTCGTAAAGCCTGGCGGCATATGCTGGGTCATGACAATCCCGGGCATACCGACCGGAAGCGCTTCCAGCACCGCCCTGATTGCTTCTGTGCCACCGGTAGAGGCACCAATCGCGATCACATGTTCAGTGCCCTGATAGCTAACTTGCTCGGGTATAGACGCGCCCGTAGCCGGCTTCGGTGCCGCCCGCTTCACCTTGGCCTGTGCCGCCGCCCGCAATTTGTCGAGCAGCACCTCTCGGTATTCCTCCAACCCTTTGCGAATATCCAGCTTCGGTTTGGCAATAAAGTCGACAGCGCCCAGCTCCAGCGCCCGTAAGGTCGCATCGGCGCCCGCCTCGGTCAGTGTCGACACCATGACTACCGGCGTGGGCCGCGCTTTCATCAGCTTGGAGAGAAACGTCAGGCCGTCCATCCGCGGCATTTCGATATCCAGCGTAATGACGTCCGGGGCAAACTCGTTTACCAGATCCCGGGCCGCGTAGGCGTCACTGGCCGTGCCCACCAGGCGAAAACCAGGTGCAGTGCGAATCAGTTCGCCAAGCACCTGCCGAATCAACGCCGAGTCATCCACCACCAGCACTGCTATGGTCATGGGCTACTCCTGAAACAGGTCCACACTGCCACGATCGACATCCTGCTTGACCCGCTGCCGGTATTCGCGCTCGCGCTCGAAAATGGTGTCGTTCTTGATCGTCTTGATTCGTTTCACCCACACCTGCCCGGTTTCGGGAAAAAAATACACCTTGCGAGGAAAGTCCTGCAGCAAGTCAGCAGCGACGACCGGAATGTGTTCGTTGTGCAGGTACTGTTCAACAAACTCGGCGTTACGCTTGCCAACATCGTTCAGCAACATGCCCCGTAGTACCGCGGCACCACCGAACACCTTGGCCTCGAGGCGCTCACGGTGGCCGCCTAACTTGATTACCTCGTTGATCAGCAACTCCATCGCGTAGGCTCCATAACGGGCCGACTGGGTTGGCTTGCCCGGCTCGGCAGACCCATCCAGCGGCAGCAGAAAGTGGTTCATTCCGCCAATCCCGTTCACCCGGTCACGAATGCAGGCCGCAACACAGGAGCCGAGGACGGTGACAATCACCTCGGGCTCTTTGGTTGCGTAGTACTCGCCGGGCAGTATCTTCGTCGCCTGACGGTCAAAATAGCGATCAAAATACTGATTCACCGCCACCTCCGCGGTCGCTGCACTCATGTCGGCCTCCTTACCGGGACATAGACGGTGCGATCAATCAGTCGCACCAGGCTGCTCGCGTTGGTAAAACTTTCCGAGTGCCCGGCTATGTACAACCCATCATCATTGAGCATAGGCACCATGCGCTCCAGCAGTGCGCGCTGGGTCGGCTTATCGAAATAGATCATCACATTGCGGCAGAAAATGATGTCGAACGGCGGTTGAACGGACCACTGGGCCGACAGCAGATTCAACGTGCGAAACTCGATCAGGCGTCGAAGCGCTGGCCGCATCTTGACCATGCCATCCTGTCGACTGCCAGCCTTGCCGCGCAGACAGAAGCGTTTCAGCCGCGCCGGTGATAGCCCGAGGCAGCGATCTGCGGTGTAAACGCCGTTGCGAGCGTGCTGCAGCACCTGACTGTCGATATCAGTCGCAATGATCGACACCGGCGGGTTTTCACCCAGTGTCTCCAGCACCACCATCGCCATGGAGTAAGGTTCTTCGCCAGTGCTGGACGCAGCGCACCAAAGATTAAAACGCCGTCCGCGTCCAGCCTTCTCGCGCAGAAAACGCGCCAATACCTCGAAGTGATGCGGCTCGCGAAAAAACGAGGTCAGGTTGGTGGTCAGCGCGTTGACAAAGTGCTCCTGCTCCTCGCCATGCGTGGCCAGATAACCCAGATAGTCGGCTACAGCCCGCAGGCGCAGCACCCGAAGGCGCCGTGCCAGCCGGCTGTAGACAAGCTGGAACTTGCTGTCTGCCATGCTTATTCCGGTACTGGCATACAGCAGCTTGCGGGCCGCCTCGAAGTCGGCCCAGCTATAGTCGAACTCGCGCTCGGGTTGATCGGTCCTTGTCATCGCCGCGCGCCGTCCTGTCAGAAGGACTCCCAATCACCATCGTCGTCATGGTCAGGCGCATCGACCTTGCGACCCGCCTTGGCTTTGGCTGGCTTGCTCTCGGCCTTGCGCTCTGTTGCCTTTGCGGGTTTGGCTGTTGGCATCTCCTTGCGGGTCTTGGTTGGCGGGGCCGCAATCACCTCGGCATCCGACTCGTCCAGTTTGAACGCGCTGACCTGGCGCTGCAGCCCTTCGGTCTGGGAGCGCAAGCTTTCTGCCGCCGCGGCCGCCTGCTCAACCAGCGCAGCGTTCTGCTGGGTCATTTCATCCATCTGTCCAACGGCCGTGTTGACCTCCTCAATCCCGCTGGCCTGCTCGACGGAGGCTGCCGCGATTTCGGCCATGATGTCGTTGACCCGTTTGATCGCGGTGACGATTTCCGTCATGGTCTCGCCCGACTTGTTGACCAGCGTGTTGCCACCTTCGATCTTGGAAACCGAGTCGGAAATCAGCTGCTTGATGTCCTTGGCCGCTTCGGCTGAACGCTGCGCAAGCGTACGCACTTCGGTCGCCACCACCGCAAAGCCGCGGCCCTGCTCGCCCGCCCGCGCCGCTTCCACCGCCGCGTTGAGTGCAAGGATGTTGGTCTGGAAGGCGATGCCATCGATGACGCCGATGATGTCGCTGATCTTGCGCGCCGACTCGTTGATCGACTCCATCGTGGTTACCACCTGACGAATCAGATCGCCACCCTCGGTCGCAATATCGGTCGCCTGCTCGGCCAGCACGTTGGCCTGTTTGGCGTTATCGGTGTTGGTACGCACGGTAGACGTCAGCTGCTCAATGCTCGACGCCGTTTCCTCAAGGCTGGAAGCCTGCTGCTCGGTTCGACTCGACAGGTCCGCGTTGCCTTGAGCAATTTCACTCGAGGCCGTCATGATCGTGCCAGAAGCGCCGCGAATCTCACCGATCATGGCAGACAGGTTGTCGGTAGTGCTGTTGCAGAAGTTTTTCAGCTCAAGGAAGGTACCCTGGTATTCAGCACTGACCTTCTCTGTCAGATTGCCCTCGGCAATAGCCCCCAGCACGCGAGCAATGTCTTTCAGCCCCTTGTCCGACGTTTCCATCAACTGATTGAGGCCGGTTGCCAGCTCGAGGAAGAACCCCTGCTTGCCTTCACTGACAATGCGCTGCGAGAAGTCGCCCGCGCCGGCAGCGGCCACCAGACTGGTCACCGCATCCGATGCTTTGAGCTCTTCCGTCCGATCCAGCCACTCGACGACTGTCCCCAGGCGGCTGCCGTCTGGAGAGAATACTGGGTTGGCGATCAGGCCAAAGGTGCTGTCACCCAGCACGATTTGGGCTCGATGGGTGCCCTGCAGGCTGCTGAGCATACTCATCTGGTGCGCCGGATTCTTGTGGAAGCGATCAATGCTGCCGCCGAGCACCTTGTCGACCGCGAAGTTGGGCAAATCGCGCTTGATCTGCCCTTCGGAGTGGCGGAGCATGCTTTCAACAGCCTTGTTCATGTAGACCACATCGCGATTTTCATCGGCGATCATGATGTTGTTGCTGGAGTTATCAATCGCCTGACGGATTCGCGTGTTGAAGATCGCCAGATTCTCGGCCTCCAGCTCCTTGGTGCGGTCTTTCCACTCAACCACTGTGCCTAGGCGCTCGCCTGTTTCACTGAAAATCGGGTTGGCAATCAGCCCGAAGGTATTGTTGCCCAGTTTAATCTGCGCGCGGTGAGTGCCTTTCAGGCTACTGAGCATGCCCATCTGGTGTGCCGGATTCTTATGGAAGCGATCGATACTGCCGCCGAGCACTGTTTCAGCAGAGAAGCCAGGCAGATCCTTCCGAATTTCGCTCTCGGCGTCGCGCAGCATCTGCAGCACCGCCTCGTTCATGTAGACCACATTGCGCTCGGCGTCAGCAATCATGATGTTGGTGTTGGCGCTGTCAGTGGCCTGGCGGATGCGGGTGTTAAATACGGCAAGACTCTCGGCCTCGATCTCCTTGGTGCGATCTTTCCACTCGACCACAGTGCCCAGCCGCTCTCCCGACTCCCCAAAGATCGGGTTGGCAATCAGACCAAATGTGCTCAAGCCCAACTTAATCTCCGCACGATGTGTGCCGCGTAAACTGCTGAGCATGCCCATTTGATGCGCTGGATTCTTGTGGAAGCGGTCAATGCTGCCGCCCAACACTGTCTCTGACGAGAAGCTTGGCAAGTCCTTGCGAATCTCACCTTCCGCGCTGCGCAGCATCTGCAGCACGGCGTCGTTCATATACACCACATTGCGCTCGGCATCGGCGATCATGATGTTGGTGTTGGCGCTGTCGACCGCCTGGCGAATACGGGTGTTGAACAGGTCCCGCTCGACCCGAGCGCTGGCGTTTTCCTGCAGGCGGTTGAGCAACGTCAGTACGCTGTCAGAGTCCTGCGCAGGGCTCTGCACCAGCTGCAATATCTGACAGATAAGCCCGCGCAGTTCTCGCGGCTCGGCCCCCAGTTTCATCCTGATGGCATTCACACCGATCAGCACAACACCCAGGCCAATCAAGGCACCAACCAGCGCTATGACCAGCCAGGCCGTCAATGCATCCTGACCTCCGACTCCCGCCAGCGCCAGCAGACTGGCCAGCAGGATGGCGGCGAAGGGTATAGCCGCCGACAGCACTACAATGCGAAACGATGGTAACTGTTGCATGTAACTCTCCTCGAGGCGCCAGGTTCGCCGGCAGGTGCTGCGCCGGACTTCCCTTTTTCATTAGTGATGGCGAAAACTCACGAATCCATTTTCTTCAAGGCAGCATCCACCAGCCCCAGCTCGCTGCTGGTGACCAGAGCTTCGATGTTGACCAGAATGACCATGTGCTCCTGCATCTTGGCCAACCCCATCAGGAAACGACTGTCGAAGGCGACTCCGAACTCCGGCGGCGGGCGCCGCTGGGACTGGGTCAGCGCGATTACATCGGATACGCTGTCAACCACAATGCCTACCATGCGCTCGTTGATCTGCAGCACGATGACGATGGTGAACTCGTTGTAGGTGGCTTCGCCCACATCGAACTTGATGCGTAAATCCACGATAGGAACGATGTCGCCGCGCAAATTGATCACACCCTTGATATAGGCGGGTGCCTTGGCGATTTTTGTGACCGACTCGTACCCGCGGATTTCCTTTACCGCCATGATGTCGATGGCGTAGTGCTCTTCACCCAGCACAAAGGTGAGAAACTCGCTGGCTGGCCCGTCGTTATCAGCCGCGCCAGTCGCCGGATCTTTCTGCCCGCTCATGCGATCTCCTCTTCCAGTATCGGTACAACGTCCGCCAGAGACTCAACGTCCAGAATCAACGCCACGCTGCCGTCGCCCATGATGGTTGCCCCGGCAGCGCCGGGCACACGTTTGTAGTGTTGCTCAAGACTTTTGATGACCACCTGCTGCTGACCCACCAACTCATCGACCAGCAGCCCGTAACGACGCTTGCTGGTCTCGATCAGAACGACGATGCCGTCTGCTGGCGAGGTGTATCGCGGCGTTGCATCCATCACCTGATACAGCGGCAGCACCGGCCAGAATTGATCTCGCACATGCAGCAACGCACTGCCTGCCAATTGTTCGATGTTCTCGGGATAGGGGCGCATCGACTCAATGATGCTGACCAGCGGGATGATGAAGGTTTGATCACCTACCGTGACGCCCATGCCATCGACGATGGCCAGTGTCAGCGGTAGCGTGATGGTGATGGTTGAGCCCTGCAGCGCGCGGCTGGCAATGCTGACGCGTCCGCCGAGCTGCTGAATGTTGCGTCGCACCACATCCATGCCAACGCCCCGCCCGGAGACATCAGTCACCACCTCGGCAGTGGAAAAACCGGGCTGAAAGATCAGGTCCCAGACATCGGCGTCGCTCATGTCATCGCTGACGCTCAAGCCGTTTTCACGCGCCTTGCCGAGAATCCGCTCGCGGTTCAAGCCCGCGCCGTCGTCATCAATACAAATTTGAATGGTGCCGCCGCGCTGGGCGGCACTGATGGTGATAGTGCCGGTTTCCGGCTTGCCACGATCACGGCGCACGTCAGGACGCTCGATGCCGTGGTCGATGCTGTTGCGTACCAGGTGGGTAAGTGGATCGACCAGCTTTTCGATCAGCCCCTTGTCGAGCTCGGTATGCTCGCCTTCCAGCACCAGCTCGACCTGTTTGTCGAGCTTGCGCGCCAGATCGCGGACCACGCGGGGGAAACGGTTGAACACAAAGGACACCGGCATCATGCGAATAGACATGACCGATTCCTGAATCTCGCGAGTATGGCGTTCCAGTTCAGCCAGCACAGAACTCAGACGGGTGTTGCTGCCGCCCATGTCATCGCCCAGCACCTTGAGCATGGATTGGGTAATAACCAGTTCGCCAACCAAGTTGATCAGCGAATCGACTTTGTCCACATCGACGCGAATGGTGGATGACTCGCCGGCATTGCCAGCCCCAGACTTTTTTGCCGGCGCACCGTCCTTGCTGGCGATAGTGGTTGACGGCGTACTCGCGGGGTCTGTCTTGCCCGGTTCATCCGCCCCGAACAGCCCCCAACCCTCGTCCGCCGGTTGCTGCCCAGCTACCGGCTCGTCGAAAAAGCCAAAGCCGTCATCGTCCTCGCTGGTTGCCGCGGGTTCATCGAAGAATCCGAACCCCTCATCCTCTGCTTCAGCTTCAGCCGCCGCCGGGGTGCCAAGCAGCGCCTCGAGCAGGCTGGTGGTTCGCTCGACTTCCGGCCAGTCGATATCCTGCTGAGTGCGATAGCTGTCCAGCACCTGGCGCAGGCAGTCAATCACCCCCAGAAACTGGTCCACCAGGTCGTTACTGATCGGGCGCTGCCCCTTGCGCACCTGATCCAGCAGGTTTTCCATGATGTGGGTAATTTGGCCCAGCGCATCGAAGCCAAAGATGCCGCTCGCTCCCTTGATGGAATGTGCTGCGCGAAAGATGCAGTTGAGGTCTTCCGGGTCCGGATTGTCGATCGACATGGACATGAGCAGGCGCTCCATCGTATCGATGTGCTCCTGACTCTCCTCGAAAAACACCGAGTGAAACTGATTCAGTTCAACACTCATGATGACCTCCGCAAGCGGGGCTAAGGCTCAGGGCAGAACCTTGGATGCGACCGCCAGCAGCTTGGCCGGGTCGAAGGGCTTGACCATCCAGCCTGTCGCACCGGCTGCCTTGCCCTGGTTTTTCATGTCATCACTGGCTTCGGTGGTGAGCACCAGGATAGGCGTACGGCTGTACGCGCCCATTGAGCGCAATTTTTTGATCAGGGTGAGGCCATCCATGCGCGGCATGTTTTGATCGGTGAGCACGCAATCAAAGCGGCTCCGTTCACAGAGTTCCAGAGCTGCCTGGCCATCATTGGCAGCGGTCACCTCATAACCCGCTGTCTTGAGCGTGTGTTCCACCATCTGTCGAATAGATGCGGAATCGTCGACCACCAGAATGTGCTTTCCCATGCGCCTTCATCTCCCAACGTGTCGGTTTCTGGTGAGGGCTTTTCCCTCTCGCTAGAACAGTTCTACCTCTCCACTGGCCATCGAACTCTGACTCACAGGGCTGGCGCGGAACGACGACAGTTGCTCGCGAATACGCTCCAGCTCTGCGGACAATGTCTCTCCTTCTAATTGGGTCAACGCAGTCGCAAGCTCCTGCATCAGGGCCATGCGACTCATTACATAACCGGCAGTCTGCGTAGTGATGTCTTCGAACTGCAGACCACGGGTGGCGCGTTCAGAAGCATCCATCAACTGCAGCGCAAGATTGTCGATCTCTTCGGTCAGCGCCCGGTCACGATCAGCCATGTCCTGCAGTTCAGAAATCGACTGCTCCGCCTGTTGCCGTGAACTGGTCAGCCAGTCCATGTCCTGAGTGGCGATATCGCCCATATGCTTGCTCAGGTGAACAACCGCGCTTTCAATGCTGCCAAGCTTGGTTTTGATTTCGTCACTGAACAGCGTAGAACGCCGTGACAGATTGCGCACCTCGTCGGCTACAACCGCGAAGCCACGTCCGTGCTCCCCTGCCCGCGCGGCTTCAATGGCCGCGTTAAGCGCCAACAGGTTGGTCTGGCCGGCAATCTGATCAATCTCGTGCACCGCCTTCATCAGTTCGGGCATCTGATCAGCAATTTCGGTGACCTTGCTCACCAGCTCGGCAAGATCCTCCCCTACACCCGCGGCGTTGCGGATTACCGTATCGAGGGTTACGGTCGTGTGTTCGGCGAAACTGTCCAAACTGGAGGCCGAGTTATCCCCCTCGGCACCGGGCAGCATCTTGCGTACGGCACTCTGCTGGGTGGCCAGCAGGTTGTGGATGTCGGTGAAGGCTTGCCGCAACAGCGACACGCCATCGGTGATCAGGCCATTCATGTCCTGCAGGTGCTGGCGGTAGATGTCCAGTTCGGGTTGCTGCAAGCGGCCTAACGCGTTCAGCGTCTGCAACTCACGCGAAGCAGATCGAGACGCTGCCCGCTCGGGTTCATCGCCCTTGGGTGCTGCTCGGCTCAGCAGAAACAGGCTAACGCCGGTCGCTATGCCGGCGGTCACCAGCACAGCCACCCACCCGGGAGACAGGGCCAGCATCGCACCGCCACCGAGGAGTGCAGCGACACCTGCCAGCAGCACCGGAGTTTGCGAAGTTGGTTTGGTTGTCCTAGTCATGCAGCGTTTCCTGTTCCAGCACATGCACCAAGATTGTCTCGGGCGGTTCCAACTCTGGTCGGCCACAGGCGTCAACGCTGAAGACGCACCGCTCGACAAAAAGACGAACGGTTCTGTGGTGGCCGCTAGGCGTCCCTTCAGAACTCAGCCTAGTACAAATATGGCAAGTGGCTAGCTGTTACTATCTATTTCTTTATAAAGCATCCGCATCCATTTGATATAGATAGATCAAAGTTGCAGAAATGGACAAACCAGAAGCACGACGGGGCGGCGGCAGCCACCCCTTCTGCTGGGTCATGAACGCAGTAGAGACGCCAACGCACGCATGGCCGCACTGGTCATTTCATAGGTGAACTCGTTGCTGGCAATCGGGTGCGAGGCCGTCCGCACAACGGTCAACTCGGCCGCCGGGTTGATATGAATCAGCTGACCGTGTACGCCCATGGCCTCATACACACCATCGGGGTTGTGACTGATCCACCACTGGTTATGGTAGGAGTAGCCTTCCATGCCACGACGGCCAAAGTCGGCGAACGCGTCACGGTCAGCGCCAGCGCGGATGTCGTTGATAATCGGCTCAGGGACGATTTGCTGCCCGTTCCAGCGCCCCCCGTTGCGCATCATCTCAGCAAAGCGCGCCAGGTCACGCAGCATTGCGTTCAGACCCGCGCCGGCCCATTCGGTGCCAGTTGGATCGAGCAACACCAATGCGTCCTCCTCTGCGCCGAGTTTGCTCCAGATCCGCTCGGCAATCTGCGTTGCCACATCCTTGCCGCTGACGCGTCGCACCAGCCAGCCCAACACTTCGGTATGCACTGTACGGTAGGCAAAATAACGCCCGTGCTCACGCGCTGCGCCAATAGTCGGCAGGTAGTCATAGAGACGGGTTGGCCCGGTCCATTGCGGTGACTCGGTAATGCCCGCCGACAGACCGTAATACTTCACATCAGAGGTTCCATCAGCGTAGACCTCTGAGTACTTGATATCGGCGGTCATATCCAGCACCTGCTGGACGTTGGCACCGCGCCAGCCGGACGACGCCAGCTCAGGGATCAGATCGGTCACCTGCGCTGTCGGATCAAGCACGCCTTCAGCAATCAGCATCGCTGCAATCAGACCAGTGAACGACTTGGTTACTGACCACAGCATATGCGGGCTGAGCGGGTCAGGCTGGTTGGGATAATGCTCGTACACCACCTTACCGCGGTGCAGAATCACGCAGGCGTCGGCATAGCTGCGCGACAGAAATTCGGGAAAGTCGATCTCGCTGCCGTCATTCAGTGTGATGCGCAGTGCATCAATCTCAGCGGAAAGATCGGTGCCGCGGGGTAATTCACTGGCCGCGCCGCTCCCGCGCCGCACTTGCCGAGACGGAATCAGCTCACGCATGTGCTGAAAGGCCCAGCGCAGTTTGGGGTACTCAACCAGGTAGTTGGCGCGCGTCACCAATTTCTCCGGTACTGGCGGGAAGCCGTCCATAAACCCAAGCAACTCGTAGCGCACCGTGTCCGGCGCTGGAAGGTCTGGGGCGGCGTCCGCTGCAGCATACAGGCGACGGCCCATACCTGGTTGAAAGCCTAGAAAATATGTCATTGGGCTGTCCTGTTTTTGTTGTTGTCCAGCCAGACACGTTAGGAGGTCAGCGGCGCGCCAGCAAGCATCCTGCGCTGAACGCTATGTTGCATCATTCAACCACTGAACACCGGCGGTCAGCGGCGCTTGAATTCAGCTAATCAGGTGCGCACAATACTGGACGTCCAACCAGTGTCAATCCGCACATGCCTGAACTGCTCGCTACCGACTTCTACTACCTGCGCAACTTCGAGTTCGTTCTGGAGTGGGTTTGTGCGCGCTATACAGACTTGCTTAGCCCAGAGGAAAACGCGTTTCTGACGCAGTTTCCGCAGCAGCCCGAGGCGTCACGCGCCTTGCTGGTGCGGCTGATCATGCGCAAAGGCGATCACTTTCGCGCAAGCAAGCTGCGTTACCCGGAGATCGGCGACATCCAGCACGCCGCCGCTCCTCTGCTGGAAAGCGGCTGGCTGACAACTGACAGCCCGATTGAGATTGATGCCCTTGCCCGTCTGCTGCTCAAAGGCGAGTTGGCCAGTCTGGAGTTGGGTATCGACAATGCGAGCAAGCTGGGTAAGCAGGCCTTGCTGGATGCCCTTCTAGCGGCCGGCCATGCAGCGCGGCCCTGGCATGACTGGCAGGGTATCCCGGACGATCAGCTCTACACCCTGCGTATCAGCGCCCTGTGCGAACGTCTGCGGCTGCTGTTTTTCGGCAATCTGGCGCAGGACTGGAGCGAGTTTGTATTGGCTGAACTGGGTATTCAGCAGTACGAGCAAGTGCCCTTTTCGATGGAATCGCGCAGTTTCCATCAGGCTGCCGATCTGGACGATTACATCCGCCTTGGGCGCAGCCGCGATCAGCTGGAAGCCGGTGCAGATGTTGCCGAGGTACTGGCGCTGATTAAGGGCTTTGCAACCGCAAACCCCTGGATTGAGCGCAGGCATCAGCGCCTGCGTTTTCAGCTCGGGCAACAGCTGGAGCGGGACCAGAGGCTGGAAGAGGCGCTGGCGCTCTACCTGCAATGTCAGCACAGCGAGGCACGTCAGCGTGCGGTGCGCCTGCACGAGCGACTAGACCAGCCAGAGCAGGCCTACGACTTGGCCGCCCATGCATTTGCAGCGCCGCACAGCGCCGCCGAACAGCAACTGCTTGAACGTGCACTGAAGCGCCTGGGCCGCAAGTTGCAACGTCCCGTTCCGCCCATAGCCGTCGAACCGGGCACGCCAACCAGGCTGTTGGTGCTCCCCGGCCCGGACCCGCAAGGTGTTGAGCATGCGGTTGCTGTTCACCTCGCGACGCCTGAAGCCCCGGTGTTTTACGTCGAGAATGCCCTGATCTGCAGCTTGTTCGGCCTGCTCTGCTGGGACGCCATCTTCGCGCCGTTGCCCGGCGCCTTCTTCCACCCCTTCCAGAGCGGACCAGCCGATCTGCACGACGCTGAGTTTGCGCAACGTCGCGCGCCGCTGTTTAGCCAGGCGCTGGCCGCACTCGACGACGGCAGCTACGTCCAGGTCATCAAACAGCGTTGGCGCAGCAAATACGGCCTGCAATCGCCGTTCGTGTTCTGGGGGCTGCTCGACGAGCCGCTGCTGGATTGGGCCCTTCACTGTCTACCAGCCAAGCACCTGCGCCTCTGGTTCGAGCGGATGCAAAAGGACATTCGCGCCAACCGCGCGGGCATGCCCGACCTGATCCAGTTCTGGCCGAGCGAACAGCGTTACTGCATGGTCGAGGTCAAAGGCCCGGGCGACCGACTGCAAGATAACCAACGCCGTTGGCTGGCGTTCTGTGCCGAGCACGACATGCCGGTTGAGGTGGTTCACGTGCAATGGGAGGCCCCGTGAACTATCAGGTCGCCGTGCGCGCACTCTGCGAGTTCACCGCCAAGCAGGGTGATCTTGATCTGCGCTTTACGCCGGCGCCAACTGCGCAGGAAGGTATTGCAGGACACCAGACCGTAGTCTCCCGGCGCGGTGCGGGGTATCTCAGCGAGCTGACACTCGCCGGCAGCTACCCCGGCCTGCTGGTCGTTGGCCGCGCAGACGGCTACGACCCGGAGCAGAACCTGCTTGAGGAGATCAAGACCCACCGGGGCGACATCAGCCGCATTCCCGATAACCACCGGGTACTGCACTGGGCGCAGGCCAAGGTCTACGGCTGGCTGCTGTGCGCGGAGCTGGAACTCGAAGAAATTGATCTGGCCGTGGTCTACTTCAACGTTGTCACCCAGAAGGAAACGGCCTTTCGCGAGACCTATCATGCCGACGAACTACGCCAGTTCTTCGCCCGTCAATGCGACCGTTTCATCGCCTGGGCCCGACAGGAAACTCACCACCGTGGTGCCCGCGATCAGCAACTGCAGCAGCTGACCTTCCCCTATCCGAGCTTTCGCACCGGTCAACGCCAGCTGGCCAAGGCGGTCTACCGCGCCGCCCGCGACGGCCAGACGCTGATGACCCAGGCCACTACGGGTATTGGCAAGACGCTCGGCACGTTGTTTCCGCAGCTCAAGGCTATGCCCGAACAGCAGGTCGACCGCCTGTTCTTTCTCACCGCCAAGACGCCGGGCCGCCAGCTGGCGCTCGATGCGTTGCAAAGCTTACGCAAACACAGCGAGACACCGCTTTCCCTGCGCGTACTGGAACACATTGCCCGTGACAAGGCGTGCGAGCACCCGGACAAGGCCTGCCACGGTGAATCCTGCCCCTTGGCCGAAGGCTTCTACGACCGCCTGCCCGCCGCCCGCGCCGAGGCAGTGGCCGAGCAGTGGCTCGATCAGGCTGCGGTACGACGCATCGCGCTCAAGCACAGCGTCTGCCCCTATTACCTGAGCCAGGAGCTGTGCCGCTGGAGTGATCTGGTGGTCGGCGATTACAACTACTACTTCGACATGACTGCCCTGCTCTACGGGCTGACCGTACTCAACGACTGGCGCGTGACCGTACTGGTTGATGAGGCACATAACCTGATCGATCGGGCACGCGGCATGTACACCGCAGAGCTGGATCAGGGCGTGTTCAATACGCTGCGCAAACAGGCGCCCGCTGCACTTAAAGCGCCGCTGGACCGGGTCGCGCGGCACTGGAACGCCCTGCACCGAGACCAGACTGAGGAGTACCAAATCTACCCGGCGATTGCGGACCTGTTCATTCTCAGCCTGCAAAAGGCGGTCAGCGCCATTACCGAGCACCTCACCGACCAGCCGGACGGCAATTCCAATGCGCTGATCCTGTTCTACTTCGACGCCATGTTGTTCTGTCGCCTGGCCGAGGCCTACGGCCCGCACTCGTTGTTCGACATCACCCGGCACGTGGGTGCCAGCGGCCACCGCACGCTTTCAACCCTGTGCCTGCGCAACATGGTACCCGCGCCCTTCCTGCAGCAGCGTTTCACCACTGCCCACAGCACCACGCTGTTTTCCGCCACCCTGAGCCCGGCCCACTATTACCGTGACCTGCTCGGCCTGCCGGAAGACAGTCAGTGGCTGGAGGTCGAATCGCCGTTCCACGCCGATCAGCTCAGCGTCTCGGTCATTCGCAATCTGTCGACCCGCTATCAGCACCGCAATGCCAGTCTGCAACCGATCAGCGAGCTGATGGCAGCCCAATTTGCCAGCCAGCCCGGTAACTATCTGGCCTTCTTCAGCAGCTACGCCTATCTCGAACAGGTCGTGGAGAAGTTCCAGCGGCTGTATCCGGATATTCCGGTCTGGACTCAGTCGCGCAGCATGAATGAAGGAGAGCGCAGCGCCTTCCTCGCGCGCTTCCATGAGCACGGCCAAGGCATCGGCTTCGCCGTGCTCGGTGGTGCCTTTGGTGAAGGCATCGACCTGCCGGGACGGCGCCTGATCGGCGCCTTTATTGCAACCCTCGGGCTGCCGCAGATCAATCCGGTCAACGAAGAAATGCGCGAACGGCTGGAGGTCATGTTCAACGGCAGCGCCGGCAGCGGCTACGAATACGCCTACCTGTACCCTGGGTTGCAAAAGGTAGTGCAGGCCGCCGGACGGGTAATTCGTACGACGGAGGATCAGGGTGTGGTCTATCTGCTGGACGACCGCTTCGGCCAACGTACGGTACGCGAGCTGCTGCCACGCTGGTGGGAAATTGGCAGCAAGGTACTGCCTGCCGACATACAGTTGAAATCACACAAACAAACCGACACAACAAGCTGATTTAAAAAGACAAAGCAATAATATCCAGCTAACGCAAGACACCATCACAGAACAGCTTAAACAGCCGGATATCGGCAAAAACCGTGTTCACGGTGGATGTAAATATCAAGCTTTTCTGCTCCAATCAGGTTTTCCATGGCAGGAGCCCGAGCCAATGCAGGCAAAACTCGAGACAAGATCCTTTCTGTTGATGCTGGTCGTCGTGACCGTGCTGTTTCTCTACTTGCTTAAACCCTTCTTTGGTGCCGTATTCTGGGCCTGCGTAGTAGCACTGCTGTTTCATCCGCTGCATACCCGCCTGTCCAAGCGCTGGGGCGGACGCGAGAATATCGCTGCGCTCACCACGCTGGTTGTTTGCATGGCGTTGTGCATTCTCCCTGCGGTGTTTGTCATCACCTCATTTGTACAGGAAGGCCACGCGCTGTACGAGCGGGTGCAGACGGGCAAGCTGGACCCCGCCGCAATCATGGATAAGCTGCGGGCCAGCTTCCCGATGGCCGAAGGTCTATTCCAGCGGCTGAACATCGACCTGGATCGTCTCAAGACCCTAGCAACCGGTGCGGCGGTTACCTCCAGCCGCTTCCTCGCCCAGAATGCGTTCCAATTGGGCCAGGGCACGTTGAGCTTTTTCGCCAGCCTGGCACTGATGCTCTATCTGGCGTTCTTCCTGCTGCGCGACGGCCCCGAATTGGTACGCATGCTGGTTCGCGCCCTGCCGCTGGGTGATGAACGTGAATACCAGCTGTTCGGCAAGTTCGCAGAGGTGACCCGCGCCACGGTCAAAGGCAATCTGGTGGTGGCCGCAGTGCAGGGCGCGCTGGGCGGCCTGATCTTCTGGGCACTCGGCATCCCCGGTGCGCTGCTCTGGGGTGTGGTGATGATGATGTTGTCGCTGATCCCGGTGGTCGGTGCCAGCCTGATCTGGGGGCCGGTCGCCATTTACCTGCTGGCAATCGGGCACTGGACGCAGGGCATCATCCTGATTGCTTTCGGTGCGCTGGTCATCGGTCTGGTCGATAACATCCTGCGCCCTCTGCTGGTCGGTCGCGATACCAAACTGCCCGACTACCTTGTCCTGCTCTCAACCCTCGGCGGATTTGCCCTGTTCGGCATCAATGGCTTCGTAATCGGACCACTGATCGCAGCGCTGTTTATCGCCTTCTGGCAGATTTTTGCCGAAGAGTTCAATCCGGTAGCCGAGCTTCTGGAACAAGACAGCGCCGACGAACCGGCGGAGTAACAAGACAACACTGGACTGGCCGGCGGCCAGTCCAGTCAACCAGCACCGTCAAACCACGGCCGCCGTCCAGCGCACCACCCGATTACGGCCCTGCGCTTTTGCGTTGTAAAGCGCCCTATCCGCAAGATTGAACCATTGATCTGCGCCCTGCAGATCGGTAAAGAAGTCGCAGCAACCGATGCTGACGGTGATCTGCAATAGCCCCCCGTCCGGCAGCGGAATCGACAACGCCTCAAGTGCTGCACGGAAACGTTCAAGTGCACCAAACGCCTCGTCCTCGCCGGTTTGCGTCAGCAGCACCGCAAACTCCTCGCCGCCAACTCGCGCAGGGACATCCGACTGCCGCAACGCATCGTTCAGGGTTTCGGCAAACAGCTGCAACACCTTGTCGCCCATCTGATGACCGTGCAAGTCATTGACCAGCTTGAAAAAGTCGATATCCATCACCGCCAATACAACCTTGTGCCCGTAACGCTGGGCCTGCTCGAACAGACTGTCTGCCATGCTGAAAAACAGCTTGCGATTGGCCAGGCCAGTCAAGGCATCGTGGGTAGCTTCGCGCAGTAACGCCGCTTCGGCCTGCGCCCGCTGCTCTTCCAGCTGACGCGCCCTGATCATCGTGCCCAGCACCGTAGCAAAGGGTGCGAGCAGTTCGATCTGCTCTGCACCGTAGCCACCGTCGCGATTGCCCATGGCAATCATGCCAACAGCCTCGCCATTGAAGCGAAGCGGAATACCAAGAAAGTTGTGTATGGCAGGGTGCCCTGCCGGTTGACCACGGCTGGCCGCATGAGCACTGACGGTGTCGGTACAGACGATGGTGTTGTGGGTTACCACATGACCGAACAGGTTATTGAGCGAGTGGAAGCGCAAAGATTGGCCTTCAGCGCGATGGGACGCATACCAGGCGCGGCTGGCTTCATCCCAGCTTATGTTCGAAATACTCGGTACCTCGAGGTACTGATCGCCCTCGTCGGTATTGCGCAAGATGCCGATAAACCCAAGGCGGCTGTCAGTGATCTGCAGCAGCGGGTCAAACAGGCGGTCGCAGGCCGCAACCAGACTTTGGTCCATCAGAAATGCCTGCTGCACCTCTGCTGCCAGCGACATCAGCTCCTGTTGGCGAACATCCAGCTGCTCCAGCTGCCGGTGTTCAGTGACATCCCGCAAGCTGCCACTCAGCCTCGCCAGCTCACGCTGCTCACTGGCCGGCACCGATGCTGCGGCAGCAATGACCCAGCGATACTTGCCGTCAGCAGCCTTGATACGAAACTCGCTCTGATGCAGCTCACTGATTGAACGCGTCTGCAGGCAGCGCTTGACGGCTGCACGCAAGGCATCACGGTCAGCGGGATGAACGCGCGCCAGACCGTCCTCCAGCGCCAGTGCAGCGCCGTGTTGATCCAGCCCAAGCCAGCGTGCGGAACGCTCGCAGAGCGATATGAAGCTGTCGCCCGGGAACCATTCCCAGACGCCAACGCAGGCTGTTTCCAGGGCAGCAATCAGCCGCTGTTCGGCCTCGTGCTCGGCACGCTCTTCTTGCATCAACGCTGAAACGTCCTGCAAATGAACGCGAACCGTGTCGGGCGTCAGACAGTGCGAGGCAAACGACAGCAAAATCCAGCGCTGGCGCACCAGACAGGTCAACTGGCGCTGTTGCTCCTGCCCGCGTGAAAAGTGCGTGCAGAGCTCATCAAGCCGCCTGGCCGACAACGGCGACACTAGTTGCTCAAGCCCAACGCCCTCCGCGATCAACCTCGCGGTGTCGCCGCCGAGCGTGCGCGCGAGCGCGGCGCCCCACTCGACCAACCGGTAAGGCGGCGCAAGATGCATGACAACTGACACGCCGGAACCATCTGCCAAGTCGCTATCCATGCTGTCGTACCCATCTGCCGCGTACTGCGCTTGCGCTTCATCCATATTCGCTGCATCGCTCCCTTACAAGGTCGTTCTACCCCTGAGCGATGTACCGACCGCTGCGGGATGACATGCAAACGCCATTATTTTGAGCATAGTGTCGATCTTCAGACGCGCAAGGCTGCCCGGTACCGGGCTCGCAGCCGCACTATGCGGTGCTCGATACGCCCGTATAATGGCTGGCGAGTACTCAACCACAGGCTTGCAGATGGCAAACTCCAGCGCGCCCCAGGCAACTTCCGTACCCGCCACGGTGCAGGTCAATCGTGCGCGCCTGCGCCCGCCTGCCCTGCCAGCCTCGCTGCTGGCACGCGATCCTCTGTTGGAGACATTACAGAGCGCCAGCCGCAGTGGCGCATCACTCACGCTGCTCAGCAGCCCGCTGGGCTACGGCAAATCGACGCTGATGGCTGCCGCCGCCGCACGCATTACGGACGAATGGGGCTGGCTGCGTTGCAGCGAGGACGACAATCAGCCACAGGTGCTGCTGTACCACCTGCTGGCGCTGACAGGCGCGCCGCTCACCGCCGACGATCACGACGAGCAACAGCTGACCACGCGTCTATTCAACGCCCTGGAAGAGCGCAACGAGCGCTTTACCCTGTTCCTCGATGACCTGCAGCTAATCCGCTCGCCCCGTGCGCGCCGGATACTCGATCAACTACTCTGCTTCGCGGCCCCGCAGCTGACTATCGTTGCCGCCTGCGAAGGCCTGCCTGACCTCAAGTTGGCGCAACTGCGCCGTGACCAGCGTCTGCAGCTGATTGGCACCGCAGAACTGGCGCTCGACAATCAGCAGATTGCCCAACTGGCGGCACGCCGAGACATGCCGCTAAATAACGACCAGATCTACCAGCTGCGTACCCGCAGCGAAGGCTGGATCAGCGGCGTACTACTGGCACTGTCTGCCCTGGCAGACAGCGTAGATCCTGCCGATTACGTCAGTGATTTCCTTGAGCAGTCGCTGCTGCAGCAACTGCCCGTCAAGGTTCAACACTTCCTGCTGCAAACCTCCGTAGTCGGTGCATTCAACCCAGAACTGGCCGCGTTATTGAGCGGTGAGGCGCAGGCCGAGCGCACGCTGCGCTGGCTGGCGCGTCATGATCTGTTTATTCAGACCACCAATGACGACCCGCTGAGCCACCGTTATCACCCGGCCCTGCGCGAAACCTGTATGCGCAAGCTGCAGCGACGCTCACGAGACGCTCAACGGGCGCTGCATTTGCAGGCGGCTGACTGGCTGCTGCAGCACGGCTGCTACGGCGAGGCGGTGTATCAGCTGGGGCGTGGCGGTGATTACAACCGGCTGTTGGCCGAAGTTGAACAGCACAGCTTTAATCTGCTGCGCGAAGGCAAGGTCGACTCCATCGTCGACTTTCTGCTGGATCTGCCCGAACGCGATACGGATCACCTGACGCTGGCAATTACCGAAGCCAGCACCGTGATTGCAACCAATGACATCAACCGCGCCCGTCACTGCCTGTTACTACTGCAGCGCATGGTGCGTGAAGCACAGATACCGACCGATCGCCCGGAGCGGCTGTTTCAGACCATCGCGTTTCTGCGCAGCCGGCTGGCGGTACTCGGCGGCAACTACCAGCACGGCTTGCGGCTGACCGAGCGCAGCATGCGCCACTGGCCACAACGCACGGCAGCCAGTGCAGTGCTGCTCTACAATCGCGCCAGTTGCCTCTTTGCCCTCGGCGAACTGGATGACGCCGAGCAGGCAGCGCATGAGGCACTCGAACAACTCACGCAATTTGCCTTCCGCGGCTACACGCACAATCTGCATCTGCTGCTGACCCAAATTGACCTTGCCCGCGGCGATACCCAGCAGGCTGATGAACGCCTGATCAGCCTGCTGCAACACGACCCTGCGGCCAACTCAAACACCTTCTACGACCTCTTCCTGAATGTCGGTCAGGCGCTGGTACAGATGCAGCTTGGTCGCTTTGAAGCCGCACGTCAGCAACTGGCTCAGGCCGAAAGCGCGGCGCTCGAAGTGGTGCATAGCGCTGCCCTGCCCTGGGTTCTGTTCCACCAAGGTTGCCTGTACGACGCCTGCGGCCAACCCGAGCAGGCTATCCATCTGTGGGAGGAGTCACGCAGGCTCGCGTGGCACTACCGCCTCTACGGTATCTACCGCCTGGCCGGCGCCTGGCGCGCTCGACTGGCAGCTCGCTTGCAGGATGACGCCACCATCAAGCAGTTGCTGGTTGATTGGCGCTGGTGCGAGGAGCACTACGGCGAAGCGCTGCACACAGACGAGCGTTTGGCCTATGCCTGGGTGCTCTGTCACCAAGGCCGTAGCGCCGAAGCCCTGTTGCTTGCAGACCAGCTGCTAGGTCAGGCGAACGCCCAGAATAATCGCCTGCTCGCCTTGCAAAGCCACTTGGTAAAAGCCAGAGCGTACCGCGACAGCCGGCAGCGACCGCAGCTGCTGAACAGTCTTGAACAGGCGCTGCAACTGAGCCTGACGCACCGCTTCGGACAGTTGCTGCAGCACGAAGGCAAAGAGCTGGCCGATGACCTGCGGCAACTGTTGTCACCGGCCTTCCGTCGTCAGCAGCAGTTGCCTGAGCTGCCGGCCGGCAACCCGCTTCTCCACCCGCTGCAAGCGCTGCTCGGCGAGCACAGTGCGCCGCAAACCCTGATCGAACCGCTGACCCGCCGCGAACAGGACGTACTGCGCCGTATTGCCCGGGGCCAAGGCAACCCGCAAATCGCAGACGGCCTCAGCGTCAGCCTTAGCACGGTCAAGACTCACATCAACAACCTGTTCCGCAAACTCGGTGCGAGCGAGCGCCAACAGGCCCTGCAGATCGCTCGGACACTCAAGCTGATCGACTGAATCTCCACCCCTCTCCACCCGAAATTCAACCCGTAATTCCACCCGAGGTTTGACGCAAGCCCGCGTGGTGCCTGTTACAACGTCAGCCTGTGTTTCACCCTGCCGACGAGGCCACCATGACTGACAAGCTGCTTAACGAACGCGAGCTGAATTTCCAGCTCTACGAAATGCTCGACACCGAAGCGCTGCTGCAACGCCCGCGTTACGCCGAACACGACCGTGCCGTCTTCGACGCCACGCTGGAAACCGCCCGCGGTATTGCTGCCGAGTACCTCGCTCCGCATAACCAGAAAGGCGACGCCAACGAGCCGACCTTCGACGGTGAAAAGGTCACCCTGATCCCGGAAACCAAAGCCGCCTGGAACGCACTGGCCGAGGCTGGTTTCCACGCCGCTCACCACGACGCCGAAGACGGTGGTCTGCAGCTGCCGGAAGTCATCCTGCGTAGCTGCGTCGCCTACTTCAGCGCCGCCAACATCTCCACCTCCGGCTATTCGTTCCTCACCATCGGCTCGGCCAACCTGGTCAAGAGCTTCGCCAGCGACGAGCTGCGCGAGCGCTTCCTGCCGCCGATGCTGGACGGCCGCTACAGCGGCACCATGGCGCTGACCGAGCCGGGCCAGGGCTCGGCGCTGGGCGACATTCGCACCACCGCCCGCCCGGCGGAAGACGGCAGCTACCGCGTATTCGGCCAGAAGATGTTTATTTCCGGCGGTGACCACGAGCTGACCGACAACATCGTGCACATGGTGCTGGCCCGTATCGAAGGCGCACCCGCTGGCGTGAAGGGTATTTCCCTGTTCCTGGTACCCAAGGTACTGGTGAACGAAGACGGCAGTCTGGGCGCACGCAACGATGTCGCCCTGGCCGGCCTGCTGCACAAGATGGGTTACCGCAACACCACTTCCACCGTACTGAGCTTCGGTGAGAAAGGCGGCGCGGTAGGTTATCTGGTTGGCGAAGCCAACAAGGGCCTGTCGTACATGTTCCAGATGATGAACGAAGCGCGCATCGGTGTTGCCCTCGGCGCCTCCGTGCTGGCTTACCAAAGCTACATCCACGCGCTCGACTACGCTCGTGAACGCCCGCAGGGCCGTCTGCCGGGCAGCAAGGACCCGCTGGCACCGCAGGTACGCATCGTGCAGCACGCCGACGTGCGCCGCATGTTGCTGCAGCAGAAGGTCTACGCCGAAGGCAGCCTGAGCCTGTGCCTGTACGCCAGCAGCCTGTTCGAAGACTCCCATACCGCACCAACTGAGGCCGAGCGCGCTGACGCCGCCGAACTGCTCGACCTGCTGATCCCGATGGTCAAGTCGTATCCGTCCAAGTACGGCGTGATCGCCTCCGACCTTGGCATCCAGATCCTCGGTGGCTCCGGCTACATTCGCGAGTACCCGCTGGAACAGTACTACCGCGACAACCGTTTGAACCCAATCCACGAGGGCACCGAAGGCATCCACGGCCTCGACCTGCTGGGCCGCAAGCTCACCCAGCGCGGTGGCAAGGGCT
Source organism: Pseudomonadaceae bacterium (assembly GCA_038114645.1). Lineage (GTDB taxonomy): Bacteria > Pseudomonadota > Gammaproteobacteria > Pseudomonadales > Pseudomonadaceae > Halopseudomonas. The sequence goes on along the minus strand of JAYNRF010000005.1, from coordinate 42,991 downwards.
TCAAGCTGTTCCTCAGCGCCGCCCGCGCCAGCATTGCCGAAGCAGGTTCCAGCAAGCAGTGTGCTGGCATGGCAGCCGCCCTGAACGACGCCCTCGGCGTTCTCGAGCAGGTCAGTGGCGAGTTGCTGCAACAGGTTGCCGCCGACGTCGATCTGGGTCTGTCCAACGCCACCGCCTACCTCGACCTGTTCGGCCGCGTGGTCGTCGGCTGGATCTGGCTGCGTCAGGCACTGGTTGCCGAACGCGCGCTGGAAGCCGGTGCAGACGGCAGCGAAGCCGACTTCTACCAAGGCAAGCTGCATGCTGCGCGCTACTTCATGGACTGGGAACTGGCCAACCTCGCCAGCCAGGCTCGCCTGCTAAGCGCCGGCAACCGCCTGACCTACGACATGCAAGACGCCTGGTTCTGATTTCAGGCCCTCGGGCCTGAAGCCGGAAAGGACGCGGGCGGCTCCACGCCGCCGCCCGCTCCATCTATTTTTCCCTTTCGCCCCCTACTCCTTACGCCTCACTAGAATGCGTAGGGGCACAGCATGCTGTGCCCGTTCGATCTAGGAGACACCGTCAAATGCGGCACGGTGCCGTGCGGTTGTACCCTAGGGCACGGCGTGCCGTGCCCCTACGAGGCCCAGCGCTTGAACAACACACTGGCGTTGACTCCGCCAAAGCCAAAGCCATTCGACAGCGCATATTCGATCGGCATTTCCCGTGCGCTGCCGCGTACCAAGTCGAGCCCGGCAGCGGCCTCGTCAGGGTTGTCCAGGTTCAGCGTCGCCGGAGCCAACTGGTCGCGCAGCGACAGCACGGTAAACACCGCTTCGATCCCGCCAGCCGCACCCAGCAAGTGGCCGGTGGCCGACTTGGTGGAGCTGATGGCCGGGCCGGCGCCGGTGCCGAACAGCGCCTTGATTGCCGCGAGTTCACCCTGATCACCGACCGGGGTCGAGGTCGCATGGGCATTGAGGTACTGCACCTGCTCCGGGGTTACACCGGCCTGCTTGAGTGCCTGTTCCATCGCCCGGCGCGCGCCGCTGCCGTCTTCCGGGCCGGCGGTCATGTGGTAGGCGTCGGCGCTGGTGCCGTAACCCACCAGCTCGGCCAGCGGCGTCGCACCGCGTGCCAGGGCATGCTCCAGTGACTCGATCACCAAGAGTCCTGCGCCCTCGCCCATGACAAAACCATCGCGCGCCTGATCGAACGGCCGCGAGGCCTTTTCCGGCGCATCGCTGTGGCTGCCGGACAACGCACGCGCTGCTGCAAAACCCGCGAGACTGACGCGATGAATGCAGGCCTCGGCGCCGCCGGCGATGGCAATGTCTGCCTCGCCTGCGCGAATCATCCGCGCTGCATCGCCAATCGCCTGCACACCCGCCGCGCAGGCGGTAACCGGCGCGCCGAGCGGCCCTTTGAAGCCATTCAGAATCGAAATGTGCCCGGCGGCCATGTTGCAGAGAAAGGCCGGAATGGTGAACGGCGACAGCCGGCGCGGCCCCTTGCTGTCGGTGGTGCGCACCGCCTCGACCATCGCCGGGAAGCCGCCGGTACCTGAGGCGATGATGGTGGCGGTACGCTCCTGCCCTTCGCTGTCCTGCGGCGCCCAGCCTGCCTGGGCCAGTGCTTCCTGCGCTGCGGCGATGGCAAACAGGATAAAGCGATCCATCTTGCGTTGCTCTTTCGCGGGCAGATAGCGGTCTGGATCAAAACCGCCCGCTTGGTCCTGCTCCACGGTCTGTACCTGGCCGCCAATGCGTACCGCCAGGTCGCCGATCAATTCTTCCGGCAACAGGCGGATACCAGACTGGCCTGCCGTCAGCCGTTGCCAGACGGTATCGACGCCCGTGCCCAGCGGTGAAACTGCGCCCATACCCGTGACCACAATGCGCTTGTTCATCAGAGTCCTGCTCCTTCGTTTCGGGAAAGTCCAACAGCAGATGGACATCACTATCATAATGAAAGTAACATTCTGATCCAGCCCTGAATGCAAATCGACGGAAAACGCCATGCAACGCACCAAGCTCACCAACGCCGAATGCCCCATCGCCCAAAGCCTCGATCAGGTCGGCGAGTGGTGGAGTATTCTGCTGATGCGCGATGCGCTGCAGGGGCTGCGCCGCTTTGATGAGTTCTCCCAGAGTTTAGGCATTGCGCCCAATATGCTCACCCGCCGTCTGACCGCGCTGGTCGACGCCGGAATGCTCGAGCGGGTGCCCTACAGCCAGCGTCCGTTGCGCTACGAGTATGTGCCGACCGCCAAGGGTGAGGATTTTGCGGTGGTGCTGATGGCCTTTATCGATTGGGGGAATCGACACTACGCCGCCGAGGGCGAAAGCGTGCAGGTCGTTGAACGCCAGAGCGGCAAACGTCTGCAATTGGCGTTTACCGATCCGGACGACGGCCGCACCCTGTCGCCAGCGCAATGCAGCGTGCACGCTGGTCCGGCCGCCAGCGCTGGCATGCGCGAGCGGCTCGCACGCATGCGTTCGCCTGGCTGAGTCTTCAGCCGCGGGCGCGATACCACTCTACGCCGCTGGCGTCGCGTACCATCTCGACCCTGCCCTCGGCGATCAGGCAATTGAGGTTGGCGCGGCTCTCACCGGTCGCCAGCGACAGCACAATCCCATCGCCCATACCGATGGGCCGGCCAAACAGACACTCGAAAATATCCACGCTGCGGCGGGATTCCTGCAGCTCGTCGTGCAGCTTGTGCAGCAGGCTCTGCTGGGTTTCGACCAGATCATTGATCCGCGCGTGCAGACCGTAAAAGCACTCATTGTGCGACGGCAGTACCAATGCGGAATCACTGACCGAATCGCGAATCCGCAACATCGAGGTCATCCACTCGCCCAAGGGGTTACCCTCTGGATCACGCGCAAGCACGGAGACGTTCGACGAAATCAGCGGCAGCACCTGATCGCCCGAAATGAACAGCTTGAGTTCGGCGCAATAGAGGCAGGCGTGTTCCGAGGTATGCCCCTGACCGACGATCACTCGCCAGTCATGCTCACCGATACTCAACACTTCACCGTCGCTGATTCGCCGGAATTGCTCGGGCAGCGGATGAACCATGCTGGAAATGCCGCCGTAGTTGCTGCGGAAGTACTCCAGTGCCGAATTATTCCAGCCCGCGCGCCGGTAGAACTCCAGCTCCGACTCCGGCGCCTCGCGGCCCTGCAGCCGCGCAGCATTGCAGGCGTGATACTCGATATGCGGCATCCACAACTCACAGCCGAAGCGCTCGACCAGCCACCCTGCCAGCCCTGCGTGATCAGCGTGACGGTGGGTGCAGATCACCCGCGTTACCGGCAGACCGCCAAGGGCGCCAACAAACAACTGCTCCCAGGCGCCCATCGCCTGCTTGGTCCAGACGCCGGTATCGATAACAGCCCAGCCATCGTGGTCACGCAGCGCCCAGAGGTTCACGTGATCCAGCCTGAACGGCAGCGGCATGCGAATCCACAGCACACCCGGCTGCACCTCCAATGCTGCGCCCTGTTCCGGCGCTGTCAGCGGGTAAATCAAACCTTCTGTAGCCATATCCCTAACGCTTCTTGGTGAACGATGAATGAATGCCCTGGTTACTCAGGCGTGTCTTCGAGCAAACGCCGCGGGTGCATCCCGTTGACCATGCCCATGAACGGCGGGTGAATCGAGTAACCCAGCATCCGCTGAATATGCGGGCTGCACTCCCGGGCGCGCGCCAGCGGCACAGAGAGGCTGAAGTTTTCCTGCTGCCGCGCCCACGGCTCGCAGTACTGAGCAGTCACCGCCAGTCGCGCGGCGGCGCTACGGTTTTCACCGCCGCCATGCCAGAGAGTGCCGAGAAACAGCACCATCGAGCCTTTGGGCATGATCACCGAGATGGATTGTTTGCAGTCATCTGGCGTCGGTGCATGACCGTCCCAGGTGTGGCTACGAGGAATCACTACGGTCGCACCGTTGTCGGCAGTAAAGTCGTCCATCGCAATGATGGTGGCTGCGCCAAAGTGCGGACGCGGGCGCGGTACCGGATAGAAAGCGTCATCATGATGCAGCGGTTGCGACCGCTCGCCCGGCAGGATATTGATCACCTGCAACTGAGACAGGAGATAATTCGGCGCCAACACCAAGTCTAGCAATCCCAGAACCAGCGGGTGTTCCACCAGCGGGTTGCAAGCCAGTGTTTTGGAGATGACTGCATAAATGCGCTGGGTCAGCGTGCCTTCAAAGCCATTACGGCCACAGTTTTCCGGCAACAACGTGCGCAGCTCTGCGGCGATCTGGTCAATCTGCTCTTCGGGCACAATGCGCTCTAGGATTACGTAACCATCGCGCATCAGGCCGTCGTGCAGGCGATTGAGTTCGGCGCTGTCGACCGCATCCTGACTGCCTGCGTTCGAGGGAAACGCCTTGGCGTAACCGCTCTTGAGGTACTCGCTATTGCCGGACAGAACCCGCTGACTCATATGCGCCCTCTCTTGTCTTTATTGGCCGACGCGCCGTAACTGCGCGCGCAGATGGACTTCAATGGTGAGCTGACCGAGCAGGTGCCCAGCCAAGGCTATGTCCCATTGTAGAGGCGCTGCATTGGCTGGAAACCGTCCTGAAGCAGACGATCCTGCCAATTACCGGACTCAGCGGTGCGCTGTTTGCGGCCTATTCAGCCAGCAAATGATCGATCAGCGCGTGGGCAAAAGAGGAAACCGGCGTCTTGCGGCTAGTGCAGATCTTGAGGTCGCGCTGCGCCCAGCTGTCTTCTACTTCGATGATGGAGAGCGGCAGGCGGCCTGACAGTTTCACCGCTTCACGCGGTACCAGCCCGATGCCAACACCAGCGGCAACCATGCGGCACACTGCCTCGAAACTGTTGACCTGCACCCGCACGTTCAGGTGCGTGCCCATACTGGACGCGGTATTCATGGTGAAGGTGTGAATGGCGGAACCGGCATGCAGCATGACAAAGGGCTCGCTGATCACCTGCGCAAACGCCAGCGATTGCTTGCCAGCCAGCCGATGCGCGGGGTCAGTGATCAGCACCAGACGGTCAGCACGATACGGCAGCAGATCCACTTCCTGATAATCGTCATAGCCTGCCACGATGCCGATCTCGGCATCACCACGCGCAACGCCCGCCAGAATATCCGAACTGGTGTGTTCTTCCAGGTTGACACTCACCTGCGGGTGGCTCGCCAGGAAGGCCGCCAGATCATCGGGCAAGTAACTGTGAATCGCATGGGTATTCGCCCAAAGCCGCACATGCCCCTGCACCCCTTCGGCAAAGGGCGCGAGGTCGGAGTGCATCTGCTCCAGCCGAGCAAATACCTGTCGCGCGTGGCGCAGAAATATCTCCCCGGCCCGCGTCAACTCCACACCACGCGAGCGACGGCGCAACAAGGTGGTGCCCAGAGCGGCCTCCAGCATCTTGATGCGATGGCTGGCCGAAGACGGTGCCAAAAAGGCTCGCTCGGCCCCATGAGTCAGGCTTTCACATTCGGCAATGGCAATGAACAGACGCAGGTCAGTCAGGCTGTATTTCATATGAATTCGAAAAAAACGAACGCTTGGATGGTGAAAACGCAATTCTACAAGTGCTAGCAGAAGAATAGCATCCAAGCTATTGAATACGACTCGCAGAGCCCCTCATGACCCGCACTACACTTACGCCTCGCCAGATCGGCCTGCTGCTCGCGGTCCTCGCCGCGTTTGGCTTCTCGTTCAAGGCTATTTTCGTCAAGCTGGCGTACCTTGCCGCGCCGGTCGACGCGATCACCCTGCTCTCGTTGCGCATGCTGTTCTCACTGCCGATGTTTCTGCTCAGTGGTTATGCCTACCTGCGCACTGGCCCCAGCCTTGATCGCAAGGATTGGGCACTGCTGATTTTTCTCGGCCTGACCGGCTACTACGGTGCGTCGATTCTGGATTTCGCCGGTTTGCAGTACATCTCTGCCGGGCTGGAACGGGTCATTCTGTTTACCTACCCGACCATCACCATTCTCATTGGTTTGCTGTTTCTCGATAAGAAAGCCAGCCCACAGCTGATTGCTGCGCTGGTGCTCTGCTACGCGGGGGTCAGTCTGGTATTTGTCAGCGATCACCAGCTTGCCGATGACAGCTCGGCGCCCTGGCTTGGCGCGGCGCTGGTGTTCGCATCGGCGGTTTCTTATGCCTGCTACACCGCCTTTGCGGAGGTGTCCATCGGCAAGCTGGGAGCGGCGCGGTTCTCGATTCTGGCGCTGATTGTGTCGATTCTGGCAGCGCAGCTGCACTTTGTGGTGACCAACCCGCTCAGTGACCTGATTCAGCCGCTGCCGATCTACGTCTATTGCGCAGCGATGGCCCTGTTCTCGACCGTGCTGCCGATTTTCTTCCAGTCTGGCGCAATCCAGCGCATCGGCGCAGCCCCAACGGTATTGGTGGGCATGCTCGGCCCGGTGATGACAATCTTCTTCAGCTGGTTGCTGCTGGCAGAGCCGTTAACCTGGGTGCAGCTTGGCGGCACCGCACTGGTGATCGCCGGAATCTATCTGATTCGCAAGAGCTGACGGCGGATATCGCCGCTGCGACGCCTGGCCGCGGCCTCGCAGCGGCGATATCCAGCATATTCCTGATCAGTTGACCGCCGCTCCGTTGTCACCGCCCTGCTGCACGACCGTGTCAGGCACGCACTCGCGGAAGATGTCCATCTGCGGGTTGTAGACCGACGTATTCACACCCATCAAGCCGATAACCGAATGGAACAGATTGTCGTGGGAGAACGCATGGGTAGCAGTCTGGCGCAGGCAATCGTCGGTAATACCGCTACTGCGCTGCATGCCCTCGGAAAACCACAGCACCATCGGGATGTGGGTCTGCTCACTTGGTGCCATGGCATAGGGCAATCCGTGCAGATACAGACGATGCTCGCCCAGTGACTCGCCGTGGTCTGACATATACAGCATTGCCGTATCCAGGCGCGCCGCATTGCCCTTCAACAGATCGATCACCGAAGCCAGCACGTGATCGGTGTACAGCAGGGTGTTGTCATAGGCGTTGACGATGCTTTGCGCATCACAGCGATCCAGCTCGACCTCCTTGCAGACCGGGGTAAAGCGTTCAAAGGCTGCCGGGTAACGCTTGAAGTACGCCGGCCCATGGCTGCCTTTCATATGCAGCACCACCACGGTGTCGCGCGTCAGGCCATCAAGGTAAGCCTGCATGTTGTTCAGCAGCGCTTCATCGTGGCATTCACCGTCACCGCACAGCTCATCAAGATGCAGGTGCGATACGTCCTCCGTTGGCACACGGTCGCAGGCGCCCTTGCAGCCAGAATTGTTATCTCGCCAGAGAACGTCGACTCCGGCGCGCTGCAGCACATCCAGCAAGCCTTCACGATTACCAGCCATCGAATCCTTGTAGTCAGCCTTGCCCACATCCATAAACATGCAGGGCACTGAAACCGCCGTGGCGGTGCCACACGAGGACACGTTGGGGAAGTTGATTACGTCACGCTGCGACAGCTCCGGGTTGGTAAGGCGCTCATAGCCATTAAGGGAAAAGTTCGCCGCACGCGCGGTTTCGCCAACCACCACGACAGTGACACGTGGACGATGATTGGCCGTGACCTTAGTGATACGGTGCGCATCCAGGCCCACGGTAGTCAGCGTCGCAGGGCCAGCAAGCTCATGCTTGATATAGCCGTGCACTGCGCCGACGACGTTAGAGGGCACCAGCAGCAAGCGCACTTCACGGTGATTACGGATCAATGAGGCGTATGGCTGGTACAGGCTCATGACCACACCGCCAAACACCCCCAGCACCACCACCAGCGTACCCAACTTGCCGGCCAGTTCACGCTTCCAGGTCAGGGAGCGTATCGGCGCTTTGCTGATCAGCAGCGCAGGTATCACGCCCAGTCCCAGCAGCCACAGCAGCAGGTGCCCACTGAACAGTTCAGTCGCCTCTGCCGTATCCGTCTGCACGGCATTGGTAAGCATGGTGTAGTCGATCACGATGCCATAGCTGAGCATGAAGTAGCTGGCGGCAGCAGAGACCAGCACCATCACCACCAGCACCGGCTTGGTCAGGCGCCCCCAGGCCAACAGGCTCAGCAGCACGTATAACCAGATCCACACAAACAATGGCAGGCTCAGCAGAAACAGCGTGCTGTCGTTGCTGAGCCCGCCCACGCCCTGCCATACAGTGCGCCAAAATGGCAGGTTTACCGTCACCATCAGCCACAGCGCTACCAGCATCGTCAGTACATTTCGGCTCAAGGCCATTCGCTTGAAAATCGATCTGATCACGGCACACCTGACTGGAAATGACAAAAGTGAGGTGAATGTACGTGAGCGTTTGTTAAGTGGATGTCGAGCAGATGTGAAAAAAATGTAGAACGCTCAGCTCTGTCCAGGTCAGTGCATTGACACTCGGCGCTTACGCTCTCGCTTTTCGCTGTACATCGCCTTGTCTGCGCGGTCGATCAGGGCATCAAGATCCGCATCGTCACGGCTTGCAACCGATGCCCCAACACTTACCGAGAGATTCAACAGCGCTGCGCCGAACTGAAAAGGCTGACAGATGGCCTGCCGCAGCCGCTCTGCGCTGACCTCTATATCGTTGGGTTTACCAATCGGCTGAAGCAAAACGGCGAACTCATCGCCGCCCAATCTGGCGAGGGTGTCTGACTTTCGCAGTGCGGCACCGGCCCGCGTTGCGACCTCGCGAATGGCGGCATCACCGGCCAGGTGCCCATAGTTGTCGTTGATGTCTTTCAGCCCGTCCATATCCAGCATCAGCAAGCCGAACTCGGCGCTTTGGCGCTGCAGACGTAGCAACTCGTTGCGGGCAAGATCAAAGAACAGCGCTCGGTTGGCAACGCCGGTCATCTCGTCATGGGTGGCGCGGTAATAGAGGTCGTCGCTGGCATATTTCGCGGCGAAGAACATGTCAGCGCCCAGCACCTCCGCAAGCAAGCCCAGTACCGCTTCGTCAGCCAGCGTAAACGCATCGACGGTTTTGAAGATGACCTTGAGTACGCCAACGGTCGAGCCGTTGTGCTGCAGCGGCATCACCAGCATGGAGCGGATCTGCATGCGACGGCAGGCAGCGCGATCAACCCGATCGTCGGTTTCGGTATCAGAACAGCGCTGAGTTTCGCCGCTCAGGACACACAACCCCGACAGGCTTCGACGCAAATCCAGGCGTAGCCCGAGTTGCCCGGCAGCGATGCCCGATGCAGCGCGATAGACCATTTCCTGATCCTCGGCCAACTCGATCACCGCGCCATCGGCAGCAATGAGATCGAGACAGCGTTCAACGATGACGGACATCACCTGACACAGTGCCGTACCCTGTCGCGCGATCTCGCTTTGAATGCGAATAATCGACAACAATTGATCGCGACTCGGCAGGTTTACGTCAAGGAACGTGGACATGTTCGGCTAGACCATCTGCTGGGGGAGTACGCGCTGTCCGTCGCGAACACCAGTGCAACCGCACTAGCAATATGCCATCCATCTCACTATGTCAGCCTAGTTCGGTACGACCGAAATGCAACATCAGCCCATTTAGACAGGCCGCCACCACAGGCTACCTGCGTGTGGCTCGGTCATGTCCAGATGCTGCCCCATCAGCGGCGTCGTCAGCGCAATACCACGCTCAGCTGCCAACTCGGAGATTTGCTCGAACGGGTCTTCCCAGGTGTGCATCGACAGGTCAAAGGTGCCGTTGTGAATCGGATACAGCCAGCGGGCCTTGAGATCGAGAAACGCCTGCATGGTCTGCTGCGGCAGCATGTGCACGTATTCCCAGCGCGGGTTGTAGGCACCGGTTTCCATAAAGGCGATATCGAATGGCCCCAGCCGCTCGCCAATCTCGCGAAAGCCATCGAAGTAGCCGGTATCGCCACTGAAGAACAGGTTAAAGCCCGGCTGCTTGATCACCCAGGAACACCAGAGGGTACGATTGCCATCCGAGAACCCGCGACCGGAGAAGTGCTGAGCCGGCGTGGCAATAGCCTGTACGCTGCCAATATTCAGTTCTTCCCACCAGTCCAGCTCGCGAACCTTGCCCGGCGGGACACCCCAACGTACTAACGTGGCACCAACGCCAAGGGGCGTAATGAAGTGCTCTACCTTGTGTTGCAGTTGCTTAATCGCAGCGTGGTCCAGATGGTCGTAATGGTTGTGCGACAGCACCACGACCTTGATCGGCGGCAACTCGGCAATCGAGATCGGCGGCGCGTGAAAACGCTTTGGCCCAAACCACTGAACCGGCGAGGCGCGCTTGCTGAACACCGGATCGGTCAGCCAAAACTCGCCATTGAGCTTGAAGACCAGGCTGGAGTGCCCCAGTCGCCAGACGCTGTTGTCCGGTGCCGCCATCAGGTCCGCGCGGGTCAGCGGCTGCACCGGAATCACGCGATCAGGTACGGTGCCATCCGGCTTGTTGAACAGAAAATCCCGCCAGATCGCCAACCCCTGGCGCAGGCTGATCGGCGTGCGCGCCAGCTTGTTGCGAAAACGCTCACCGCGAAACTGCGCAGACTCGGGATAGGTCGGCAACACCGGCCGGAATGACCCCGTCACCGCCGCCCGCGCCGCCGCGCCAAACGCCACCAACATTGCTGCCAGACGCGTGGGGCGCCAATCGATAAACCGAGGCCCACGACCTGAATCACTTGGAGGAACGTCCCCACTGTTACGTTGCTTCATCCATCCTCCAACTCGTCGTGCCACCGTAATTGCAGTTCGCCTGCCCGTTTATCGCTGCGCTAATCCAAATATGCTACCGGCACTAGGCGCCGCGACTTCGCAGGATCTACCCAGTCCTGAAACACCATACCCCATCTGTCATGAGCGAACGCAAGAGCAACCAGAGGATCGCAGCATTTGTCGTTGAACCCAGACTGCGAGCAGAGGTGCATCTGTTCTCAAGTGAGATGCAGCCTCGGAATCGAAGCTGCGTTCTCTGGAGCTTAAGGACCGCGATGTGAACTATGCAAAGCTGTGTAACGCCGATGCGCGGCGCTCGCGAACGACTGGGGGCAATTGCCAGCGAGTGCAGCTGCTGGCAATCGGCTCAGCCCGCGCGGGCGGCTGCCACAGAAGCGGAGACTACTGTTTGGTAGTCCGCCGGGGTGGACGCCAGCGGCAGCTGCCAGTCCTCACGGATCATTTCGGCGCCCTTCTCGCCAATCATGATCGACGGTGCCATGGTGTTGCCGCCGACGATACGCGGCATCACCGAGCTATCCACTACGCGCAAGCCCTCCAAACCATGCACGCGCAGGCGCGCATCGACTACCGAATCAGCGGCGTCCGCCCCCATACGGCAGGAGCCAACCGGATGATAGTTGGTGCCAGCAGCGTTGCGGGCAAACTGCTCCCAGTCGGCGTCGGTACGGCAGTGTGCAGTGCGCAGGTCACGCTTGATGCGCTCGGCGAAGGTTGGAGTCTGGGTCATGATCGCGTGTACGCGTTTGAGCCCCTCGACCATGGTCGCCAGGTCCTGCGGATCACTGAAGTAGTTGAACTGGACCAGCGGATCGGCGTGCGGATCGGTGCTGGCAAGTTGTACCGTGCCCCGGCTCTGCGGGTGCAGCAGCAGCACATGCACAGACATGCCGTGCCGCAGGTCCATCTTGCGGCCGTGGCTGCTCGCTATCGCGTTTACAAACTCGTACTGAATCTCCGGCTTGCGCGATTGCGGCGTCAGGCTCATAAACCCGGTTACCTCAACAAAATTGGTCGCCAGGCGACCCGTGCCATCGCGCTTCCAGTCCTTCCAGCCCTTCCACATCACACCCGCCGCCTTGGGCGATCCACCGATCAAATCCGTATCGCCGGGAATGTGAAACGCCATGATCACGTCGGCGTGATCCTGCAGGTGTTTGCCGACTGCCGGCAGCGCGTGAACCGTGTCGATCCCTAATGGCTCGAGCCACTGCGGATCGCCAACACCGGAAAGCTGCAGCAACTTGGCCGAGAGGATGCCGCCACCGGCGACAATCACCTCCTTACGACAGCGGACGATGCGACGCTGGCCCTGCTGTTCAATCTCTACACCAACGGCCCGTTTACCCTCGAATATGATCCGCGTGCATTGGGTCTCGGTCCAGAGGTGCAGATTGGGGCGACGATCCAATACCGGGTGGATATAGGCCTTGCCAACCCCATAGCGGACCCCGTTTTTCATAAACACCTGGGTACGTCGACAGCCTTCCTGGCTGACGCCGTTGAGGTCAGTGTTATGGGGTAGCCCCGCCTCAGCGCAGGCCTGAATACACACATCCTGGTAAGGATTACCTGTGCGGGGCTCTTCTACCCACATCGGCCCATCCGTACCGTGCAGCGGATCGTCGCGAAAGGTCTGATTGTTCTCTGACTTGCGAAAGTACGGCAGCACCTCAGCCCACGACCAGCCAGGGTTGCCCATGGCAGCCCAGTCGTCGTAGTCCTGCTGGTTGCCACGCATGTACATCAGTGTATTGATAGTGGAACCGCCGCCGAGGCCGCGCCCGAGCGGATGGAAATCGCTGCGCCCATTGAGACCAGCGTCCGCCTCGGTGCTCAAGCCATAGTTGTTGCTGCCTTTGCGCGGCACGAATGCCAGCGTTCCCATAGCCAGATTGTCTGCCAGCAGGCCGCGCCGATCAGGGCCGGCCTCCAGTAGCAATACCTGACAGTCCGGCACTTCACTCAAGCGCGCCGCACTGACACAACCGCCGGGACCACCGCCGATAACGATAAAATCGAAGGTATCTGTCACCGTTGCCATATTGTTTCTCTCTTGTAGTTGGCTGGAGTTTTCCGAATGATGCACCACCCGGCCGCCAGCGGCTTGACAGATGATGACAGGCGACAGCTGCAGCTACGGGTGCAAAGGCCGGGTGTGCTGAGCATTGCCCGGCTCACCCGTTACCCGACAAGCCACACGATGGCACCAACCTCGGTGTCGTTGCCACCCGCGATTCAGCGCCCTGAGACAGCGATGTCTATGACAGTGAGACCGGTGAGCACATTGCAGAACACCTAACTACCCGAACGCCAGCCTGACCGGTATACACTGGCCGGGCTGGCGCCATCGGCGCCGCCGAACTGATCTTGCCTGCTGCAGCGGCAGCGGCGGGACACCACAGGAGCCCACGATGAAAATTGGCGAACTCGCAGAACAAACCGGTTTGGCGCCGTCTCGCATTCGGTTTTACGAGCGCATCGGCCTGCTGAAAACGGTGAAAAGGCAATCCAATGGCTATCGCAGCTATCCGCCCGAAGCGGTGCTGGTACTCGGCATGATTACCTCGGCCCAGAAAGCCGGCTTCAGTCTGGATGAACTGCGCGCCTTGCTCCCCTCCGATCTCACCCAATGGAACCATCAAGCACTGACCAGCGCCTTGCGGCAGAAGATTCAGGATATCGAAGACATCCAGCAGCGGCTTGCCGACAGCAAAGCCCAGCTGCAGAAAGTACTGACCCAGGTCGAGGAAAAGCCTGACGATATGGACTGCGCGGCTAACGCCAGACGTTTGTGGTCACAGGTCGGCTTCGGTGAGGCCGCCGAGAGGGCAGCCATCAAAAGCAGCTCCAGCGTAAAGCATTGACTGCTGCAACACAGCTCGGCCCTCCGTGCAGCCCTTCAGTTCTGGCCTTGCACTCACACTGAGAACGTCGTCTGCCGAGTGCTGATCTCTCTGGTTCGAGCCGACCGGCAAACTGCCGCCGTCAGTCAGCTCGCAGCTAACCCACGCATTGCCTCGATGTCCCGCTTTGGCGGTGCTCCGAATAGACGGCTGTATTCGCGGCTGAACTGCGAGGGGCTTTCATAGCCGACCTGATAGGCGGCGCTGGCCGCTTCCAGGTGGTCACTGAGCATCAAGCGTTTGGCCTCGTTCAAACGTAACCACTTCTGATATTGCAGCGGGCTCATTCCGGTCAGGCGGCGGAAGTGGCTGTGAAAGGTGGGTGCGCTCATGTGCACTGACGCCGCCAACTCTTCGATACGCAGTGGTTCGGCAAAATGCAGGCAAAGCCAATCAATGGCCTTGGCTATCTTGTAGCCCTGCCCCTCAATAGAGGCAATCTGCCGTAGACGCCCGCCCTGATCACTGGTCAGCAGACGGTAGTGAATTTCCCGCATCACTCCCGGCAGCAAGGCGGCTTGTGCCGCTGGCTCATCCAGCAGCTGCATCAGTCGGCTGAACGGCTCCAGTATCTGTGCGGTGGCCTGGCCGATACCGACACAGCTACCTGCGACACCGGCAGGCGCGGGAGGCACCTCGCCATGGGCCACCATTTCGGTAATCAGACGACCATCAAGCTCCAGATTGAGACCCAGGCAGGGTTGCTCCGGGCTGGCGACCAGGGTTTCCGAGCGCGCCGGCAACTCCAGCGAGGTCACCAGAAACCGTGAAATGTCATAGGGGTAATGCTCCTCGCCCACCAGTACCTGCTTGTTGCCCTGAACTACCAGCACGATGCTTGGTTTGATCAGACAGAACGCCGGTGGTGTCGGTGCCTCCCGACGGAAAAGGTTAAGCCCGGCAATGGCCGTAGCGCAGTCCTGCAGACCACGGGTGTGGCGCTCTACTGTCTCCACCAGCCTCTGCAGCGGTGCGAGGTTACTGCTGATCGAGTTCACCCTGACGGCCTCCCGCTCTCAAATCAGATCTGTGCTTTCAGGGGCTGCGCCCCTACCTGACCAAGCTTACTCCTGCGCAGCGGAAACACCATGCTAAATCTTGCCTGATCATCGGATCGGGCAATGACGGCAAAGGATCGATATAACCCTGCTGGCTGCTTGGTTCGGATAATACAACTCGACTGATAGTTAAACCGAAGCGCCTGTCTCGGCTCTGCACGCCAATCATCACGTGCCTGATGACTGACGCACTGCGCTTTCTGACCGACTGATCGTAACTGCACAATCGGAGTACTGACGATGACTACAGATAACGTAATCGGTAATTCCTCAACCGCACAGGAGAACGCTCAAGTGGAACGCAGAGATTTGTTAAAAATGACCGGCGCAGCGCTCACCACCATGGGCCTTAGCGGCCTGGTGGCTAGCGTTGCCCATGCCCAAGCGGATATTCAGCTCAGCGCTGATTGGGACAAGACCTTCGCCAAGAGCGACAAGGTAGACCACGCCAAGGTCGCTTTCAGAAACCGCTATGGCATTACCCTGGCTGCCGACCTGTACCAGCCGAAAAATGCCAGCGGCAAGCTGGCTGCGATTGTCATCAGCGGCCCCTTTGGCGCAGTGAAAGAACAATCGTCCGGGCTGTACGCGCAGACGCTGGCCGAACGCGGCTTCGTAACCCTGGCCTTCGACCCCTCCTACACTGGTGAAAGCGGCGGCGAACCACGTAATGTCGCCTCGCCAGACATCAACACCGAAGACTTCAGTGCAGCCGTTGATTTTGTCGGCCTGCTGCCGACCGTCGATCGCCAGCGCATCGGCATGATCGGAATCTGCGGCTGGGGCGGCATGGCGCTGAACGCTGCGGCCATCGACAAGCGCGTCAAAGCGGTGGTTGCCAGCACGATGTATGACATGACCCGCGTCATGTCCAAGGGCTACAACGACAGTGTTACCCCGGAGCAACGCGCCGCGACCCTCGAACAACTGGGCCAGCAGCGCTGGGCTGATGCTGAAAACGGTAGCCCTGCCTACGGTCCGGTATCGCTGGAACTGTCCGGTGGTGAGCCGCAGTTTGTGGTTGAGTATGCCGACTACTACAAGTCGACTGAGCGCGGCTTCCATCCGCGTGCGATCAACTCGAACGCCTCCTGGTCGCTGACCACGCCGCTGTCGTTCATGAACATGCCGATCCTGACCTATATCGCCGAAATCGCGCCGCGCCCGCTTCTGCTGGTGCATGGCGAAATTGCCCACTCGCGCTACTTCAGTGAGACCGCCTATGAAGCCGCTGCCGAGCCGAAAGAGCTGATGATCATCCCCGGTGCCAATCACACCGACCTGTACGACCAAATGGATATCATCCCGTTCGAAAAGCTGACTTCGTTCTTCGAACAGCATCTCGCCTGAGACCAGCCAGCCATCTGGCTGGAACCCGGCGCCGCGGCAGCCTGCATACTGCCGCGGCGCATTTTTTTCTGTCGCCTGTCCTCACCGTGGCAGCCACACCCATACGAGTTTTCCTATGACCGTTCCCAGCGAACCCACCCTTGACGCCCTTGCGCCACAGCCTGCCTCATCCACGGCAAACGCCAACTGGGGCGCTGTCTGGGCGATGTCGCTTTGCGCCTTTGCGATGGTGGCGTCTGAGTTTCTGCCAGTCAGCCTGCTGACGCCCATGGCTGCCGATCTTGCTGTCAGCGAAGGGGCTGTGGGGCAAGGCATTGCGATGTCCGGACTGTTTGCCCTGCTGACCGCGCTGTCGATATCGTCACTGGCCGGCAACCTCAACCGCCGGGCCTTGCTGTTGGGCCTGACTGTCATCATGGTGCTCTCAGCGATTCTGGTTGGCGTCGCCGACAGCTACGCACTGTACATGGCCGGTCGTGTTCTGGTCGGAGTCGCGCTTGGCGGTTTCTGGTCACTGTCGGCAGCAGCAGCCGTGCGCCTGGTGCCCACAGAACAAGTGACCAAAGCGCTTGCCATCTTCAACGCTGGCAACGCACTGGCGATGGTGCTCGCAGCGCCACTGGGCAGTTATCTGGGCAGCGTGATCGGCTGGCGTGGTGCCTTCCTTTGCCTTGCCCCGGTAGCCACAGTCACACTGATCTGGCAGTGGGCGCGCCTGCCGTCCATGGCGGCTGACAGCAACAGCAAGCCCCTGACCGCCATCTTCCGACCGCTGGGGCGCAAGCGCATCCTGCTCGGCTACAGCGGCACGGCCCTGCTGTTCGCCGGTCAGTTTGTGCTGTTCACCTACATACGGCCTTATCTGGAAATAACGGCTGGAGTCGACGCCTACACCTTGTCCTCAATCCTGTTGCTGATGGGCATTGCCGGCTTTGTTGGCACCACACTGATCAACCGGTTTTTGCAGTGGAACCTGCAGCTGACGCTCTGTCTGATGCCCGCCCTGCTGGCAGTCATTGCCGTGCTGTTGATCCAGTTCGCCGGTAATCTGCTGACGGTTACGCTGCTGCTGGCGGGCTGGGGCTTTATCGCCACCGCAGCCCCCGTCGGCTGGTGGGCCTGGGTGGCTGGCGCAATGACCGACGACACTGAAGCAGGCGGCGGACTGATGGTTGCCTTTGTGCAACTGGCCATCGGCCTGGGGTCGACCCTGGGTGGTGTGCTGTTCGATCAGCTTGGTTATCAACTGACCTTTGCAGTCAGTGCGCTGCTGCTCGTGGTCGGCGCCCTCAGCGTCCTGCTGTTGCGCCGACTGGAGGCAGCCGAGCGTCGCTGAGCGCGCGCTGGCCACCTAAACGACGGATCAGTTACCGTCAGCCCGCTCGATGCGCACCAGCAGTGAGCCTTTGACGGACAAATCGTCCATGCTGCCGTCGATGCGGCCCAGATGGATCAGGCCGCTGGCATAGCCGAAGTCACGGTAGAAGATAGCCAGATTGCCCCAAGGGGCGTAGTACGTGATATCACCCACGTCGGGGTCCATACCGGCGGGTGATCCACTGGTGGGCAGCCGTTCCGGCAGATCGGCGATCTTTTCGATCCCGTGGTAGTCATCCAGCTGCAGCTCCAGCGGCAGCTGGTCTGCAAAAGCCTTGGCTGCTGCTGAGCCGTTCAGGGTCGCAGACAGGGTCTGGTCGCCAAGCACGATGTGAATGCGCATCCTGTTTCCTCAAGTATCGTCTCTCATAATGAATAGACTGAGCGCACGCAATACCACGAAGTGTTGCGTACGCCAGCGGCCTTGCCGAGGATGCTCAGCCCGGAAAACCGCCGGTCCCGATGACCCATGTTCCGCTGCACCTACTCACACACCTGCCCTGCAGCGCTCATGATACCCGCCGCTTGCGCTGCAGCAGCAACCAGCTGATCGCCACACAGCCGACACAGGCGAACACGCCATAGCCGGTTGCCACCTGCAGCAGTGAGAAGTGGCTGGCCATACGTCCGGCGATCAAGGTGGGAATGGCTGCGCCGCTGTAGGAGGTGGCATAGATGGCCGCCAGCACGCCAGCGCGCTCTTGCAGCGTAATGTCGGCCACCAGCGTTTGAATGCTGCCGCTCAGTGTTGCGCCCTGCCCCATACCGGCAAACGCGCTGGCAATCAGAAACAGCGGCAACTGCCCCTTGCTCAAGGCCAGCAATACACAGCCGAGCGCCACAGTGAAGACCAACATGCCAACGTACTGCGCCCTGACCGGAGCTACCCGCCCTGCCAGCCAGGCACCAATCAGGCTGGGCGCCATAACGGAGGCAAACACCAGAGCGGCTGCCAGCGCGCTGCTGGAATGCAGCTGTTCGCGCGCCATCGCCGGGCCAAAGGCCTGATAAAACCCACCCAGCGCCCACGTGCAGACAAAGGCCCACGCTGCTACCGGAAAGGCCTTGCGGGCGCTGTCAGGCAGCGCAACGCGGGGACGCAGCGACGCCAGTGCGCCCAGCTGACGAGTGACCGTCTCGCGCCCGGTGAACAACAATAACGAGCAGCCAAGCATCAGTACGAGGACGCCGATAAACGGCAACAAGCGCGGTAACGGCGCCAGATCGACCAATGCGCCAGAACTCAGCCCACCGAGTGTCAGGCCGGTCATCGGGCCGCAACTGATGATCGCCGGTGCCAGCCAATTGCGTGAGGCCGGGGCCGTATCAACCAGCCACGCGGTCATCGCGGTTGACGCCAGCCCGCAGGAAAGCCCCTGCAGTAAACGCCCAAACAGCAGTGGCTGGGCGCTGTGAACAGTCATCAGAATGACGCAGGCGATTGCGGCCAGCAGCAATGCCAGCAGCGATACCGGTCGGCGTCCGAGATGCGTGGACAGTCTGCCGAAGACCAGCAGTGCACTGACCGCGCCGACAAAATAAACCACTGCGCTCAGCGACAGGTCGCCGTAGCTCAGGCCGTCTGCTTCGCGGTACAGGCCGTAGAGCGGTATCGGCGTTGCAGAGGCAGCGTAGATCACCAGCAACGACAGGCTGGCCCCCACGAATGACACACCCTCGCCCTGTTTCAAAATGGCAAATCCTCAGTTGGCGGAACGACAACGGCTAGCAGGCGTCATGTCTAATTGCAGCACTGCCACAAGCAGACATGACGATACAGATCAACGGTTTGCGAGGTGTTTCTGTAGTGCGTTACGAGCTACGTCAGCTTGCGTCTGGCCAACCTGCTCGGCCAGCACATCGCACAACTGTGCGAGCTGAGCTGCGGTCACGCCGGTATTCATACTCATGTTCATGTGCGACAGCAGCTGCGACTCTGCGCCGGGGATGGCTGACAGCATGGCAACGGTGGCCAACTCACGGCTCTGCCAGTCCAGATTGTCGCGCTCAAAAATATCGCCGAACAAATGGGTTCTCAGATACTCATTGGCCACTGGAGCAAAGTCGAACAGCGGACCAGAGACGGTCGCACCCACCAGTTCAGTCTGGTTTGCGGTACCGGTAGCTAGCAACGCATCGCCCTTGGGCGCGGCTTTGCGCGGCTCGCTGCCGGGCGCGTCTTCGATGCCTTGCTGCTTGCGTTGTTCGACTACCTTCATCAGTTCGCCAAGGGCGTTCAGGCTGCGTGGAAAGCCTGCGTAGGCATACAGTTGCACCAGTACTTCGCGGGCGTCACTGATCGTCATGCCAGCATCCAGACCACGATTCAACGCTGTGTTCAGACCGCTGATGTCGCCGGCGGCGGCGAAAGCGGCAACGGGAATGATGGCTTGCTGACGCACGCTCAGAGCCTGACTGGCGGGGATTTCGGTTGCTGTGTTATTCATGCTCGCGTTCTCCTGTGCAAGGACGGCGGTGGCAGGCGCAGCCAGCCCCAGGATCAGGGCCAGCGTACGAAACAGGGCACCCGGCTTACTGGGCACGCGGGTCGACATACTGCTCATCGGATACCTTCTCCATCCAGTTCACGTTATTGCCATCCTTAGTCGCGGTGACCGCGATATGGGTCATGGCGGTGGTAGGCGCGGCGCCATGCCAGTGTTTGACGCCCGGCGGGCAGTTGACCACATCGCCGGGGCGAATCACCTGCACTGGCTTGCCCCACTCTTGGGTCAGTCCGACGCCCGAGGTAACCACCAGACGCTGGCCTGCGGGATGGGTGTGCCATGCCGAGCGCGCACCCGGCTCAAAAGTCACCAGCGCGCCGGACGTATTGAGGTCGGCGTCAGCCGCCCACAGCGGATCGATGCGTGCCTGCCCGGTAAAGAATTGCTCCGGTCCGGCGATTGACGCCTGCTCACCAGCCCGGGTGAGCTGCTGTGCAGCAGCGGGCTCGTCGGCCCAAGTCAGGGTGGCTTGCAGGGCGAGCAGACAGGCTGCGGCTTTCAGATAGGGATGTTTCATCGTGCAGTCCTCCTTGTTTAGCGGGCGGTGTAGCCACCATCAACCGGCAACGCCACACCGATGATGAAGCGCGAACCCGGGCTGCAGAGCCAGAGCACCGCGTCGGCAACTTCCTGAGCGGCGCCCAGTCGGCGAATCGGCACATCACGCATCATCTCGTTCATGATCTCGGTCTCGCCTTCCAGCATGCCTGCGACCATCGGCGTTTCAATGATGCCGGGGCAGATCGCATTGATGCGCACGCCACGCTCTGCGTACTCCAGAGCAGCACTCTTGGTCATCCCCACAACCCCATGCTTGGCGGCATGGTAGGCCGCGCGCCCGGGGACGCCGACCAGACCGCCCAACGATGAGTTGTTGACGATGGCGCCGCTGCCCTGCCCACGCATCTGCTGCAACTGATACTTCATACACAACCAGACACCACGGAGGTTGATGGCATTTATCTGATCAAATACGTCGCTGCCGACATCGGCGGTATCCGTCGCCGGGCTTTGGATGCCGGCATTGTTGAAGGCAGCGTCCAGACGCCCAAACCGGCTGACGGTCTGTTCGACCAGCGACTTTACGAACGCCTCGTCGGCAATGTCGCCGGCAATGCCCAGCACCTGATGGCCCGCTGCGGACAGCTCCGCGACGACCTGCTGCAGGGGGTGCTCACGAATATCGGTGAGTACCACCGCGGCTCCCGCTTCAGCAAACGACTGGGCTGCGGCCAGCCCCATGCCGGACGCCGCGCCCGTAACCATCGCCACCTGCCCAGAAAAGTCATAAACAACTGCGTTCATCTCATGTACTCCAAATTCAATAGGTCGTCAGTGGCAAAGGTCAGTAACGGCGGAATCGATAGGTAAGCTCTGGCCCTGGGCCATACCCGTAAGCAAGCTGAGCAGTGAGCATCGCAAAGGGTTCGATGTAACGCGCGATCCTCAGCGGGCCAGCGTCCTCTGGCGCGAAGCCGGCGTCGGTGATAAGTGTCTCGGCAACCTCGCCGGCCTCATTCGAGTCCGTGCAATACAGCAAACTCGGTCGATCAGGCTCGTTGCGTCGGGCAAAGACGTGCGCAATAACCTCGCTTGGCGTGGTCTGAAACGTAGCGACCACATGGGCACTCGGCAGCCGTCGGGCCAGGAGCTCGGCGCCAGAGTCGTGATGTGCTACCACCAGCTCGCTGTCGCTTTCGTCCAGCGGTACGCAGCAGGTCACCACGATCTTGCCCGCCAGCGACCCGGTCTGCGCCAGCACATCGTCGATACGACTCCAGTGCACCGCCAGCAGGACCACGTCAGCCTTGCAGGCCCCATCAATGCTGCCGGCTTGTGCGCCGCTGCCTACTTGCTTGACCAGTCGGCGCAGGCCCAGCTCGCTGCGGGTATAGCTGAACGTGACCTGATGCCCGGCGCGGGCCAGGCTTTGGCCAATCTGGCCGCCCATTCGCCCTGCGCCAATAATGCCGATGCGCATATCTGCCCTCCTGTCGGTGCGGTTGCTCAGAGCGCCAGTTCGAGGATCTTGGCTGCGTCTGCCGGCGTGATATCAGCATGCTCGCCCAATGCCACAAACTGATGTTCCTCCAGCTTCGCGACGACCTGGGGAATGACCGAGGCATCCAGCCCATAGCCGGCCAGTCGAGTGGACACGCCCATCTGCTCAAAGAAGGCACGGGTCTTGTCGATCGCCATACGGGCGATCAGATCCGGGTTGGTTTCCTGGATGTGCCAGACGCGTTGACCGTACTGCACCAGTTTTTCTTTCTTCTGCTCAAACTTGTAGGTCCAGATCGCGGGCATCATCACCGCCAGCGTCTGGCCATGGTCCAGACCGTGCAGCGCGGTCAGCTCCTGACCAATCAGGTGGGACGCCCAATCGCCCGGTACACCGGTCGCCAGCAGCCCGTTCAGCGCCATGGTCGCGCTCCACATCAGGTTGGCGCGCACTTCAAGGTTGTTCGGCTCGCTGAGCGCCTTGGGGCCTTCCTCGATGATGGTAGCCAGCAGGCCTTCGGCAAAGCGGTCTTGGACCTTGGCGTTGGCCGGATAGGTCACGTACTGCTCAAGCACATGCACCATTGAATCCACTACGCCGTTGGCTACTTGGCGGGGTGGCAGCGAGCAGGTAGTTGCCGGATCCAAAATTGAGAACACCGGGCGCACATAGTCAGAGTTGAAGAACAGCTTGTCGTGGGATGAGGCTCGGGTAATTACCGACGTCTGATTCATCTCGGAGCCGGTAGCCGCCAGGGTCAGTACGCAACCGACCGGCAGCGCGTCGGTAACTGCGCCGCCAAAGGTCGCGATAATCTCCCACGCGTCACCGTCATGGGTGGCCGCGGCGGCGATAAACTTGGATGCGTCAATGACCGAGCCGCCGCCAACGGCGAGTACAAAGTCAACCTGCTCACGACGGGCCAGGGTGACGGCTTCCATACAGGTTTCGTAGTGCGGGTTGGCTTCAATGCCAGCGAATTCCAGCCACTGGCGCTCACCCAGCGCTGAAACTACCTGCTCGAAGACCCCGTTTTTCTTGATACTGCCGCCACCGTAGACAATCAGCACCTTTGCTTTTGCAGGCACGTGTTGCGCCAGTGCAGAAATCTGGCCTTCCCCGAACAGGATGCGGGTGTTGTTGAAAAACTCAAAGTTGTTCATGTATTGCCTTTCCTGAAAATGTTCACCGCGTCGTTGTTACGAGCCGTGCAGATGAGCCTGATGGCGCCGCAGCTGGGCTGGCGCCAGGCAGAAGAAATGCGGGCGCGATCAGTATTTCTTCAGCTCGCCACCCAGGTAAACGTCGTCGGTTACCGGCTCTTGCCAGTCGACGACGTTGCCCTCAAGGTTTTCATTGATGGCGACGTGCTGCATCGCTGTGGTGCTGGAGGCGCCGTGCCAGTGACGACGTCCGCAGTTACACCAGATCAGGTCACCCGCACGAACCTCCGTACGCGGGCCGCCTTCGCACTGCGTCCAGCCAACACCATCGGTTACCAGCAGGGTTTGCCCGAGCGGATGGGTGTGCCAGTTGGTGCGGGCGCCCGGTTCAAAGTTGACGACCGCTACGCCGAGTCGTGAAGGGGCTGGTGCGGAAAACACCCAGTCAATCCGGACCTTGCCGGTAAACCACTCGGCCGGCCCTTCAATGGCAGCGCTGCTGCCAGCGCGGCGGATGTACATATCAACAGCAGACAGGTCGTTGGCGGTCATCGGAAGTCCTCCGGCAGTGATTGATGAATACACTCTAGATGAACCTGATTGATTCATGTATACGTCAAATCATGAACTCGGTTTGAAGCAGGACTTAATAATGTTTGTTAACGGCATGGATGATCTGGTGGTTTTTGTCACGGTTGCCCGTGAAGGCAACTTTACCCGGGCAGCGGCCAAGCTGAGCGTCTCACCCTCTGCGGTCAGTCAGACCATGCGTGCGCTGGAAGAGCGACTGGGCGTACGTCTGCTGACCCGCACCACCCGCAGCGTTACGCGCACCGAGGCAGGTGAGCGTCTGCTCAATGAGGTCGCCCCCCTGCTCGATCAGATTGATCAGCATCTCAGTGCAGTTTCAGACCTTAGCCAACGCCCTGCCGGTACTGTACGGATCACCGCAGACGAGTTCGCCGCGCGCCACGTCGTCTGGCCGAAGCTGTTTCCACTACTGGAGACCTACCCGGAGCTGACGGTAGAACTGATCACCGACTACGGGCTCACCGACATCGTCGCCCAACGCTTCGACGCCGGGGTGCGGCTGGGCGGCATCATTGATACCGACATGGTTGCCGTACCCATCGGCCCGGAAATGCGCATGGTGACGGTCGCCTCACCCGCCTATCTGGCAAAGTACGGCACGCCTGATCAGCCGGAGGAGCTGACCCAGCATCTGTGCATCAACCTGCGCCTACCCACCCACGGCGGGCTCTACCCCTGGGAGTTCGGCAGCGGCGAGAACGAGTTCCGTGTCCGCGTCAAAGGGCCGCTGATCATGAACAGCGTGCTGCAGATACTCGATGCTTGCCTTGCTGGCGTGGGGATCGCCCAGCTGCCGGATGCGCAGGTCGCGCCGCATTTGGCCAGCGGAGAGCTGGTGGAAGTCCTGGCGGCCTGGTCAGACAGCTTCCCGGGCTACCATCTCTACTACCCCAGCCGCCGCCAGCAGACAGCCGCATTCAGGGTGGTGCTTGAGCAGTTACGACAGGGTGGCAGCGTCAACTGACGGCAGGCTACAACGCGTACTCGCTTGCGCAGGCGCCCAGATTCAAAAGCGGGGGTTCATGTCGTCTGGATGCGTCCGGGTTTGCGGCGACGTGGCAAAGGGACTGGGTTACTCGGCGCTGGCCAAGTCGAACGAAGGGACTTACCAATAGCCAATCGGAAAAACAAAAAACCCGGCACAAGGCCGGGTTCTTCGATGATGTGGCGGAGGGACAGTCCGTAGATTTAGGCTCTCACCACATCTCGCAAAATCCAAAATATAGACACAGTCCATTGTTTTAAAACGATATTTATTAACACATCGTCTTTTGACGTCTCACCACTTCCAGCGCTAAAGTATGGGCCAGAGTATGGGCCAGCAACGCCGTACCACATTAACGTCAGGAGTCCCCTTTGGGTAATCTCACAGCTAAAACCATTGAAAAGCTCGTCAAGGATGGCACCTCGAAAATGCACAACGACGGTGACGGTCTATACCTTCGTGTCAAATCACCGGGAAGCGCCAGCTGGCTGTACAGATACCGCACCAACGGCAAACTCCGTGACATGGGACTCGGGGCTTACCCTGCCGTCACCCTCGCCGAAGCCCGAGATCTAGCGACAGATGCGCGCAAGCTTGCCAAGACAGGAACCGATCCGCTAGAAGCCCGCAAGCGTTCGCGGGCTCAGCTCGAAGCAGAACAACGCCGCGCTGCGGCCCTTGCAACCACGTTTGAAAGCGTTGCCCAGGATTACATCGACTCTCAAAGGGCTGGCTGGAAAAACGCCAAGCACGCGAGCCAGTGGAGCAACACGCTCGCAACCTACGCCTTTCCGGTTATTGGTGATTTGCCGCCCAACGACATTACAACCGAGCATCTGCTAAAGATTCTCAGACCAATATGGACCCAAGTGCCGGAAACGGCATCGCGAGTACGAAACCGTATTGAGTTGGTTCTGGATGCAGCCAAGGCTGTTGGGCTCCGTGAAGGGGAAAACCCAGCCAGATGGCGGGGACACCTAGACAAACTGTTCCCAAAACGCAGCAAAGTAAGCAGAGTGGTTCATCACCCTGCTCTACCTTGGCAAGAGGCTCCTGCGTTTATTACCGAGCTCCGAAACCACAACAGCCTGTCGCATAGAGCATTGGAAATGACCATCCTCACTTGCTGCCGCACCAGCGAGGTGCTCGAGGCCAGGTGGGATGAACTCGACCTCAATGAAGGTATTTGGACCATACCTGAGGAGCGAATGAAGGCAGGCAAATCCCATCGCGTCCCACTAACCAGCCCCCTGCGATCCTTGCTAGAGAGCTTGAATCGAATCGATGACAGCCCGTTTCTGTTTCCTGGTCAGAAAGAGGGAAAATCTCTTTCCAACATGTCCATGCTGATGACACTCAGGCGAATGGGCTACAAGCACATCACCGTACATGGCTTCAGATCCACATTCCGGGATTGGGCGGCCGAAAACACATCTCATCCCCGTGATGTCTGTGAGCAGGCTTTGGCTCATACGCTGGAAAGCTCGGTCGAGTCTGCGTATCGGCGCGGTGACATGTTCGAGAAACGGCGAAAGCTGATGGAGGACTGGGCGCAGTACCTTGCACTATAGGGGCAAATGATGAACGGCAAAGCGTAAAGCCAAGCGTTCACCGAAGGTATTGTTGAGCAGCCTGAACCGGCTACGGAAGACGCTGATTAACTCAGCCCCGGAACGGGGCTGTTGTCAGGTGATTACTTAGTCTGTACACCTGGGGCGGTCCACATAGCGTAAAGGGCTTGATATTTAGCGCTGCTTCAGGCGTACTTTATTTGACATTACTTGACATGTTTCAGGAGAGTCTTGTGAGTCTGACCGGAGGGCATTGAGGTAAAATTTAACGTGCATCCACCCAGTACATTTGTTGCTGGGTTTTTCCACCGGGGCGGGCTCAGATCCTCCCCTCAATTAGCCTTGAGGAAGTACTCATGAAAAAAATCCTGGTTCCGCTGTTCGCCCTGAGCGGCGCGATGATGCTGCAACCGGCGATTGCTCAGGACGGCGAAGCGCTGTTCAAGAGCAAGCCTTGCGCAGCCTGCCACAGCATCGATGCCAAGCTGGTTGGCCCGGCATTCAAGGAAGTCGCCGCCAAATACGCGGGCCAGGAAGGCGCAGCCGACCTGCTTGCCGGCCACATCAAGAACGGCAGCCAGGGCGTCTGGGGTCCGATCCCGATGCCGCCAAATGCTGTAACCGAAGAAGAAGCCAAGATCCTCGCCGAGTGGGTTCTTAGCCAGAAGTAACCTAGCGTCCTGGAGGACGTCATGACAGTGTCCCGACACGCAGTATCACGTTTGGGGCTCGCCCTGGCGTCCCTCCTCCTGATTCCCGAAGCCCTGGCCGCGGCACCTGATGCCGAACGCCAGGCTCAACTCGAACACCTTCTCGTGCAGGACTGCGGTTCCTGTCACGGCCTGCGCATGACCGGCGGCCTCGGCCCCGCCATCACCCGCGACGCACTGACCGGCAAACCCCGCGACAGCCTCATCGCCACCGTGACCCACGGAAGACCCGGCACCGCCATGCCCGGCTGGAATGCCCTGCTCGACGAGCAGGACATCGTCTGGCTGGTCGATCTGCTTCTCGAAGGATATCCAAAGCCATGATCCGTCCCTTCCTGCTGCTGGCTGCGGCCGGCCTGCTTTGCGCCTGCGCGCAACAACCCCTGCGCGGCACCGGCGACCTGAGCGTGGTGGTGGAACGCGCCACCGGCAGCCTGCAACTGATCGAGAGCAGCGGCATGAGCAGTCTGGCGCGCATCGAGGGGCTGGGCGACCTGTCCCACGCCTCGGTGGTGTTTTCCCGTGACCAGCGCTTCGCCTATGTCTTCGGCCGCGACGGCGGGCTGACCAAAGTCGACCTGCTGCGCCAGCGCATCGACAAGCGCGTGATCCAGGGCGGCAACAGCATCGGCGGCGCCATCAGCCAGGACGGCCGTCTGATCGCCGTGGGCAACTACGAGCCGGGAGGCGTCAAGGTCTTCGACTCCCAGACCCTGGAGCAGATCGCCGACATTCCCGTCACGCCGCTGGCCGACGGCAGCCGCAATTCCCGCGTGGTGGGCGTCACCGACGTACCGGGCCAACGCTTCATCTATAGCCTGTTCGATACCGGCGAAACCTGGCTGCTGGACTTCAGCCAGAGCCGCACGCCGCAGATCAGCCGTTTCGAGAACATCGGCAACCAGCCCTACGATGCGCTGCTCACGCCGGAGGGTCGTTACTACATCGCAGGCCTGTTCGGCGAGGACGGCATGGCCAAGCTCGACCTCTGGCACCCCGAGCGCGGCGTCGAACGCATCCTCGACGGCTACGGCCGTGGCCAGCAGAAACTGCCGGTCTACAAGATGCCGCACCTGGAAGGCTGGACCGTGGCCGGCAACCAGACCTTCGTGCCCGCCATCGGCCAGCATCGTGTGCTGGTGATGGACAGCGAGAGCTGGCAACAGACCCTAGCAACGAACGAAAGAAGCCGGTCACCGGCAGTCCGCAGAACCGCATCGCAGAATGGCATGAGTGAAACGATACTCAGCGTGACGCACCCGCACGCGATGGGCTGTGGCCTGGGTGATACGAAGCCTTCTCTTCCTGGCGGAAGAGAACTGGAAGAAGCGTGCCCCCGGCAGGCCGGGTTCGCCCTTCGGTGAACCCGGAGCAGAAGCCCTTACTTGTGTTCCGGCTTGACCGGCTCCACCTGGGCCGTGCTTTCATCCTCGCTCACCGACTTGCGAAAGCCCGCGATCGCGCTGCCCAGATCCGAGCCCAGGCCACGCAGGCGCTTGGTGCCGAACAGCATGACCACGATCAGAAGAATGATCAGAAGCTGCCAGATGCTGATACCCATCATTTTGCTTACCTCGATTGCGTCGAATGCGGTCAATGACCCGCGTGATCGTTGTGTTCGGTTTCGGACATGTGCTCATGCATGTCGTGGTGCTGCATGTCCGCGCCCTGCTGCAGCACCGCATGGTCGATCTCTTCGAAGCGCAGCACCCGTCCGCCATGTTCGGCAGCGAGCTGCTGCGCCTGCTGCTCGTCGGCGAAACTGGCCAGGGAGACACCCATGGCGCCCTTGAGCGGCGTACCGGCGACGTACCAGGCCGTGCGGGCGTCGATCAGGTGCTCGTCGCTGGGGTGCGCCCATTCGCTCTTGCCCATGTCATGCACATAGAGCTTGGCATCGAGAAGCTTGTTTTCCGGCTGAAGGTACCAGCCGAGCATCTCGGCGGTGGAGCAGAACTTCTTCACGCCGGCCTTATCCACCGCCTGGCCTTTCGGGCCGGGGAAGTCGGCGATGATCATGCCGCAGACGTGGCATTCGTCACTTTCATGGAAAGCCACCGGGTCGAGCGATTGCTGGACTTCTTGCTTGTCGCCACAGGCGGCCAGCCCGAATGCCAGGAGCATCGCGAGCAGCGCCTGGCCGCCGGTACGGTACAGATTGTTCATCATTCGTTTCCCTCCAGAAAGTCAGGCCAGGCGCCGACGGAAGATGCCATAGGCCAGCAGCAGCGATGCGCCTGCCCAGGCCAACAGGCAGAGCCAGAGCACGGCGTTCGGCACGGGTAGGTCGCCGCCCAGCGACAGCACGCCCATGGCGCCGCCGCCTTCGAAGCCGGACAGATTGATCAGCCGGTAGATGTCGGTGGGGTTGAGCAGCAGCAGCCAGGGCAGCAACTCGGGGCTGAACTTGCCTTCGCTGAGCACCAGCATCGCCAGCAACACCAGGTCGAACACCAGCACGAACAGGAACCAGATCCCCAGCGCCAGGCCGGCGGCGCTGGATTTCTCGTTGACCTTGCCGCTGAGCACGTAAGCCAGGGCAAGGAACACCCAGCCCAGCAGCGTGGAGGAAACCATGAAGCGACCGAAGGCCCAGAGCAGCAGGCCCAGCTCGATATCCTCGACCAGCAGGGCAATGGCCAGAGCGGCGCCGCCGAAGCCGATCAACACCGCCAGGGCAAGGATCAGCCCGTGGCCGACGAACTTGCCGAGCAGGATCTCGCCGCGCCCCAGCGGGTAGGTCAGCAGCAGCATCAGCGTGCCGCCTTCGTCCTCGCCGACGATGGCGTCATAGGCCAGCAGCAGCGCGATCAGCGGCATCAGGAAGGTGGCCAGGCTGGCCAGGCTGGCGATGGTCGCCGGGATCGAGGTGAACCCCACCTGCCCCGAGGCGGCCGCGCCGAGCCAGGCAATGCCCACGGCCAGCACCGCGAACAACAGGCTGATGGCCAGCAACCAGCGGTTGCGCAGGCCATCGCTGAGTTCCTTGCGGGCGATGTTCCAGACCTGGTTCATACCCTGCCCTCCGCGGCCTGCACATCGCCGGCGCGCTCCATGTAATAGCGGTACAGATCCTCCAGCGAAGGCTGGTGGATTTCCACATCGTCGGGTTCGCTTTCCCCGAGCAGCTCACGCAGCAACGGCAGCTTGTGGCCGTTGATGGCGATCACCTCGACACCATCCTCGCCGAGACGCTGCGCCGAGTGCCCCGCATTGGCCCAGCGCTCCAGCCAGGCCTCGCTCTGACTGATGCCACTGGCGCGGATACGCACCGGCAGGCCGGCCTCGCTGCGCAGCTGCTTGAGGCTGCCGATGGCCTGCAGGCGCCCCTTGGCGAGAATAGCCGCACGGTTGATATGCGCCTCCACGCCGGGCAGCACGTGGGAACAGAGGATCACGCTGGTGCCTGTCTGGCGCAGCCGATCGATCAGCAGGTAGAGCTCCTGGGTAGCGATGGGGTCCAGCCCCACGGTGGGTTCGTCGAGCAGCAGCAGGCGCGGCTCGCCGAGCACCGCCTGGGCCAGGCCGAGCCGCTGGCGCATGCCCTTGGAGTAGGTCTTCACGCGGCGATCGGCGGCGTGGGCGAGGCCGACCTGCTCGAGCAGATCGTCCACCTGGCCCAGCGGCGTGCTCTTCAGGCGCGCGAAATGACGTAGGGTCTCGCGCCCCGTCAGTTGCGGATAGAAGGTGACGTTCTCCGGCAGATAGCCCAGGTGACGGCGCACGTCGGTGGTGCGTGGATCACGACCCAGCACCTGGACGCGCCCTTCGCTGGCCTGCAACAGGCCGAGAATCAGTTTCATGCTGGTGGTCTTGCCGGCGCCGTTATGGCCGAACAGCCCCAGTACCTCGCCTTCGCCGAGGTTCAGGTTCAAATCATGCAACACTGTCATGTTGCCGTAACGCTGGCTGACGCCCTGGATCTCGACGGCATTCATGAGTGGGGCCTCTGCGTTGTATTCATCGGTTCCTCTGTCACGCCTCGGGTAGGTGGCTTCATCAACGGATGGCTGTCCTGTACGCCCGGTGACTTGATCACCGGAAACGCGCGCTGCACCCAGCGCAGCACTTCGATGCTCGGGCTGTTCATCAGCAGACGCACCTGCGGATACATCCACAGCAGGCGATCGACGTTGTCGTTGGGCTCGTAGGCGATGTCGCCCAGGCCGTCTTCGTTGCGGTCCCAGCCCAGGTAGTCGCTCCAGTAGTTGCCGCGCCCGTCGACCGACCACTCCTGGGTCCGTATGGCGACGTACTTGACCTGCTGCGCGTTGCCGACGAAGGCGTTGCTGGAAATACGGTTGTCTTCCGAGCCGGCGGTCAGATGGATACCCAGATCGCTGCGCTGGAAGTGGTTGTTCTCGATGGTGTTGAACAGCGAGTTGTAGATGAACAGCGCCTTGCCTTCACCGCCGCTGATCATGCTGTCGCCACCGGTATCGCCACGCTCGACATCGGTGACGAAATTGTCCTTGAGGGTCGAGTAGGTGATGTAGTTCATCAGGATGCCGTAGTTCTGATCGTGCTCGGAGCGGTTGCCGATCACGGTCAGTTTGCGGCTCTGCATCAGCGCGTAACCGGTGCGGGTGCGGCGGGTGATGTTGGCGATCACGCGGTTCTCGTGGGAGAACATGTAGTGCACGCCGTAGCGCAGGTCCTCGAACAGGTTGCGCTCGATGCTGTTGCCGTTGGAGTTGTCGATGTAGATGCCGTCGCGGGTGTTCCAGACATGGTTGTCGATGACTCGAGCACCGCGCACGGAGAACAGGTGGATGCCGTTGCCGCGATCCTGGGAACGCAGGCCGAGGTCGCCCTCGATACGGTTGCCTTCGACCAGCAGGTCACGGTTGCGATCGGCCCAGATGCCGAAGCCCGGCCCTTGCAGGTCGTTGTTGCGAATCTGCGCGCCGGTGGCGGTCGGTTCGAGGAAGATCGCCGCGTTCATCGCCGTGAGGTCGCGCCCCCAGTCACGCAGCGCGCACCCCTCGATGGTCACGTTCGCTGCGCGCACGGTCAGGACGTTGCCTTGCCCCGGCGCCTTGATCACCGCACCCTGCGCGCAGTGCAGCGCCAGCGGTTGATCGATGATGAATTGTCCGGTGTATTCGCCGGCGGGCAGTATCCAGCGGTTCTCGCCCTGCGCTTGCAGCGGCAGCGAGGTGAGCGGTTGCGGTTCCGCCAGGGCGGCTCCCGCGGGAATCATGAGCGCGGTAAGCGCCAGGGTGTAGCACGCACGCATAGCCTGAAATCTGAGCACGTCAATTACCTTCTCTTCAGCGTCAGGCGGGTTCGGGAACCCGGCGAAGCCAGTTCGCCGGGTTGGAAATGATCATGGGAGCGACTCGGCGCCACGCTGCGCGATGGCATCATCCACCGCTCCCACGACCAACACCTGGCCTCAGGCCGGTTCGACGATCATGCGGCCGACCATCTCCATGTGCAGCGCGTGGCAGAACCAGCTGCAGTAGTACCAGTGCAGGCCGGGCTTGTCCGCCACGAAGGTAATGGACGAGGTCTGCTGCGGGCTGATCTCCATGCTCACGCCATGGTTGACCACCACGAAGCCGTGGGACACGTCTTCGATCTGGTCGATGTTGGTCACCACGACAGTCACTTCGTCCCCCTGCTTCACGGTGAAGTCGGTGATGCCGTAGGCCGGCGCCATGGAGGTCATGTAGACACGGACCTTGTTGCCGTCGCGGATGACCTTGTTGTCGGTAGTCAAGTTGATACCGTCCTTCTCGGCCATCTTCACGGTCGGCGCGAAGAACGGATCGTTGCGGTCCCAGATCTTCTTGGTCTTGATCTGATCGCGGCGGGCCATGATGCAGTCGTGCGGCTCGGCGAAAGTCGGGCCGTCGTGCACCAGCTTCATCTCGTCGCCGGAGATATCGATCAACTGATCGTTTTCCGGGTGCAGCGGGCCGGTAGGCAGGAAGCGGTCCTTGGAGAACTTGGACAGCGCCACCAGCCACTTGCCGTCGGCTTCGCTGGTTTCGCACAGCGAGGCGTGCAGGTGGCCCGGCTGGTAGTGCACGTCGAGCTTCTGCTTGATGTAGTTGACCTTCTCGCCCTTGTAGGCGCGACGGGCCTCTTCCATGTTCCACTTGACCACCTGGCTGTCGATGAACAGCGTGGTGTAGGCGTTGCCGCGACCGTCGAAGGTGGTGTGCAGCGGGCCGAGACCCAGTTCCGGCTCACCGACCACCACGTCACGCTCGTCCGTCAGATTGCCGGCGAACAGGTCGGGCAGCATGTCGATGGCGATCATCGAGCAGGTCGGCGACAGCTTGCCGTTGGCGATGAAGTACTTGCCATCGGAAGAAGTGTTCAGGCCATGGGGGTTCTTCGGCACCGGCACGTAGCGGGTGAACTCGCTGTTCTTGCCATCCTTCTTGCGCCCATCGACCACCGGTACCATGGAGTCGCCCAGGGTGATGAACTTGCCGGCCTTGACGGCATTTTCGATCGCGTGGATGTCGAATACCACCACCCAGTCACGCTCGTTGCGCATCATCCCGCCCAGGTCGAAGGCCTTCTCCGAGTTGTAGCAGGTAGCAGCGGCGAAGCGGCCGGTGTAGTCGGCGTCGGTGTTATCGAGGTTGCCGTCGACGATCACCTGGAAGGCCACCTCCATGCTTTCCGCATCGATGGCGTTGTACATGGTGTAGCTGTTCTCGTCCTGCAGGTCGAAGACCTTGCCATCGTTCGGGTGCGGGATAATGAACTCGGCGTTGGCGAAGACGTACTTGGTGTGCGGCACCTTCTGCAGACGCAGACCGTGGATCGCCTGCACGTTCGGCACGGTGATCATCTTGTCGCACTTCATGATGTCGAGGCGGATACGCGCGACGCGGCTGTTGGCCTTGTCGTTGATGAACAGGTACTTGCCGTCGTACTTGCCGTCGGTCATGGAGATGTGCGGGTGGTGGCAGTCGCCGTTCAGGAACTTGGCGCTGTCGCCCATGATCGCGCGGCTTTCGTTGGTCAGACCCCAGCCGGTGGCGGAGTCGACGTTGAACACCGGAATACGCATCAGCTCGCGCATGGACGGTACGCCCAGCACGCGGACTTCGCCCTGGTGACCGCCGGACCAGAAGCCGTAGTACTCGTCCAGCTCGCCCGGGCCGACGTTAATCTTGGATTGTGCGTCCTTGACGGCTGCCGCCCAGCTTTCGCGGCTCATGACGGCACCACCCAGGGCAGTGGCCGCCACCGCGGCACCGGTCAGGGCACTGGCGCCGAGGAAGCCGCGGCGACTCAGGCCGTTCTTCTCCAGCGTTTGCGGAGTGTTCTTGGAATCATTGTCGCTCATGGGTTTTGCTCCTAATTGAACATCTTCAACACGGTCAACCGACCAGTTTTGAGCGTTTCGCCCGGTGGCGATCACTCAGGGTTCCACCACTTGCACTACAGGGATCAGCTCGGCCCCGACCGGCGCTTTCTTGTCGCGCTTCTTGCGCTTGTTCTTCTGAATAAGCGGCGGGCACTTGTTCTCGTTGTGATAGGTCATCTGGCAATCCAGGCAGTAATGGCATTCGTTGTGGTTGATATGCCCATCCGGATGGATCGCCTGCACTTCACATTCGTTGGCGCAGATCTGGCAGGGATTGCCGCACTCCTTGCGCCGCTTGAGCCAGTCGAACAGGCGGAAGCGACCGGTGATCGCCAGCCCCGCGCCCAGCGGGCAGACGTAGCGGCAGTAGACCTTGCGGGTAAATATGTTGACCACCAGCAGCACCACCGCGTAGAGCACAAACCACCACTGGCGGTCGAACTTGAGGGTGATGGCAGTCTTGAACGGCTCGATCTCGGCGGCCTTCTCGGCCAACATCATCGATTCCAGCGAGATGCCGAACAGCACCAGCAGGACGATGTACTTGATGGCCCAGAGCCGCTCGTGCACGCCGAAAGGCAGGTCGTACTGGGGAATCTTCAGCTTGCGCGCAGCCTCGTTGATCAGTTCCTGCAGCGCACCGAAGGGGCACAGCCAGCCGCAGAACACGCCACGCCCCCAGAGCAGGATGCTCGCGGCGGTGAACACCCAGAGAATGAAGATCACCGGATCGGTCAGGAACAGCTCCCAGCGGAAGTCCTGCACCAGCGCATGGACGAAGGTCAGCACGTTGACCACCGACAGTTGTCCCAGCGCATACCAGCCGATGAACACCACGGTGAAGACCAGGTAGCCATGGCGCAGCCGCTTGAGGAAGTTGGGATGCTGGGTGAGCTTGTCCTGCAGGAAGAGAATGACCGTCAGCAGCGCCAGCGCGACCAGGATCACCGCCACCTGGAAGCTCTTCTGGTACCAGATGTTGACCCACAGCGGCCGGTTGGCTTCCTCGATGGCGGCCAGTTCTTCGGCGGTCAGCGGCACCCGCTCGATGTACTCCTCGGGCATCACGTAGGGCATCTCGAAGCTGGTGAAGATGCTCTCCACCGGGCCGACCTGGCGACGCACCAGCAGCTCGAGGTTCCAGGGCGAGCCCGGATCGAAGCGATACTGCTCGCGGGCGGTGAAGATCGCCATCTCGAAAAATTCCGGCATGCCTTCGGCATACACGTCGGACAGACGGATGAAGTCCAGGTCGCGGAAGCTGATGGTGTCGCCGAACTGGCGCAGCTGAACCCGATCGAAGATGCCGCCACGCACGTAACCCGAGCCCTTGAATGAGTATTCGCCGTTGGCCAGCACCGCAAAGGCATGCTCGCCCGGCTTGAGGTTCGCCATCAGATCGGCGTACTGGCGCTCGCCCAGCAGGTTGCGGCCGATGGTCGGCGGGTTCAAGTGCGTGGCGTAGAGATCGATGAAGGTTTCGTCGCGCTGTTCCGCCGCGGCAACGTCGACACCCTCGGCCTCAGTGCCCTTGAAGGCATCGTCGACCTGGCCACGGGTCAGGTGCATGCGGCGGATGGCGCCATTTCCCACCAGCTCGGTCCAGCTGGTCGGCTGGAAGACGTCCTCGCGCACCAGCGCCGGTTTGGGTCGCGCGGTGGCCCCCGCCTCGACCAGCCCCAGATCCACCGCCACGGTGTGGGCCGCACGCATGACGATCTCGTTGATCACCATCACGGTCACGGTGGCGCCGGTAACGGCGTCGACCGTGACCGCGCTCTTGTCGCTGGAACGACCGACTACCACGCGCTGGTCGACGTGGATGCCGCTGTAGTTGGCGTTGAAGTCGTGAACCTTCTGCTCGGGAATACCGATGAGCACGATGGGTTCGTGGTGCTCGAGCATGTAGGCATCGACGATGACGCCCTTGGGGTCGAGCAGGATCTGCATGTTGATCGGCTTGCCGGAGTAGGCCGGCATGTCCGTGACGTTGATGCTCTGGAAGGCGTACCCGTAGATCGTGCCCGCCCCGTCCGCAAGGGTGCGCACCTGGTACTCGCCCTCGGGCTCGGAAATTTCGGTGACTTTCGGGAAAAGCAACTCGATGCGTTGCTGCTCTGCTTCGTACTCTTTTGCCTGTGCCACGGATACACAGAACATCAAAGCCAGGAGGATCGTAAAGCAAGCTACCCAGCGGCGCGAGGTGCCGACGACTGCAAAACCTAGGGATTTCATGGATTTACCTTACTCTCACTGCTGGATGTAGTCGCCATGTTAGCGATGGCGCCACAAGCCATCCTTGACGCAGATCAACCTCACGTCCTTGGGAGCTGTTTCATTGCGCCAAGTCAATGCCGTGCCGCTTAGTCACGTGAGACTCAGCCTAGACGATACCCTCTGCACTGTCTAACGGCCGAAGCGGCGCCGCCTGGGGAGCCGCCCGCATCACCGTCGTTCACTTCCGTCCAGGCGGCGTCAGGTAGGCCGCGGTTGCACCTCGATTCGCTTCGCTGGCCTTGATCTCCATGCGCGCGATGCTGCGCAGATGGACCTCGTCGGGACCATCGGCATAACGCAGCGCGCGGCCGCCGGTCCACATGTCGGCCAATGGCGTATCCGGTGTCAGACCCATGGCGCCGTACGCCTGCATGGCCCGGTCGACCACCCGTGTATGCATGCGCGGCACCAACGCCTTGATCATGGCGATCTCCTTGCGGGCTGCCTTCGCTCCCACTTCGTCGATCATCCAGGCGGTCTTCAGTACCAGCAGGCGCGCCTGCTCGATCTCGATACGCGATTCGGCGATCCGGTCTGCGATGTTGGAATACTGCTGCAGGTAGCGGCCGAACGCCTTGCGCTCCTGGCAGCGCTCGATCATCAATTCCAGCGCCAGCTCCGCCATGCCGATCGAACGCATGCAATGGTGGATGCGCCCCGGCCCGAGGCGCGCCTGCGCCATCATGAAGCCCTCGCCCTCCCGGCCCAACAGGTTGCCAAGCGGAACCCGCACGTTGCGCAGCACCAGCTCGCTGTGGCCCTCGGGAGCGATGTGGTTCATCACCGGGATGTTGCGCACCAGCTCGACACCAGGCGTATCGAAGGGCACAAGGATCATGCTCTGCTGATGGTGCGTGTCGGCTTGCGGATCGGTCTTGCCCATCACGATCAGCAGCCGGCAGTCGGGGTGCGAGGCGTTGGTGATGAACCACTTGCGCCCGTTGATCACGTACTCGTCGCCGTCGCGGCGGATCAGCGTCTGGATGTTGGTGGCATCCGAGGACGGCACGTCCGGCTCGGTCATGGCGAACGCCGAGCGAATCTCGCCTTCGAGCAACGGCTTGAGCCAACGCTCGCGTTGCTCTGGCGTGGCGAACAGGTGCAGCAGCTCCATGTTGCCGGTATCCGGCGCGTTGCAGTTGAACACCTCGGAGGCCCAATGCACGCGTCCCATGATCTCCGCCAGCGGCGCGTATTCGAGGTTGCTCAAGCCCGTGCCGGGCTCATCCGCCTGCAGGGAGGGCAGGAACAGGTTCCACAGCCCCTCCGAGCGGGCGAGGGCCTTCAGGTCCGCCATGAAGGGCACCGGAAAGTGCCCCTGCCCCACCTCCTGGTGCCACAGGCCGATGCGCGGCACGATGTGATCGTCCATGAAGGCGCGCAGCTGCATGCGCAGCGCTTCCACGCGTGGGCTATAGGCAAAATTCATGCGGTAACCTCTAGAAATGCAATGCGATAGCCTGACCATAGCCCTCCGCATGCGGAATGCGAACGACGCTAAGAACGCTGAATCGGACCCGATCAGCCCGGCAAAAGTTGCGCCGACATTGACCGAAGTCATCGCCTGCCGTTACGAATTGGCTCAGCGGCCCGTGTGACTGGTTCGGTTCGACAATTGCATGCGTTCGAATCTGAGCCGTGCAACCGCAGGCCAAAAAGGCGAGGCACCTTGGCCCCGGGAAGCAGGTCAATGTCTTCTGCGCCATGCGCCCCGACCACCCAGAAGGATTTCGATGTGCTGATACGTGACGCCCAGGATGCCGATCTCGAAGGCATCCTGCATATCTACAACGAAGCCGTGCAGAACAGCACGGCGATCTGGAACGACTCGCCGGTCGACCTGGCGAACCGCCGTGCCTGGCTTGCCGAACGCCAGGAACAGGGCAACCCGGTCCTCGTGGCGCTGGACGATGATGGCCAGGTGGTCGGCTATGCCAGCTACGGCCCCTGGCCGCCACACGAAGGCTACCGTCATACCGTCGAGCATTCGGTGTATGTACGTGATGGCCAGCGCGGCGGCGGCGGCCGCAGCCTGATGCGCGAACTGATCCAGCGCGCCCGTAGCGCCGGCCGACATGTGATGGTCGGCGCGATCGAAAGCGAGAATCGCGCCTCGATCCATATGCACCAGCAGCTCGGCTTCACCCACGTCGGCCAGATGCGTCAGGTGGGCTGCAAATTCGGCCGCTGGCTGGACCTGACACTGGTGCAGTTGATGCTTCACTCGGAGCGCAGAAACCCATGAAGCTCGCAGAAGACTTGGCCGCACGGGCGGTTAATCCAAGCTGAAACATTGGCGCCAGAAGAGCACTTCACAACGGATATACGTGGCGGCGGCAACGCAATGACATTTGCAGACGCAAATGAATGTACCGCCAGCTTGCCGACTGGCGAGCGGGGAAAGTGAGCAATTGCGGGGATCGCAAAGCCCGCATCCAACTTGCTTGGCACGAGCAAGATGCATTTTTTCCAGTGCGACGTCAGCCTGGCCTATGCGCTGCGCCGCGGCAGTGATATTCGCACGGTGCGGACCCTGCTTGGCCATGCCGATGTGCGTACTACGCAGATTTATACCCATGTCCTTGGTAATGCCTTTGCCGGAGTGCAAAGTCCGCTCGGCTGAGCGTTGGGCACGTTGAGCTGTCCCTTTTGCGCTTCAAGACTATTCTAGGGCGCAAAGCGCTGTCTATCCCCCACATACAACAATCCCGCACGTGATCGAGGGTTGTTGCATGCGGCACTGACGTTTGAGCGATAGCAGGTGCGGAGTTGCGTAACATCCTCATCCAGGCCTCGTCACCATTGCAGTCCCTTGCACAGGCTTTTCCATTCAAATTTTTTTCAACCCTACATAACTCCCACGAGCCTACCCCAACCAGTCCGCTCAACTGGCCTGTCTCGTGAGGAGTTTCTTATGTCTAAATCCTGTCCGCGCTGTCGCTCGCAGCGCGTGGTGTACTGCCATTACGGCAAGCGTATCGGTGGCACCGTAGGCACCGTTGCCGGTGCGTTCAGTGGTGCTGCAGCCAGTTCTGCTTCAGGTGCTGCAGCTGGCCTGCGCATTGGCATGCAGGTCGGTGCTTCCGGTGGTCCTGCTGGTATTGGTGCCGGCGCGGTGCTTGGCGCTATCACCGGTGCCTTTGCTGGTTGCATTGCCGGGCTGCGCTTGGGCCAGGTGCTCGATGAGCAACTGCTCTGCCGTTTCCGCTGCCTCGACTGCAACGCGCACTTCTGATCCCCGCCCTTCCCGCTTTCTCTGTATTTCCCTGTTTCGCTTTGTCCTTTCTCATTCTCTTTGACCGCCTGGGCTATCTAGCTCGGGCGGTCTATGCCGTTTTGGAGGTATCCATGGCACATCAAGTTGAAACTATGGCCTACGTTGGCACCACACCCTGGCATGGCCTGGGTAGCAAGCTGTCCCGTCATCAGCCGCTGGAGGTCTGGCAGCATGAAGCCGGTATGAACTGGCACATTGAAGAGTCCCCGGTTCGCTTCCTGTCAGACTCCGCTGCCCACCTGGGCAGCATCCATACCTTTCCTGAGCAAAAGGTGCTCTACCGTTCGGACACCAAGGCCCCGCTGTCGGTCGTCTCCCAGCGTTACAAGGTGGTTCAACCCTTCGACGTGCTGGAGTTCTACCGGGATCTGACCGAGTACGCAGGCTTTGAGTTGGAGACCGCAGGCGTGCTCAAAGGTGGCCGCAAGTTCTGGGCACTGGCGCGTACAGGCCAAACCTCAGCGCTCAAAGGAAACGATCTGGTCAACGGCTACCTGTTGCTGGCCACCTCCTGCGACGGCACCCTGTCGACCGTCGCCACACCGACGACGGTACGGGTGGTATGCAATAACACCCTGGCCATTGCAGTGAATGGCGCTGCCGAGTCAATCAAAGTGCCGCACAACACCGAGTTCAACGCCAAGGCAGTCAAACGCCAGTTGGGTATCTCGGTCGCTCAGTGGGATGACTTCATGTACCGCATGAAGCATTTGTCCCAGCGAAAGGTGAACACCGGTGAAGCGCTTGGCTACTTCCTGCGGGTGATCTGCGACACCGAGCAGGACGTGGAGGATCGCCGCGAGCTCACCCAGCACCGCGCCCTGCAGAAAGTGCAGGATCTGTACGCTGGCAAAGGACGCGGCTCTCAACTGGTATCAGCACAGGACACCGCGTGGGGTTTGCTGAATGCGGTGACCGAGTACGTCGATCACGAGAAGCGAGCGCGCAGCGTTGATCACCGCCTCGATTCTGCCTGGTTTGGCCAAGGTGCCACGCTCAAGCAAAAGGCGCTGGATCATGCCCTGGAGCTGATCGCCTGATTCTCCCGTACGGGTTTTCCGTTTCCCTCAATTCCCTTTTCTACTTACTCGCCTGAGCCCGATCAGTGTCTGCTGGTCGGGCTTTTGTGCGTCTGGAGTTTGCTTATGAACACGTATCAAACAACACCGGCCACTGGCGCCAACAAAGCAGGCCGTGGTGTCCTTCGCCTGGTCAGCACCAAAGACCTCTCTCGCAACGACTGGCTGGATGTGCGCAAGCGCGGTATCGGCAGTTCGGATGCCGCAGCCGCTATCGGCCTCAACCCCTACAAATCCCAGCTGGAGCTTTGGCTGGAAAAGACCAACCGTGACGTT
This sequence comes from Pseudomonadaceae bacterium, assembly GCA_038114645.1. Taxonomy (GTDB): domain Bacteria; phylum Pseudomonadota; class Gammaproteobacteria; order Pseudomonadales; family Pseudomonadaceae; genus Halopseudomonas. The sequence continues at coordinate 1,838 of JAYNRF010000005.1, read as the reverse complement.
GGCCTGGCTAAACCCAACCCGGATGACGACACCACCCCGGTGTTCTGGGGCGTGGTGCTGGAGCCGGTTGTCGCTTCCCAGTACCAGCGCCGCACCGGCAACAAGGTGCGCAAGGTCAATGCCGTACTGCAGCACCCTGACGTGCCCTGGATGCTGGCCAACATCGATCGTGAGGTCGTGGGCAGCAATGAGGTGCAGATCCTCGAATGCAAAACCGCCGGCCTGAACGGTGCCCGTCTCTGGCGTGACGGCGTACCCAAGTACGTTGAGGTGCAGGTCATGCATCAGCTGGCCGTGACCGGCAAGCAAGCGGCGGATGTGGCCGTGTTACTCGGCGGTCAGCAACTGGAGGTCTACCGCATCGAACGTGACGAGGCGTTGATTGAGCAGTTGATCGCGCTGGAGCGGCAATTCTGGCACTACGTTGAGACCGACACGCCGCCACCGGCAGATGGATCCGAGTCCGCCGAAGCAGCGCTGCGCCTGCTCTACCCGGCTGACGATGGCGAGCAATTGGACTTCACCGAGAACGCCGCGTTGTCACAGGCGTTCGATGAGCTGAAGCAGGTTCGCGGTTCTCTGACCAACTTGGGCAAGCGCGAAGCCGAGCTCAAGCAGGCTCTGCAGCAGGCCATGGGCGAAGCCAGTAAAGCAATCTTCGCCAGGGGCAGCATCAGTTGGAAGAAATCCAAGGATGGGACTGGCATCGATCTCGACGCCCTGTTCAATGACCACCCTGCCCTCAAGACGCAGTACCAGATCAGCAAGCCTGGAAGCCGGCGTTTTCTGGTCAGTTGAGTTGCTGCATTCCCCATCACTTCCCTTCAGGCCGGCTGCCCTAATGGCGTCGGCCTTTTGCTTTTACAGGAGCATTCCCATGATCAAAGGCCTGGCAATCACCCCGCCCGTGCTCGGGCGTATCTCCATCGGCAAAGTGGTCGAGAAGAACGGCAAACGCCTGCCGGAGAAAGACGACCAGTTCACCATCACCTCGCAGGTGCAGACCCGCGATGGCTGGCTGCCCCATCCACTCGATGAGCTGCTGCGCAAGGAACAAGGCGGCAAGATCCGCAGCATTCCAGTGCGCTTGCTGTTCAACGATCCGGAGCTGAACTTCCGTGCCGAGTACAGTCTGTTTGACCGCAACAGTGGTCGACCGCTCTGTGTCGGTAACGGTGAGTCGTGCAAGCGCTCGACTGCAGAAGGCATTCAATCGCTGCCCTGCCCTTCACCGGATGGTTGCCCGCTGGCACCCGGTGGCAACTGCAAACCCTATGGCCGGTTGAACGTCGCCATCGGTGATGACGATCCGCTGGGGAGCTTTGTGTTTCGCACCACGGGCTACAACAGCATCCGTACCCTGTCAGCGCGACTGAGTTATCTGCGGGCGTTGTCTGGGGATCGGCTGGCCTGTCTGCCGCTGGAACTGCGACTGCGTGGCAAGTCCACTCGGCAAAGCCATGGCTCACCGATCTACTACGTGGATCTGACCCTGCGTAGTGGCCTGAGCCTGGAAGAAGCCCTCTCGCAGGCGCATCAGTTGGATCAATCACGGCGTGATGCCGGCTTTGATCAACAAGCACTCGATGCAGCCGCACGCATGGGGCTGGTCAATGGCGCCTTTGAGGACAGTGAAGAAGACTCGCACCTGGTACTGGAGGAGTTCTATCCAGAGCAATCGGCCGTTGAGTCCGCGCCAGCAGCTACTTCTCAGAAGCCCGCACCGCAGTACAGCAGCCGTCGAAGCCGCAACGGTAAGCCGACCCTGCACGACCTGATTCTTGAACGCACCCACAACCTGCAACAAGCCAATCCACCCGCCAGCGCCTGAGCGGGTG
>JAYNRF010000004.1:179240-200090 GCA_038114645.1 Pseudomonadaceae bacterium | reverse complement strand
TGGGTGGGTCAAAATTGTTGGCCAGAGGTGGGTCAGATTAATTGGCCGTTAACACAAGAAAAATGTCGGACTGCTTTCATTGCCCTGTTCTTCCTCGAAGACGCGATGATACTGGCTCTTGAAACCGATCTCACTAAGCTCGGCAACTACGTCCGAGTGATTCCACCAGCGGTCAGGCTTATCCCAGCGCACATTGCTATTAAAATCGCCGAGGATGACTGTCTTTGGCCCGCTAAGATCTTTGCGGTGGATCTGAAGATACTTCCAAAATTGGCCCATGTACCCAAATGCTTCATCATTGCGCCCCTTCGTCCAGACGGCCAGCACAGTGAATTCTCTATCGATGGTGAAAGGAAGAAAAAGCCTAAGATCTTCCGTACTCCAGGTCAGGGTTTCACTTTTGCTGGATAGCCCAGGGACGGAAAAGCTTCCACTCCAATTTAACTTTTCAACTCGATGACCGTTTCTCGGAAAAATGCCGATGCCACGATTTTTTGACTCACCCACCCACAGGTAACAGCCGGCCCACTCTCTGTATGTGGGCGTCGATAGCGCGGGGTCTTCACATTCCTGAACCACCAACACATCCGCTAGCAAGCTATCTGCTTCTGCAAGCTTCCGTCTGAGTGCTCCATTACAGTTCCAAGTTACTACTTTCATAGATAGAGACAGTTAATGCTTGCATAAGTGGCGGCCTGACAAGGCCGTCCCGTGTAGGCCCTGCTGGCCGGAATAGACTTAATCAACTTGCTAGGTATGGCCTTAGTTGCAGGCGAAGGCCTCACTCATTGAAAGCATCGCAAGAAGCGTTTCGTCCTCGTGGAGCTTTTGCGGGTTATCTTTCAGATATTTGTGGAGGATACGAGCCGCCTGCCCATTAGATACGCCTTCTTCTGGCCAGCAAATTTTAACTGGCGATGGAACGCTCATTATCATTAAAGTGTTTTTTACGCCGGCAGCAAAGCCTAGGCATTGCCCAAGCTTCACAGCCTCTATGTTATTGAAATTATTTTGACCATCCATTATTTGAACTGCTGTTTGGCACTGGTCCAGCAACTTATTCCCATCAGCGACTGCGCTCCCTGTTATCGCCATAAGAAATATTTTAGTGATTGCGCGAAAAATACTTGTTGCCACTTCTTTCTCCTAATGATTACGGCTTTTTGATCTAAATTTTCTTACGCCTAACAGTAATTAGACAGCGCTAACTTCAACACGTGGCATAGCGCGGGATGGGGTGGCTTCGTGCTCTCTTGTATTTCAATGGATTAACAGCTTTCTCGTGCGAGTGCGGAACATGAAGCCACGCGAGGCTTAATGCTCTGCTGGCCGACGGTGTCGGCTTGCGCGCAGGTGATGGCGCTGTCGGGTATTCGAGGTGAAATGTGTCGAGTCTATGTAGCATCCATGCCTCCCGATGGGGCCGCGATAAGTGCGGTGATTTGATAGTGCTACTGCACGGCGCGTTTGCCAACCCTGAATACGGCTAGATGCTTGCTCAAGTAGCGCGGCCCTGCCGCGCAATTACGAGCGTGGCGCATGCACGGACCCGAGTCCCGTTTACGCGGGCGAGTAGCGCAGGGCTGGCGGGAAAAAGAGTCATAGGATGTCTGAGGAGCGTAGCGACGAGTTTTATGACTCCCCGCCAGACCGAGCAACGCAGCGGACCCGAAGGGCCGCGTAGTCGGGTGCCCGGGGGGATCGCCAAGGGGGGCCGGGCAAGCGGCCCCCTTTGGCTCGCCAGAGAAGGCGAAAGGCGAGTTAGCTACCGGCGCAGAAGTAGAGCAATGGTGCGGTGATGGAGGCAGCACGGGCACGGCATGCCGTGCCCCGGGGGATGGTGAGGCAGTCTGGAATGGACGCAGAGCGCCCTATCGGGGCATTCCCCACGCGGAGTATGGGAACGATCAATAAATACGAACGTGGCGCATGCACGGACCCTAGTCCCGTTTACGCGGGCGAGTAGCGCAGATTTATCGGGAAAAAGAGCCACAGGATGTCTGAGGGGCGCAGCCCCGAGTTTTGTGGCTTCCCGATAAATCGAGCAACGCAGCGAACCCGAAGGGCCGCGTAGCCGGGTGCCCCGGGGGATTGCTAAGGGGGGCTGGGCAAGCAGCCCCTCTTGGCTCGCCGGAGAAGGCGAAAGGCGAGTTAGATACCGGCGCAGAGGTTGAGCAGCGGTGCGTGGGTGATGAAGCAGTCAGGAATGGACGCAGAGCGCCCCATCGGAGCATTCCCACGCGGAGCGTGGGAACGATCAACGTCGGCCGTTACGACGGCTCTACCCGATGCTCGTAAGTGGCATTCAGGCGGGCGGTCAGGTATTCGGCACAGCTAATCGGCTCGTACTTCGGCGCTTCACCCGGGATCACGTCGCGAGGGTCGACGATGGAGTCGGGGTTCACTTCCAGGAAGAAGGCGATGGAGTAGCGTTCCTGCTCCGGCGGGCGTACGCGGTGCGGGGTGGAGACGTAGGTGTCGTTGCTCCAGCGCATCAGGCAGTCGCCGATGTTGCAGACGAAGGCGCCCGGTACGTGCGGGGCGTCGATCCATTGGCCTTGACGAGTCAGCACCTGCAGGCCGGCAACCTTGTCGGTGGCCAGCAGGGTGACGTTGCCGTAGTCGGTGTGGGCACCGGCGCCGCCGTCTTCGCGGTCGATCTGACCGGCGCTGGCGGGATAGCGCAGCATGCGCAGGGTGGCGATGGGGCTGGTCAGGTGCTGAACGAAGAAGTCTTCCGGCAGGCCCAGATCAATCGCAAACCCCTTGTGGATCAGCCGGCCAAGGTTCAGGCAGCCGTCGAAGTAGCCGAGCATGGCTTCGCGCCAGCCATCGAGCGGTGGCCAGAAGTTGACGCCGCGGAAGGGTTTGCCGGCCAGTACGTCCGGGTGATCGGCCGGGAAGTCGGTGCCGATGTTGAAGGCTTCCTTCATGTCGGCACCTGCTTCCGGGTTGAGCTTTTCGTCGGCCATGGCGACGTAGCCGCGGTTGTGCGGCGACTTCTTGATCGACATTTCCTGCTTGGTTTCCAGCGGCAGCTCGAACACCCGTTTGGAGTTGGCGAACGCGCCGGCCATGACTTCTTCCGGGATGCCGTGGTCGACGGCGTAGAAAAAGCCGATTTCACGGCAGGCAACCCCCAGCTGGCGGGCGGTTTCGGCGCGGACGGCCGGGTCTTCGCTGTTCAGGCCAGCGACGGAGATAAGGGGTAGTGATTGCATGTGATGACTCCTGACTGCGTGCGCGCAGTCGCTTAAACCATTGACGTACGCAGGTGCGCGATATCGCGACACTGCTGAAAAAGTGCGAGGCCGTGCTGCTGGGCTTCAGTGATAACCGTTTGTTCGCTCACCTGGGTGGCGCGGCCGTTGGCGATCAGTTGCCGGCCATCAACCCAGACTGAGGCCACGTTGCGGGCGTCGGCGGCGAAGACCAGATTCCACAGCAAATTGCCGCCTTCTGCATTGATCTCGGTCGGTGTCAGGTTGGGTTGCGCCAGATCGAGCAGCAGCAGGTCGGCCTGCTTGCCGACTTCCAGCGAGCCGATACGGTCACCTAGGCCCAGCGCGCGGGCGCCGTTGATGGTCGCCATGCGCAGGATCTGGTCGGCCGGCAGCACGGTGGCGTCGAGCCGGGTGGCCTTTTGGATCAGCGAGGCGAATTTCATTTCCTCGAACAGGCTGAGGCTGTTGTTGCACACCGGGCCATCGGTGCCGAGGCCGACGGTGATGCCGGCGGCGAGCATTTCCGGCACGCGGGCGACGCCGCTGGCGAGCTTGGCGTTGCTGATCGGGCAGTGGCTGATGCTGGTACCGGTGTCGGCGATGCGCTTGATCTCGTCGTCGTTGAGCCAGACGCAGTGGGCGATCAGGGTGCGTTCACCGAGGATGCCGTAGTGATCGAGCTGGGCAATCGAGCGACGACCAAAGTGCGCCTTGACCGCGTCGTCCTCTTCCTTCTGCTCGCAGGCGTGGGTATGGATACCGACGCCGTATTCGGCCTGACATTCCAGCGCTTCGCGGTAGGCATCCGGGGTGCAGTAGAACAGGTGCTCCAGCCCCATCCAGACCTGTATGCGGCCGTTCTGGCTGCCGTGGTGGCTATGGATCAGCGCGCGGTTTTCGGCGCGGGTGGCGAAGAAGTCCTTACCGGGCTCGTCGGCGACGTAGGGCGCCAGATTGACCCGCAGACCGAGCTCGCCAGCGGCATCGGCGCAGCGATGCATGAAGCGGTACATGTCCATCACGCAGGTGGTGCCGCTTTTCAGCGCTTCCAGATAGCACAGGCGTGCCGAGTGGAAGGCGTATTCCTCGGTCAGGGCACGGTGTTCCAGCTGGTAGTAGGGCAGCCATTCCATCAGCTGCATGTTCTCGGTCACGCCGCGCATCAGGCTGGAATGGGAATGGGCGTCGATCAGGCCGGGCAGCAGCGCGTGGCCGCTGGCGTCGATCACCGGCATGCCGGGCGGGATGACCACCTCATCGCTTGGGCCGACGGCGCTGATGCGCCCGCCTTCGACGATCAGGGTGCCGCGCGGGATGACGCGGTTGCGTGGGTCAACGGTAAAGATGGCTGCATGTTGCAGCGCAAAGTCGTTCATATGTACCTCATAGCAATCTGAACCGGGTTAGCGGTTCCGGACACTGTGACGGCACGGCGGGCACGGAATGCATCAGCGTGGCTGATGGTTTCCTCAGAGGCTGTCCGAGCGGAGCACAACGGGTTGGTTAAGGATAACTTCGTCGCAATTGTTACCTGGGCCGCGGCGGTCGACGATCAAATAGTCGGCGTCGCCGGTCAATGGCAGCAGCGGTGCGTGCCAGGTTCCGGCATGGTAACTGATGCCTTGGTCGCCTGGCACGTAGAACGCGCGCACGGCGGATTCATCAAAGTCGCCGGGGGCAGCGACCACGGCGTAGAACGCCTTGCCGTTGAGCGGCACGAAGGCCTGACTGCCCAGCGGGTGACGCTCCATCAGGCTGATTTCCAGTGGTTCCAGCGGCTGGCCGCGGAAGATCGAGAGAATGCCTTCGGCGCCCTCGCCCAGCAACTGCACCGTACCGAGCGCATGGAAGCGCTGGGTGCGGCCGTTGTTGATCGGAAAGCTGTCGGCCTCGACCGTGGAGATGACGTCGCCAAAGGGGGCGAAGGCCTCGCGGGTCAACGGCTCGACGGTCAGTACCCGTGGGCTGCTCATGCGACCGGCTTGCCGAACAGGCGCACGCGGCTGACGCCGCCATCAGGAATGATGTTGAAGCGAATGTGCGTGATCGGGCCGATATCCTTCAGTTCGGTGAACTGGTGGATGGCGTCGGCGGTCAGCGGTTGCTCGTCCATCAGGGTGTGCCAGAACATGCTTTGGGTGATCAGGCTCTTGGTGGTGCCCTGTTCAACACAGGCGGCCTGGATCGAGCAGCGTGCCGGGAAGTTGCCCTTGAAGTGTGCGGTGTCGACTTCCACGTGCTCGATGATGCCCTTGTGGCCGAGCTTGAGAATGCACCAGTCGTTGCCGGGCTCACGGCGGCGGCGGGTTTCCCAGCCATCGCCCATGTCGGTGCCACGACCGGGGCGCAGCATCTTGCGCGGCTCGCCGTAGTGGGCGTCGCTCCAGGCCACCTGATTGCCGCCGTTTTCCAGCGCGATCAGGTTGATGGTCTGGCTGCTGTCGAGGTTCGACCAGTCACAGTGCGGGGTGCCGTAGACGCGCAGGCGGGCGACGCCGCCGTCCGGGTAGAGGTGCAGGCGCAGGTGGGTCCAGACCTGATCGGAGGTCAGTTCATGGAAGTGATGCGCGTTGCCGCTCAGCTCCACGGCAGACAGCAGTTCGGTCCAGTCGCTGTCGTTGCTCGGTTCGGCGTCCGGGCTGTAGCAGGCTTCCAGCGAGACGGCCGGGGCGAAGTTGCCGGTGAAGAAGCTGGTGTCAAAGTCGACGCCCTGCAGGGTGCCGGCCAGCGCCAGTTTGATGATCGCGGTGTCGTGGCCGGTGGTGCGACGGCGACGGGTTTCCCAGCCATCCATCCACTTGCCGTTGTCGTCGTACAGGCCGGGATAAAACGCCGCCGGTTCCGGGTTGAGCATGCGGCTGCCGGGAGCAAAGAATTGGTCGGTCGCCCAGAGAAATTCCGCGCCGAGGCTGGCGTCGGCCAGATTGAGGCCGGTCTTGGTAAACGCCGGGCCGTCGACGGCTGGGGCGATTATGGCAGTGCTCATGGTTAATCCTTGGCAGGCTGGTAAGGGTGCGTCTGTTTCCAATGCCGCGCGATGTCGATGCGGCGGGTGATCCAGACCTTGTCGTGGCTCTGGATGTGATCAAGGAAGCGCTGCAGCGCGCGGAAGCGGCCGGGGCGGCCAACCAGGCGGCAGTGCAGACCGATCGACAGCATCTTGGGCGTTTCCGCACCCTCGGCGTAGAGCACGTCGAATGCGTCCTTGAGGTACTGGAAAAACTGCTCGCCGCTGTTGAACCCGCCGGCGATGGCAAAGCGCATGTCGTTGGTGTCGAGCGCGTAGGGCACGACGAGGTGCGGCTGCGGGCCGGCACCGGCGTCGACCGTGGTCCAGAACGGCAGGTCGTCGCCGTAATAGTCGCTGTCGTACTCGAAGCCGCCGGCCTCGACCACCAGACGGCGGGTGTTCGGGCTGTCGCGGCCGGTGTACCAGCCGAGCGGCGGCTGGCCGGTGAGTGCGGTGTGCAACTCGATGGCCTGCTGCATGTGCTCGCGCTCGCGCGCTTCGCTCATGTCCTGATAGTGAATCCAGCGCAGGCCGTGACAGGCGATCTCGTGGCCGTCTTCGATGAAGGCGCGGACCATGTCCGGATGGCGCTGCATGGCCATGCTGACGCCAAACACGGTCAGCGGCAGGTCGCGCTGGCGGAACTCGCGCAGGATGCGCCAGGCACCGGCGCGCGAGCCGTATTCGTAGAGCGATTCCATGCTCATGTGGCGGTCGGCGAAGGCCTGCGCGCCAATAATGTCGCTGAGGAAGATCTCGGAGTGACTGTCGCCATGCAGCACACAGTTCTCGCCGCCTTCTTCGTAGTTCAGCACGAACTGCACGGCGATGCGTGCCTGCCCCGGCCAGTTGGCCTTGGGCGGCTCGGCACCGTAGCCGATCAGATCACGCGGGTAATGCGCGTTGCTCATTGCTTGGGTACCTCGAGGCCGCAGCCGCGAAGAATGATGTCGGTAAGGAAGTCGGCCACCCGATCGAAGTCCTGCTTCTCGTACTCGGCCTTGTTTTCAACCATCAGCACCTGTACCTGGAAGTCAGCATAGTGCTGGGTGGACGACCAGATCAGGAAAATCAGCTGCACCGGGTCGACCGGCGCCATGCGGCCCTGATCAATCCACTGCTGCATGACCCCGGCGCGGCCGCGCACCCATTCGCGCATGTTGGTGCGCAGGTGGGTCATCAGGAAAGGGGCGCCCTGGATGATTTCCATGGCAAACAGACGGGAGGCCAGCGGATACAGGCGGGCCATTTCGACCTTGGCGCGGATGAAGCTGGCCAGCGCCTCGGCGGGGTCGTCGTCGACGGTCACGCTGGAAAATACGGCGTTCCAGCGCTCAAGAATATCGTCGAACATGGCTGCATAGATCTTCTTCTTGTTGCTGAAGTAGTACAGCACATTCGATTTGGGCAGCTCGGCCCGTTCGGCAATGTTCTGAATGGTGGCGCCGCGAAAACCGTGCAGGGCGAATTCCTGTTCGGCGGCGGCAAGAATGATTTCGTGGTTACGTTCGCGGATGCGACCGGGTCGGTAGGTCTTGGATGCGTTTTTGGTTGTCATCGGTTCCATCGCCTCTACACCATTACAGGGAGCCCGGCCGGAGCCGGCCTCCCCATTGCCACGATCAGAAGTGGAATTTCACCAGCGCGCTGACCGCGTTTTCGGTTTCCATTACATCGTCGTTCAGGCCGTACTTGTTGTTCCAGTAGGAGTACTCGATACCTGCGTACAGTACGCCCGGCTTGCCACGGTAGTTACCCAGGTCCAGCTTCAGCTGCGGGTTGAAGTGGAAGTCAGACTTGTGGTCGTCTTCCGCAGTGGACCAGTCGATGTAGCCGTCGAACAGGATACGGGTGCTGCCAAACTCCATCGCCTTGCCCCAGACGACGGTGGTTTGATAGTCGTCAGAGGTCTCGCTGTTGTCCACGTAGTAGAAACGGGTCGCGAAGTACATGAAGCCCGGCATGTTCCAGTCGATACCCGGACCAACCATGTAGTTGTTGACGTTGGTGCCGCCGCCAAACTCGTACTGACCGGACAGGGTGTAGTCCTTGATCAGGCCGCCGCCCAGCTTGCTGCCAGTCAGCCAGCTCAGGCTCAGGTTAGGCGCGAATTCACCGTACAGATCGTCAGAGTCAGTGTCTTTTCCGTGGCCCTGGTTACGGTCAACGAAGAAGAAGGTGCTGCCCCAGTCGTGACCGCTGGCGTTCTCGAAAGTGAAGAACGTCTGTGAGGTCTTCTTGCCAGCACCGTCGAAGTTAACGCGAGCGTAGTCATCGCTGTACAGGATCGAGATGCTGGAGTCGGAGAAATACTTCTCAGCGTGTGCAGCCGGTACAAAGGCGCCTGCGATGCAAGCGGCGATCAGCGTTTTTTGCAGTGTGCTCATATTCAATGCTTCCTGAGAAAAATGATTTAGTTTTGATTGGCATAGTGGGTGCTCAAGTTATTTGCTCGGCCTATAGGGTTGGCCGATTGATAGGGGTGTGTTGAGACGGGTCCGCGCGGGATTCCACGACAACAACACCAAAACGATGATGGTGACGACATAGGGCAGCATGGCCAGCAGCTCGGTCGAGCTGTTCCAGCCGAGCCCCTGCAGCACCAGGTGCAAGATGCTGGCGGCGCCGAACAGATAGGCGCCGAGCAGCACGCGCTCGGGTTTCCAGGTGGCGAAGACCACCAGGGCCAGCGCGATCCAGCCGCGACCGGCAGTCATGTTCTCGGTCCACATCGGGGTGTAGGCCAGTGACAGGTAGGCGCCTGCCAGACCCGCCATGGCGCCGCCAAAGGCGACCGCCATGTAACGCACCGGCAGCACTTTCAGACCGTTGGCGTTGGCGGCTTCCGGCGACTCGCCGACGGCGCGCAGGATGAGGCCGGCGCGGCTGTAGTTGAGGAAGCAGAACACCAGCACGAAGATCAGCAGTGAGCCGTAGACCAGCAGGTCCTGATTGAACAGCACCTGACCGATGACCGGGATATCCGACAGCAGCGGAATGGCGATCTTGTCGAAGCCGTCGATGGACTGGCCGACAAAACCGCTGCCGACGAAGGAGCTCAGGCCGATGCCGAAGATGGTCAGCGCCAGACCAGCGGCATACTGGTTGGCCGCCAGGGTGATGGCCATCAGTGCAAACAGCATGGACATCAGCACGCCGCCCAGCATGGCAGCCAGCACGCCCATCGCCAGACTGCCGGTGGAAGTGGCGGCGATAAAGCCGATCACCGCGCCCATCAGCATCATGCCTTCCTGGCCGAGGTTGAGCACGCCGGAGCGTTCGCACACCAGTTCACCGAGGGCGACCAGCATCAGCGGGGTGCCAGCGACCACGGTCGCGGCGAGTACGTTGGTAATCAGTACGGCGTCCATCTCAGGCCTCCCCTGCTACGGCCTTGGGGGCCCGACGAATGCGAATGCGGTAGTGGATGAAGGCGTCACAGGTCAGCAGGTAGAACAGCAGCAGCCCCTGGAACAGCCCGGTGATCGCCTTGGGCAGGGCCATGGCGATCTGCAGCATTTCGCCGCCCATGAAGGTCAGTGCCAGCAACGCCGCAGCGAGGATGATGCCCACCGCCTGCATGCGGCCAAGGAATACCACGATGATCGCGGTGTAGCCGTAACCGGGCGAGACCTGCGGCACCGGCTGACCGAGCGGCCCGGTCACTTCGCTGGCACCGGCCAGACCGGCCAGACCACCGGCCAGAATGAACGCCAGCAGGGTCAGGCGCCTGGCCGGGAAACCGGCGAAGGCGGCGGCGCGCTCGTCCTGACCGAGCACCTTGAGCTGGAAGCCGATGAAGGTGCGGGCAAACAGCACGCCCACCGCGACCGCTGCCAGCAGGCCGAACAGCAGGCCGATGTGCAGGCGGGTGTCCGGGATCAGCTTGGGCAGCAAGGCCGCGGCGGCGAACATCTCGGACTGCGGGAAGCCGAACCCGTACGGGTCTTTCAGCGGGCCGTGAACCGCGTACAGCAGCAGGTTCAGGGCAATGTAGTTGAGCATGATGGTGGTGAGGATCTCGTTGCAGTGGAACTGCGTTTTCAGCAGCCCCGCCAGCAGCGCCCAGGCCGCACCGGCGACCATGCCGGCGATCAGCACCAGCGGCAGCACCCAGGGGCCGCTCTGGCCACCCAGTTGCAGGGCGATCACGCTGGCCCACAGCGCGCCCATCAGGAAGTGCCCTTCGGCACCGATATTCCACAGTTTGGCCCGGTAGCAGATGGTCAGGCCGGCGGCGCAGAGTAGCAGCGGTGCCATCTTCAGGCCCAGCTCGGCCCAGCCGTGCTTGTCGCTCAGCGGGGTCAGGAAGAAGAAGGTCAGACCTTCCACCGGGTCCTTGCCGAGGGCCATAAAGATGCCCATACCGGTGATGATGGTGAGGATCAGAGCCAGCAACGGGGAAGCCCACTGCATGGCCCGGGAGTCGACGGCGCGACGCTCAAGCGACAGCATGGGAAACCTCCGAAGATGTGGTGCTGGGGAAATCACCGGCCATCCATTGGCCCAGTTGTTCAATGGTCAGCTCACTGGTGTTGACCAGCGGTGACAGTCGGCCGGCGCAGATTGCGCCCATGCGCCCGCACAGCTGGAACAGTTCGTCCAGATCCTCGGAGATCAGCAGCACCGCGGCGCCCTCGTCACGCAGACGCACCAGCGCCTCATGGATGGCGACCGCCGAACCGACGTCAACGCCCCAGGTCGGGTGCGAGGCCACCAGCAGCTTGGGTTGCTGCAGTGCTTCACGGCCGATGATGAATTTTTGCAGGTTGCCGCCAGACAGGCTGGCCGCGTGGCTGTCGATGCTTGCGGCGCGCACGCCGAAGGCCTCGACGATGCGCGCGGCGTAGTCGCGTACCTTGCCCATCGCCAGCCAGCCCTTGTTCACCATGCCTTCGCCGTAGGCGGTCAGCAGGCTATTGTCGACCAGCGACATGGACGGCACGGCGCCGCGGCCAAGGCGTTCTTCCGGCACCACCGCCACGCCGAGGCGGCGGCGCAGGCCGGGCTTGGCCTGGCCAATGGCGACGCCGCTGAGGGTGATGCTGCTGTCGCTGACCAGCGCTTCGCCGGACAGCGCGCGCAGCAGTTCGTCCTGTCCGTTACCGGCCACGCCGGCGATACCGACGATCTCGCCAGCGCGCAGGGCCATGCAGACATCCTGCAGGCTGGTGCCGAACGGATCGCTGGTGCGGTAATCCAGATGGCTGACATCGAGCAGCACATCGCCCGGCGTGCGCGGCTCAACGCGGGTCGACAGCGGGGTTTCGTTGCCGACCATCATGCGGGCGATGTCGTCGGTGCTCACCTCGCCCGGGTTGCACTCGCCGGTGACCCGGCCCTGACGCAGCACGGTGGCGCGGTGGCACAGATCACGCACTTCCTGCAGCTTGTGGCTGATGAACAGAATGCTGCAGCCCTCGTGCGATAGCTGGCGCAGGGTGCGGAACAGGGTTTCGACCTCCTGCGGCGTCAGCACTGAGGTAGGCTCGTCTAGAATCAGAAGAGAGCTTTCCTGAATCAGGCAACGCACGATCTCGACCCGCTGGCGCTCGCCAATCGACAGGGTGTTGACGTAGCGGCGCGGGTCCAGCGCCATGCCGTAGTGTTCAGAGACTTCGCTGATGCGCGCCTCCAGCTTGCGGCGATCACGGGCTTGATCGGCTGGCAGGCTGAGCGCGATGTTTTCAGCGACAGTCAGGGTTTCAAACAGGGAAAAATGCTGGAACACCATGCCGATGCCCAGTTCACGGGCGTGGGCAGGACCCTGCAGGGTCAGCGGGTGGCCATTCCAGGTGATGCTGCCGGCGTCGGGCTGGATGACGCCGTAGATGATTTTCATCAGGGTGCTCTTGCCGGCGCCATTCTCGCCGAGCAAGGCATGGATTTCGCCTGCGTTGACTGTGAGCTGGACACCGTCATTCGCCCGGCATCCGGGGTACTCCTTGACGATGTTTTCCAGCTTCAGGCGTTCTGCGGTTGCCATTCAGTTTCCTCTATGGGCGCTATGCCGGCTTGTACAGGTGATGGGCCGGGCAACGCCCTATTAATAACTGACCAATCAATCAACATTTGCAACGACAGCAATTTGCTTGCCAAAACCGGAAAAAGTATAAAAAACATATTTTTCGGACTAGTTGGTCAAGTTTTTGCAAATCTACGCTCAGAGCCTGTGTGCGCCGTTGTGCGGCGCTGAGCCTGAATACCGCCTGAAACGGGCCAAACTGCGGATAGAGCGGAGACGAACGTGATTGAGTTCTACCTAAATGGCCAGCCGGAAAAACTTGACCGGGCTGACCCAAACATGAGCATTCTTGACTGGCTGCGCACCAAAAAGCGGCTTAGCGGCACCAAGGAAGGATGCGCATCCGGCGACTGCGGGGCTTGTACAGTGCTGATCGGCAGCCCCGCTGCCGACGGCGAGCTGCATTATAAGGCAATCAACAGTTGCATCAGCCTGATCGGCTCATTGCATGGCAAACATCTGATCAGCGTGGATGCCCTGCAGGCCGACAACGCTCACCCGGTGCAGGCCGCGATGGTCGAGTGCAGCGGCTCGCAGTGCGGTTTCTGCACGCCGGGCTTCATCATGTCGATGGTTGGTCTGCACCAGCAGGTGGTCGGTAAAGGCAGCGCCAGCGAGCAGCAGATGATGGAAGCGCTGGCTGGCAACCTCTGTCGTTGCACGGGTTATCGCCCGATCATCGAGGCTGGCCGCCGCACGCTGGTGGATGCGGTGCAGCAGTGGGACGGCGCCGCGCTGTTTGAGCCGGCCCCGGTTGAGCAGTTCTCCGCGGCGCGCGCTACGGCGGTCAGTCTGGTGGACGATGAAGGCAAGCGCTTTGATGCGCCGGTCGAACTCGGTGAGCTGCGCAGCCTGCTGGCGGCCAACCCGGGTGCCCGCCTGGTGGCCGGCAGTACCGATCTGGCGCTGGAAATTACCCAGCAACTGAAGGTGCTGCCGCAGCTGGTTTCCGTCGAACAGGTCAGTGCGCTGCATGCACTGGAAAGTGACGAGAAAAACCTGACCATTGGGTCGGCAGCGACCTACAGCGAGTTCGGTGCCACCCTGACGGCTGACTGGCCTGCCTTCGGCCCGATGCTGGAGCGCCTCGGTTCATTGCAGATTCGTAACCGTGGCACCCTCGGCGGGAATATCGGTAACGCCTCGCCCATCGGCGACATGCCGCCGCCGCTGATTGCTCTCGGTGCCCAGATTCAGCTCGACAGCGCCAAGGGTGAGCGCTGGCTGGCGCTGGAAGACTTCTTTGTCGACTACAAGAAAACCCTGCTGGCGCCGGGTGAGTTCATCCGCGCGGTGCGCGTGCCGCGCCCGCAGGCCAATGAGCAGCTGTTTGTCTACAAGGTCTCCAAGCGGCTGGATGACGACATCTCCGCCGTACTGGGCGCCTTCTGGCTGAAATTTGACGGTGAAACCGTCATTGACTGCCGGCTGGCCTTTGGCGGCATGGCCGGTATTCCCAAGCGCGCTGCGGCTGCCGAAGCGGCGCTGCGTGGTGCACGCTTTGATGAAACCTCGGTAGCAGCGGCGCAGGTGGCGCTGGCGACCGACTTCACTCCCTTGTCCGATGTTCGCGCCTCGGCCAGCTACCGCAGCACGGTAGCCGGCAACCTGCTGCTGCGCGCCCTGTATGAATTCCGCGCTGGCGATGCCGGCAAGGCCCAGCTGATGGTGACCGACTATGCGTAAATTGCCCCGTGATGTATCTCGCCCGACTGGCCAGCCGCTTGGCGTGGCAGGTCAGAGCGTTCTGCATGAGAGCGCCTGGTTGCACGTCAGTGGTCAGGCTCGTTACATCGACGACCTGCCCGAGCCGGAGGGCATCCTGCACGCGGCGGTTGGTCACAGCGAACAGCCGCACGCGCGCATCACCGCCATGGACCTGTCGGCGGTACGCGCCTACCCCGGTGTGGTCGCGGTGTTCACCATGGCCGATGTGCCCGGTCATACCGATATCGGCCCGGTGTTCCCGGGTGATCCGGTACTGGCAGGTGAGATAGTCGAACACATTGGTCAACCGATCTTTGCCGTCGCCGCAACCAGCCACACCGCAGCGCGCAAGGCGGCCAGGCTGGCCAAGGTCGAATACGAGGCGCTGCCGGCGATCTTTGATACCCGCGAGGCACTGGCCAAGGAGTTCTTCGTGCGGCCCAGCCACACCCAGCAGCGCGGCGACCCGGATGCGGCGCTGGCCGCGGCGCCGCACCGGCTCAAGGGCGAAATCAACGTCGGTGGTCAGGAGCACTTCTATCTGGAAGGTCAGGCCTGTCTCGCGCTGCCGCAGGAAGACGGCGGCATGTTCGTGCATACCTCCAGCCAGCACCCGGCTGAGGTGCAGAAGCTGGTGGCCGAGGTGCTGGGTATTCCGCTGCACGCGGTAACGACCTCGGTGCGCCGTATGGGCGGTGGTTTCGGTGGCAAGGAAACCCAGGCCGCGCCGGTCGCCTGCGTAGCCGCGTTGCTGGCCAATGCGACCAAGCGCCCGGTCAAGTATCGGCTGTCGCGCCCGGATGACATGGTGCAGACCGGCAAGCGTCACGACTTCTTCAACACCTACGACATCGGCTTTGACGAGCAGGGCGTGATTCAGGGCGCCGAGATCATCGTCGCCGGTCGCTGTGGTTACTCGCCGGACCTGTCGAGCGCGATCGTCGAGCGGGCGATGTTCCACTCCGATAACGCCTACTTCCTCGATCAGGCGCGCGTGACTGGCCACTGCTGCAAGACGCATACGGTCTCCAACACCGCCTTCCGCGGTTTCGGTGGCCCGCAGGGCATGATGGTGATTGAACAGGCGGTGGACGACATCGCCCGCCACCTCAATCTCGACCCGCTGGAGGTGCGCAAACGCAACCTGTACCGCGCTGGCCGCGACACCACCCACTATGGTCAGGTGGTCAGCCATCATGTGCTGCCGGAGCTGATCAGCCAGCTGGAGGCCAGCTCGGACTATCAGGCGCGCCGCGCGGAAATTACCGCTTTCAACCAGCAGAGCCCAGTGCTCAAGCGTGGTCTGGCGCTGACGCCGGTGAAGTTTGGTATTTCCTTCACCGCCAAGCACCTCAACCAGGCGGGCGCGCTGGTGCTGATCTACACCGACGGCAGCCTGCAGGTGAACCACGGCGGCACCGAGATGGGCCAGGGCCTGTACATCAAGATTGCGCAAATGGTGGCAGCGGCGTTCCAGATTGACGTCGACAAGGTCAAGGTCACGGCGACCCGCACCGACAAGGTGCCGAACGCCTCGCCGACGGCCGCCTCCTCCGGTTCGGACCTCAACGGCATGGCGGCGCTGGACGCCTGCGAGAAGATCAAGGCGCGGCTGGTCACCTTCGGCGCCGAGCTGTTCGGCTGTGAGGAGCGCGAAGTGCGCTTCGAGAACAATCAGGTGGTGGCCGGTGACGCGCGCATGGACTGGGGTGATTTCGTGCAGAAGGCCTACATGAACCGGGTGTCGCTGTCCTCGTCCGGTTTCTACGCTACGCCGAATATCTATTACGACCACGCCAAGGGTCAGGGCCATCCGTTCCTGTATTACGCCAACGGCGCCGCCTGTTCCGAAGTGGTACTCGACACCCTGACCGGTGAATACCGGGTGGTGCGCACCGACATCCTGCATGACGCCGGCCAGTCGCTGAACCCGGAGATCGACATCGGTCAGGTTGAAGGTGGCTTTATTCAGGGCATGGGCTGGCTGACCACCGAAGAGCTGGTCTACAGCGACAACGGTCGTCTGCTGACCACCGGCCCTGCGACCTACAAGATTCCAGCCGTCTCCGACACGCCGCCGGATCTGCGCGTCAACCTGCTGGCCAACAGTCCGAACAAGGAAGCCACGGTATTCCGCTCCAAGGCGGTGGGTGAGCCGCCGCTGATGCTCGGCATCGCGGTCTGGAGTGCGTTGCGCGACGCGGTGGCGGGTATCAACGAAGGGCGCTACAGCCCGCCGCTGGATACCCCGGCTACCCCGGAACGGATGCTCAATGCAGTCAACGCCGCGAAGGCCTGGCAGGCCGCGCAGCAGGAGGCGGTGTAATGAACAGGAATCTGCGCTGGTTCGAGGCGGTCGCCGACTGCGAGCAGCGCGGCGAGCCCTATGTGCTGGTCACGGTGGTTGGCGTGACTGGTTCAGTGCCGCGTGAACCGTCGAGCAAGATGGTCATCAGCGGTGAACATACCTGGGACACCATTGGTGGCGGCCATCTGGAGTATCTGGTCACCGCCCGTGCTCGTGAGCAACTGGCTGCCGGGCGCTACGAGACGGTGCTGGAGCACTTCCCGCTCGGCGCCTCGCTCGGCCAGTGCTGCGGCGGCAGTGTTTCGGTACTGCTCGAAGGCCAGCCCGGCAGCGATGCGCAACTGGTGGTATTCGGAGCTGGCCATGTGGCGCAGGCGCTGATGACGGTAATGGGGCAGCTGCCCTGGCAGGTGACGCTGGTGGATTCGCGTGCCGAGGTCTTCCCGGCGGATCTGGCGCCGAACATCAAGGCTGTGCACACCGACGATCCGGTCGGCGATGCCGCAGCGCTCTGCCGTGGCCGTCACGTGCTGATCCTGACCCACAACCATCAGCTCGACTACGACCTGTGCCGTGCGCTGCTGGATGCTGGTGACGCCGCCTCGGTCGGCCTGATCGGCTCGCAGACCAAGGCTGATCGCTTCCGTCAGCGGCTCGCTCACCGTGGCTACAGCGACGCCCAGATCGCCAGCATCCGCTGCCCGGTCGGGCGCAGTGACGTACCGGGCAAGCGACCGATGGAAGTGGCTGTATCGATTACCGCCGAACTGCTGTCGTTCGGCACCGCCAGCAAGAGCCGTGGCCCGCGCCGCGGGGTCAGCTGGTCGCAATTGCGTGATTTGATGAAACAGGGCGAGACGCCCGCTGCAGAGACACCGCACGCCGCGGTGGAGACAAAATGACCCTGGAACACCTGAATACCCTGCCTGAAGACGAGGCCCTGACAGTCTTTCTGGACTGCTGCGCCGCTGAAGCCTGGGCGCGCCCGATGGTTGCCGCCCGTCCCTATCTCTCGGCTGAAGCGCTGCACGGCACCGCCCGCGCGCTTTGGCCGTACCTGCATGAAGCCGACTGGCTGGTGGCCTTTGAGGCGCATCCGAAGATCGGCGACATCAAGAGCCTGAAAGCCAAGTACGCCAGCACCGAAGCGCTGGCCAGCGGCGAGCAGGCCGGGGCGCGGATTGCCTCCGACGCCGTGCTGCAGCGCCTGAAGGACGGCAACGACGCCTACTTCGACAAGTTCGGTTTTATCTTCATTGTCTGCGCTACCGGCAAGAGCGCCGAAGAAATGCTCGATCTGCTGGAGCAGCGTCTGCCCAACAGCCGCGAGCAGGAAATGCGTATTGCCGCTGAAGAGCAGGCCAAGATCACCCACATCCGTCTGGACAAGCTGCTATGAGCAAGAGCCCGATTACCACCCATATTCTCGACCTCGGCAGCGGCAAACCGGCTGCTGGTGTGCGCATTGTCCTTGAGCAGCAGCAGGGCGACAGCTGGATCACCCTGGCGGCAGCCGAGACCGACGCTGATGGTCGCGTGCTGAGCGGCTTTGGCAGCGAAGCACCGGCTGGCGTCTACCGCCTGACCTTCGACACCGACGGTTATTACGCCGCCCAGGGGCTGCGCTGTTTTTACCCGCAGGTCACCATCGCCTTCCGGCTGGATGACGTGCAGGCCCATTACCATGTGCCGCTGCTGTTGAATCAGTGGGGCTACTCGACCTACCGGGGGAGCTAGGATGACCACCACACCTGATGCGGCGAGCCTGGCGGCTGGCTGCACGGCCTTCCGCGGCCCACTGCTGCACTTTCTGTCCGAACCGGGGCTGGGTACGCCCGATCCGGCCAGCTACAGCTACTTCACCGACGGCTTGCTGGTGGTTGCCGATGGCCGGGTTCAGGCAGTCGGTGAAGCAGCTGAGCTGCTGCCGACCCTGCCGGCGGGCACGCCGGTCGAGCACTCGCCGGAAGGCCTGATCATGCCCGGCATGATCGACACCCACGTCCACATGCCCCAGCTGGCGGTGATGGCGAGTTACGGCACCCAGTTGCTGGAATGGCTGGAAACCTACACCTTCCCGACCGAATCACGCTTTGCCGACGCCGACTGGTCGGCCAAACAGTCCAAGGTGTTTCTCGACCTGTTGCTGGCGCACGGCACTACCTCGGCGCTGGTGTTCAGCACCTCGCACAAGGTCGCCAGCGAGGCACTGTTCAGCGCCGCGCACGAGTACAACATGGCGATCACCACAGGCCGGGTGATGATGGACTGCAACGCCCCGGACGGCGTACGTGACACCGCCGAGGCCAGTTATGAGGAAAGCCGCGAGCTGATCGCCCGCTGGCATGGCACCGGCCGTCAGCGCTACGCGATTACTCCGCGTTTTGCCGCCACCTCGACCCATGCGCAGCTGACCTACGCCGGCAAGCTGATGACGGAGGCCGAGGGGCTGCTGATGCAGACCCACTGGGCGGAAAACAAGGCCGAGATCGCCTGGATTGCCGAGCTGTTCCCGGACCGTGCCAGCTATCTCGATGTCTACGATCACTTTGGTTTGCTCGGCCCGCGCAGCGTGCTGGCGCACGGTATTCACATCGACGACGCCGACCGCGCCCGGCTGGCCGAAACCGGCACCCGCATCGCCTTCTGTCCGACCTCCAATACCTTCCTCGGCAGCGGCCTGTTCGATCTGGCCAGCGCCCGCGCGGCGAATGTTGAAGTGGGACTGGCCTCGGATGTCGGCGGCGGCACCAGTCTGTCGATGCTGGTCACCATGGCCGAGGCCTACAAGGTCTGCCAGCTGCGTGGGCAGAGCCTCAACCCGTTCCAGGCGTTCTACATGGCAACCCTCGGCAACGCCAAGGTGCTGCATCAGGAAGCCGAGACCGGCAACCTGGCGCCGGGCAAGATGGCGGACTTTTTGATCATCGACCGCGCCGCCAGCCCGATTCAGCAACTCAAACACAGCGCCGAGCGCGATCTGTCGGGCATCCTGTTCGACCTGATGATCCTCGGCGACGACCGCAGCATCCGTCGCACCTACATCGCCGGCCAATGCCGTTACGACCGCGACGCCGTACAAGGAGCAGCCCATGCTGGTCTATCTGTCTGATTGGCTCAGCCTGATCATTCGCTGGTTTCATGTGATTGCCGGGGTGGCCTGGATTGGCGCCTCGTTCTACTTCGTCTGGCTCGACAACAACCTGCGCGAGCCGCCGGCGTGGAAGAAGCAGAAAGGCATCAAGGGTGACCTCTGGGCCATTCACGGTGGCGGTTTCTACGAAGTCGCCAAGTACGAAGTCGGCCCCGAGCAGATGCCAACCGACCTGCACTGGTTCAAGTGGGAAGCCTACAGCACCCTGCTCAGCGGTCTGGCGCTGCTGTTCGTAGTCTATTACCTCGGCAACCCCGGTTACCTGATCGACCCGAGCAAGGTTGCGCTCAGCGCCGGCGGCGCGATTGCCATCGGTATCGGCACTCTGCTGGGCGTGATGGTGATCTACGAGGCGCTGATTCGCAGCCCGCTGTCGCGTAACGGCATGGCCTTCGGCGTGGTGCTCTATCTGATTCTGGTGGCGGTTGCCTTCGGTCTGTATCAGGTGTTCGCCGGTCGTGGCGCCTACATCCACGTGGGCGCGGTGATCGGTACCATCATGGTTGCCAACGTGTTCCTCGGCATCGTGCCGGCCCAGCGCGCGCTGGTGAATGCGGTGGCCCGTGGCGAGAAGCCCGGTGAAGAGGTGGTGATGCTGGCCCAGCGCGCCATGCTGCGCTCGCGCCACAACAACTACCTGACGCTGCCGGTGCTGTTCATCATGATCAGCAACCACTACCCGATGTTCTACGCGCACGCCTGGGGTTGGGCGGCACTGGCTGCCATCGGCGCGATCACCGCCTACGCACGGCACTTCTTCAACCTGCGTAATCAGGGCCAGTTCAAGCCGTCGATTCTGGTTGTCAGCGCACTGGCGACCGTCGCCCTGATCTGGGCCATGGCGCCGAGCGCACCGGCCAAGATCGAGAGCCATGCGGTCGAAGAAGGGGCTGCTGTCAGCCGTGTTGCCGACGCCGATGTCAGCCAGCTGCTGGCTACCCACTGCCAGGCCTGTCACGCGGTCAAACCGACCAGCCCGGCCTTCCAGGCACCGCCAGCCGGCATCGTGCTGGACAGCCTGGAGCACCTTAAGCAGAACCGCGACAAGGTCTATCAGGCCGCCGTCGCCACCCAGTACATGCCGCTCGGCAACATGACCGGCATTACCCCCGAAGAGCGTGATCTGCTGGGCAAGTGGCTGCAGGAGAATCCCTGAGGTTTAACGGAGGAAGGTCCGAGCAGTCTTGACCCCGGGCACGGCATGCCGCGCCCCTTCGGTGGTTGCGATGCCTCCCAGCCCTGCGTAGGGGCACAGCACGCTGTGCCCGTGTGGCCCGTTGGGCATCGCGCGGGTAGACGTTGTCGCGTGCAATTTCGACTTCGGGCACGGCATGCCATGCCCCTACGGTGGTTGCGATGCCTCCCAACCCTGCGTAGGGGCACAGCACGCTGTGCCCGTGTGGCCCGTTGGGCATCGCGCGG
>JAYNRF010000004.1:0-179140 GCA_038114645.1 Pseudomonadaceae bacterium | reverse complement strand
CTGCGTAGGGGCACAGCACGCTGTGCCCGTGTGGCCCGTTGGGCATCGCGCGGGTGGACGTTGTTCCGTGCAACCTCGACCTCGGGCACGGCATGCCGTGCCCCTACGGTGGCCGTGGCGTCTCCAATGCTTGCGTAGGGGCACAGCACGCTGTGCCCGTGTGGCCCGTTGGGCATCGCGCGGGTAGACGTTGTTCCGTGCAATCTCGACCCCGGGCACGGCATGCCGTGCCCCTGCGGTGGTCGTGGTACCTCCCAATCCTGCGTAGGGGCACAGCATGCTGTGCCCGTTCGGTGGTGCGTTCTGCATCCTGCGTTGCGAAGGGCTCCACATCCGTTTGACCGGGTTGTTGCGCCATGTTCCGCCTACGCAGACGCTGCGCAAAACGGAATGGAGCATTGCCATGGCGGCGCCACCTCGCATTCTTGTGCGGCGATCCATTCGGTTGCGCAGGTTCGATTACCGGTCCCCCAACGTCTTTTTCATCACCGTATGCACCGGACAGCGGCGCTGCTTGTTCGGTCGCATCGATGATGGGGTGATGCATCCTTCAGCGTTGGGCTGTTTGGTTGAGCAGGTTTGGCGGCAGATCGAGGTGCGTTGTTCGCACGTAATCGCTCACGATCTGGTCCTTATGCCTAACCACCTGCACGGCGTCTTGCAGATCAGCACTGAGGCTGACCTCACGCAGAAGGTCTTGCAACAAGAGGGTTTTGGTAAGCCGGTTCCAGGGTCTCTGCCCACTGTGATGCGCTCATTCAAATCGGCGGTGACGCGAGAGGCGCGATTGCGTGGTCTGCAGGTCAACGATGTGGTTTGGCAGCGGGGGTATTACGAGCATGTCATCCGTAACGAGCAGGATTATCAGCGCATCGCGCAGTACATGGCAGATAACCCGGCACGTTGGCAGCAGGACCGATTCTATGTTGCAGATTGAAGGTGTTTACGGCTACTCAAAACCTTGCGTAGGGGCACAGCATGCTGTGCCCGTTGAGGGCTGCGGGGTATCGCACGGCAGGGTATCGTTCCGTGCGATATTGAGCCCGGGCACGGCGTGCCGTGCCCCTACGATGGTCCGGCCTGAGTCGCCCTTTGCGGGTTACTTCTTCGCTTCGGCAAAGTTCGCCTGAATGCGCTGCAGCAGGTAATCGGCAGCCGAGATCGGCGGGTATTTGCCGGCCGGGCTTTCGATCATCACTTCCTTGTTGGCCTGGCAGAAGAACGCCATGCTGTAACGCGGGCCGCGGTACTCGCCCGGTTTGGGCATGCGTACGCGGTGCAGGGTGGATTTGAGCTGGTCGTCGCTCCAGCGCATCAGCATGTCACCGATGTTGCAGGTGATGATGTCGTCACGCGGGATCACGCTGCTCCACTCGCGGTTGTCGCCGGCGCCTTCGGCGTCTTTACCCGGGCTGACATGCAGGCCGCCCTGACCCTCCTTCTGGAACACCATGGTCAGGCAGTCGAAGTCGGTGTGGGCACCGGCGCGCCAGAGGCTTTCGTCCAGGTCTTCTTCCGGCATCGGCAGGTAGTGCAGCAGGCGCAGGGTGCTCTGGTAGTCCGGCAGGCTGCGGTCGTGGGCCTTGGTGAAAAAGTCGCGGGCAAAACCCAGACGCTCGGCAAAGCAGGACAGCACGTCCATGCCCAGACGCCAGGCGCGGTATTCAAAGTCCAGCATGATGCGGTGGAATTCCGGCACCACGGTCTGGTTCGGCCACAGGTCATCCATGTGCGGCAGGGTGATCTGGAAGGATTCCTTCTGATCGGCGGTGCGGGTCGAAGGGCGTACCTGCGACATGAACTCCCAGCCGGCGTTGAGGCCCTTCTTCAGCGGAAAGCGGGCTTTCTCTTCGTTCGGCAGGGCAAAGAAGGCTTCGGACAGCGCGAAGGCGCTCTGCACCAGCTTGACGTCCAGACCGTGGTTGACCAGCTGGAAGAAGCCGACTTCGGTAGCGGCTTGCCACAGTTGGTCGGTGATCTCGCTGCGACGGTTCTCAAAGTCGGTCAGGTCGATCAGCGGAATCTCGCGTACGGTTTCCTTGCCCATGCCGCGGAAGGTGGTTTCCAGCTGCAGTTCTTTCAGGCCGTATTCTGGGGTTGTTGCGGTTGTCATGTTGAATCTCCGAGTAGTCCCGTTGGGGGCAAATGGGGCGGAGAATGACGCGGGCGGGGCGGCGGAAGGAGGCTGTGGCCTGTCAGTCCGGCGTCCACCGCGCAATGCGCATTGTCCGACCGTTAACTGAGCAATGACCTGGGGTGTTGCCCCCTGACAGCTTCTACTCACGTTGCCGAGGATAATCCTCAGGCATGGATACTCAAGCAGTAATTGCGCCAACTTGGACAAATCCGACGAACGCGGCGGTTGGTGCGGCGTGGCGCGAATCGCTGGTCTGCCGCTGAGCTGCCCGGCTGCACCGTCATGGCACAAAAAGCTGACCATCTGCACTGGATTTGATCGTTCCCACACCACCTGTCCCGCCGCATACCCGGTGAAATGGCGGCTGCAGGGCCGCTGGCGGGTTGGTAAAAAAATTGCACTCATCACCACAGCACCGCATGCTGCGGTGATATCAACACAACGCAACAGAGTAGAAGCGGTCAGGGGCTTGGCTCCGGGACATTGCTCTTTGGCAGCAACAGAGGAGCAGTACCTGCATGGCGTACCTGATCAAGAATGCACAAGCCGTCTTTTCCCCCACCGTCGCCGATGCGACCGATATCCGCATCAGCGACGGCAAGATCACCGAACTCGGGCGCGATCTCGCGCCGGCAGCGGGCGAAACCCTGATCGACGCGCGCGGTTGCGTGGTCTGGCCCGGTCTGGTCAACACTCACCACCATCTGGCTCAGTCGATCATGAAGGGCGTGCCGGGCGGCCTGAACCAGAACCTCAACGACTGGCTGGGGTCGGTTCCCTACCGCTACTGGCCCAAGGTCACCCCGGAGCTGATGTACCACGCTGCGCGGCTGGGCCTGTACGAGCTGTTGCGCTCAGGCGGCACTACCTGCGCCGATCACCACTACCTGTACCACGCCACCACCAGCCCCGAGCTGGAAGACGCCGTCTGGCGCGCGGCTGATGAGCTGGGCATGCGTCTGGTGCTGTGCCGCGGCAGCGCGACCTCGGTCGGCAGCCACCACGGCATGATTGAACACGGCATCGCGCCGGAAACCATTGGCCAGATCATCGAGCGACTGGATGCCAGCCGCACTCGCTATCATCAGGACGGCGGCGATGCCATGCGCAAGCTGGTGGTCGCGCCGACCAGTCTGATCCATTCCAGCGATCCGGATGGCCTGCGCGAACAGGCCGCCTACGCCCGTGAGTTCAAGCTGGGCATGCACTCGCATCTGCTGGAAGTGGACTTTGACGAAGTCGCCTCGCTGAAAAAGTACGGCAAGCGTGCGGTCGATTACGCCGGCGATTGCGGCTGGCTGGGCGACGACGTCTGGTTTGCCCATCTGGTGCATTGCGACGACTACATCATCGATCGCCTGGCCAGCACTGGCACCGGCATCGCCCACTGCCCGACCTCCAACTGCCGTCTCGGCAGCGGCGTTGCGCCGGCGATCAAGATGGAGCAGGCGGGCATGGCGATCACCCTGGGCGTAGACGGCTCCGCCTCGGCAGAGTCCGGCTCCATGCTGCAGGAGCTGAACCTGGCCTGGCTGATTCACCGCGCCGTCAACGGCCCGGAAGCGACCACGCTGGAGCAGGTGTTGAACTGGGGTAGCCGTAACGGTGCCAAGCTGCTGGGTCTGGAGGATGTCGGCGAGATTGCCGTTGGCATGGCTGCCGATCTGGTGCTGTTCGATATCAACCAGCCGCGCTTTGCCGGCGTGCACAGTCCGCTGACCGCGCCGCTGATGTGTGGTGAGCCGGCCAGCGTCAAATACAGCTTTACCCAGGGCCGCCCGGCGGTAGAGAACGGCGACATCTGCGGGTTGGATGAAGCCGAGCTGACCGCGCGGGTGCAGGAGTCGGTGGCGCAGCTGATTCGCAGCTGATTGGTTGGGCCAATCGGGCACGGCGTGCCGTGCCCCTACGGGTGTGCGCTGTGCCCATTCCCTGCCCATTCCCTCGTAGGGGCACAGCATGCTGTGCCCGTGCGTGCTGTGGGGTATCTCGTGGGTCCATGTTGTCGCGCGCAATCTTGATCTCGGGCACAGCACGCTGTGCCCCTACGCAGAGATTGCGGGTGCACCCCTGCGGGCGTGACGAATGCCATAAAAAAACCCGAGCATTGCTCGGGTTTTTTGTTGCCTGCGATTCACCGGCGGCGTGTGATGGGCACGCTGCCGGTGTGGTGCACGCTGTTACTTCGGAATGGTCGCCGTCATGCCTTCGACGTACCAATCCATGGTGGCCAGCTCTTCGTGGGTCATTTCCACGCCGTCGGCTACGCGAACGGTGCCGCTCTGATCCTTGATCGGGCCAGTGAAGGGGTGGAACTCGCCGTTGCCGATGGAGGTGATCATGGCGTCGATCTTGGCGCGTTGCTCTGCGGTCAGCTTGTCGCTGATGGACTCAACCTTGATAACGCCATCGTGGATGCCGCCCCAGTAGTCAGCAGACTCCCAGTTGCCGTCCATAACGGCCTGTACGCTGTTGATGTAGTACGGACCCCAGTCGTTGACCACAGACAGCAGGTGCGCGTCAGGTGCGAAGTGGCTCATGTCGGAAGCCTGACCAACGCCCCATACGCCACGCTTTTGGGCAGCCAGCAGCGGAGCCGGGCTGTCGGTGTGCTGAACGATGACGTCGGCGCCCTGGTCCATCAGGGTGTTGGCGGCGTCAGCTTCCTTGGCCGGGTCGAACCAGGTGTTGACCCAAACGACTTTTAGCTCGACATCCGGGTTGACCGCCTTGGCGCCCATGTAGGTGGCGTTGATGTCGCGGATAACTTCCGGGATCGGGAAGGAGGCGATGTAGCCCAGCACGTTGCTCTTGGTAACCATGCCGGCAGCGGTACCAGTGACGTAACGGCCTTCGTAGGTGACAGACAGGTAAGTACCCAGGTTGTCAGCGCGCTTGTAGCCAGTGGCGTGCAGGAAGGTCTTGTCCGGGTAGTCGGCAGCAACGCGCGCAGTGGCGTTCATGAAGCCGAAGGAGGTGGTGAAGATGACATCGTTACCGGCCTGGGCCAGACGACGGATGGTGCGCTCGGCGTCAGCACCTTCGTTGACGTTTTCGACGTAGGTGGTCTGTACCTTGTCGCCGAAGTGGGCTTCCAGCTCCTTGCGGCCCTGATCGTGCTGGTAGCTCCAGCCGTGGTCACCGATGGGACCAACGTAGACAAAACCGACTTTCAGCGGGTCATCTGCTGCCATGACCTGCAGCGGCATGACGAGGGCTGCCGCCAGTGCGAGTGTGCGTTTGAAACTCATGAATGCTTCTCCTGGGATTTAGTTATTGGCGACCGTTCCACGTCCGTTGGACGGGGCCGATCTTTCCCTGCAGCAAAAAACTGGCCATTTGTTCAGGAAATTGCGAAAAATTTTAGCTGTCAGGCGCGTTTGCTGCCAGTGCGATGTTTTTGCGGGAGATTGGGGGTAATCAGATGCTGAACGCACAGCGGGGCCTGCACGACAATGGTGCGGCCCCGCTGGATATGCACCGAGTCGGTCAGCCGTGCGGCAGCGCCAGCCAGCCGCCACGCAGGCTGGCGACCTGGGTGCGGCCGTGCTCACGGAGGATGTTGGTGGCCAGCGCCGAGCGCTTGCCCGAGCGGCACAGGGCCACCACCGGCAGCAGATCCGGCACCTCGGCAACCCGGTCATGCAGGCTGCCGACCGGAATCTGCAGGGCGCCATCCATGAATGCGGGCAGCGGCTCCTGTTCCCATTCGGCGGGCTCGCGTACGTCCAGCAGGGTCAGTTCGCTGCGGTGCGCCATCAGCCACTCCAGGCTGATTTCCGGTACGCCGGCGTAGGTGATGCGCAGGTCGTCGCACCATTCCGGGCGCAGTGGCAGCTGGTCTTCAGCCGGGCGGCCGCTGCGCAGGTTGGCCGGCACCGCCTCGTCGATACGCTTTGGGTGCGGCAGGCGCAGGGCGTCCATGTAACCGACAAAGTCGCCTTCATTGGCCTCGCCGCCGACGCGGGCGTTGAACGCGCGCTCCTCGCCGATGCTGCTCTGGGTGCGGCCGTTGTAGTCGTGGGCCGGATACACCTCGCAGCTGTCGGGCAGGCTGAACAGCTGTTCGGTGATCGAGTGATACAGGGTGTGCGGGTTGCCCTGCTGGAAGTCACTGCGGCCGCAGCCGCGAATCAGCAGCGCGTCACCGGTAAACACCATCGACTGGTCGCTAAGCACGTAGCTCATGCAGCCGTCGGTGTGGCCGGGCGTGGCGCGGGCTTCCAGCTCGATGCCTTTGACGCCGAAGCGCTGGCCGTGCTGCAGCGGCAGATCCACGTACTCGGCCTTGATCACCGCGGCCGATGCAATCTGGCAACCGGTTTTCTGTTTCAGCAGCCAGGCCGCGGTAACGTGGTCGGCGTGGGCGTGGGTGTCGACCACCAGCTTGAGCGTCAGGCCCAGCTCCTGCAGCAGTGACAGGTCGCGGGTGGTCTGCTCAAAGACCGGGTCGATCAGCAGGGCCTCACCGCTGGCGGTGTCGCCCAGCAGGTAGGTGTAGGTGGAGGACGCAGCGTCGAACAGTTGGCGAAACAGCATGGGCACCTCACGGCAGTACGATTAAGGTTAATACAATATATAAAAACATAGATTGAATTGCGCAAAGCTGCAAGCCCTAATGCTGCGGCGCACCGTCGCATGGCAGAAAAAGCCGACAATATGGCGCAATCTGGTCAGGATTAGCCGCCATGTAAATTTTTGTAGCCCTATAATGCCGACAGCTGTTTTCCCAACTTTTTGCCACCTACTTCGCAGGTTACCTATGGATTGCGTTGCACGCTGGATTGCCACAGGTCTCTCGGCCGTTGTCTTCACCGCCGTTCTCTCCGGCTGCTCCGAGCCGCCCGCCCCGCTGGCGGACAAGCCCCGCCCGGTCAAGCTGTTCACCGTGAGCGACCCGGGTGCCGAGCGCATCCGCGAGTTTCCGGCGCGGCTGAAGGCGCCGGAGGAAGCGCAGCTGTCATTCAGGCTAGGCGGTGAACTGCAGGTTCTCAAGGTGCATGAGGGGCAGAAGGTCAAGCGCGGTGATCTGATCGCCCAGCTGGATGACACCGACTACCGCCTCAAGCTCAGCGACCGTCAGGCCAGTTACGATCTGACCCGCAGCCAACTGACTCGTATGGAGCAGCTGGTGGATCGGCAGATGGTCTCGCAGGCTGAGTACGACCAGCGCAAGGCGCAGTTCAACTCGGCGGAAGCCGCGCTCAACCTGGCCCGTCAGGAGTTGGCCTATACCCGTATTATTGCCCCGTTCGACGGTGTGGTGGCGCGTACCCACGTTGAGCAGTTTCAGGTGGTGCAGCCGAATCAGCCGATTGCCACGCTGTACACCAGCGATGCGATGGATGTGGTGTTCCAGCTGCCGGAGAACCTGCTGAGCAATCTGCGCCGGGACCTGGAGCCCGCCGAGCTGCGCTCCAAGGTGCGGCTGGACAACTACCCCGATGTGCTCGACGCCGACTACAAGGAGTACGCCAGTCAGCCGGATCCGTCGACGCTGGCCTACGACGTGACCCTCAGCATGCCGATCCCCGACGGCGTGGTGTTGCTGCCGGGCATGAGCGCGACTGTGATTGTCGATTTTGCCGCGATCAGCCGCAACGCGGTGGTGCCTATCGTGGTGCCGGTCGAAGCCGTGTTCAGTCCCGATAGCCAGAGTAGCGCCGAACGTCAGGTCTGGGTGCTTAACGAGCAGAACGGCGAGCTGCGCGTCAGCGCGCGCAGCGTGACGGTCGGCCAATTGACCCACGACGGTATCGAGGTGCTGTCGGGCCTGAACGCCGGTGAACAGATTGTCGCTGCCGGCGGCAATGAATTGAGTGAAGGTCAGCAGGTGCGTCCCTGGGTTCGTGAGCGGGGGCTGTAATGAATATCGCTGAATATTTCATCAAGCGGCGGGTCACCAGCTGGCTGGTGGCACTGCTGCTCGGTATTGGCGGGGTTATCGCCTTTCTCGATCTGGGGCGGCTGGAAGACCCGGCCTTCACCCTCAAGATGGCGATGGTCGTTACCCCCTACCCCGGCGCCTCGCCGCAGCAGGTCGAGGAAGAACTGACCTACCCGCTGGAAAACGCCATCCAGCAGCTGCCGTACATCGACACCATCACCTCGACCAGCAGTGCCGGGCTGTCGCAGATCATGATCGAGGTGCAGAAGCAGAACGGCCCGGATGAACTGCCGCAGATCTGGGACGAGATGCGCCGGCGCATCAACGACCTGCGCCCCAACTTGCCGCCGGGCGTCGGTGAGCCGCAGATCAAGGATGACTTCGGCGACGTCTACGGCACCTTCTTCATGATCAGCGGCGACGGTTATGACTACCGGGAGCTGCGCGACTACGCTGACTACCTGCGCCGTGAACTGGTGCTGGTCTCGGGCGTTGGCAAGGTCAGCCTGGCTGGCGTGCCGCAGGAAGAAGTCCATCTGGAAATCTCCCGCGCGCGGATGACCGCGCTGGGTATCGCCCCGCAGCGCATTTACGATCTGCTCAGCCGGCAGAACGTGGTGTCGGATGCTGGCCGCATGCTGGTGGGCAGCGAATCCATTCGCCTGCACCCGACCGGCGAGTTTCAGGATGTCAGCGAGCTGGAGCGACTGATCATCAGCCCGCCCGGCAGTTCCAAGCGGGTTTACCTTGGGGACGTGGCGCGCATCAGCCGCGGCTTTGCCGAAACACCGACCAGCCTGTATCGCGCGCAGGGCCGTCCGGCACTTGGCCTGGGCGTGTCTTATGCCGCGCATGTGAACGTGGTCGACGTGGGCAACGCGGTGGCGGCGCGGCTGGCTGAGCTGGATCAGGACCGCCCCGCCGGCATGCAGGTCACCATGTTCTACAACCAGGCTGCCGAGGTAGAAAACTCGGTCGGCGGCTTTGTCTGGAACTTCCTCGCCTCGGTGGCCATCGTCGTGGTGGTGCTGCTGATCTTCATGGGGCTGCGTAGCGGTCTGCTGATCGGCCTGGTGCTGGCGCTGACGGTGCTCGGCACCTTCATCTTTATGCAGATGATCGGCATCGAGCTGCAGCGCATCTCGCTCGGCGCGCTGGTGATCGCGCTGGGGATGCTGGTGGACAACGCCATTGTTATCGTCGAGGGCATTCTGGTTGGCCGCCAGCGCGGTCAGACCACCCTGCAGTCGGCGGGCGATATCGTCGGCCAGACCAAGCTGCCGCTGCTGGGCGCCACCGCCATCGCCATCATCGCCTTTGCACCGATCGGCCTGTCAGACGACTCCACCGGCGAGTTTTGTCTGTCGCTGTTCCAGGTGCTGCTGATCTCGCTGACCCTCAGCTGGGTCACCGCGATCACCCTGACGCCCTTCTTCGCCAGCCTGTTCTTCCGCGATCAGCCGGCGCAGGCCGGTGATGGCGAAGCCGAAGACCCGTATCGCGGTATCGTCTTTGTGCTCTATCGCAAGCTGCTGGGCACGGCGTTGCACCACCGGGTGCTGACGCTGGTGCTGCTGGGTGCGCTGCTGGTGGCCTCAGTGTTCGGCTTCAGCCAGGTGCGTCAGGCGTTCTTCCCGCCGTCCAACACGCCGATGTTCTTTGTTGATGTCTGGCTGCCCAAGGGCAGCGACATCCGCTATACCGAGCAGGTGGTGGCGGAGATGGATCGTCATGTGCTGGCGCAGGACGGCGTTACCGAGGTCACCACTACCATCGGCCAAGGGGCGCTGCGCTTCATCCTCACCTACTTCCCGCAGCGCATTCACGCCAACTACGCCCAGCTGCTGGTGCGTACCGAACAGCGCGAGCAGATTGCCCCGCTGATCGCTGAGCTGGATGAGTACTTCAAGACCCAACACCCCACCGCCAAGGTCAAGCTCAAGCAACTGATGCTAGGCCCCGGCAGCGACAGCAAGATCGAAGCGCGCTTTACCGGCCCCGACCCCGAGGTGCTGCGCGAGCTGGGTGCGCAGGCCATCGCGATCATCAAGGCCGACCCGGTAGCTGATGCCGTGCTGCATGACTGGCGCGAGCGCACCAAGCTGGTCCGCCCGCAGTTTGCCGAAGCGCAGGCCCGTGAGCTGGGTGTCGACAAGCGCGACCTGGATACCCTGCTGCGGATGAACTTCAGCGGCGTCAACGTCGGCCTCTACCGCGACGGCACCCGCATGTTGCCGATTGTCGCGCGTACCCCCGAAGCCGAGCGGCTGGACGCCGGCACGCTCAACGACCTGCTGGTCTGGAGCAGCGTGCGCAGCACCTATATCCCGATTTCGCAGGTGGTCAGTGGTTTTGTTACCGACTGGGAAGACCCGCTCATCCTGCGCGAAGACCGCAAACGCACCCTCACCGTACAGGCCGACCCCAGCATCATCAGCGGCCAGACCGCCGCCGAGCTGTTCGCCCGTGTGCGTCCCCAGATCGAAGCCATCGAGCTACCGCGCGGCTACCAGCTGGAGTGGGGCGGCGAATATGAAAGCTCGCGCGATGCCCAAAAAGCGGTGTTCGGCAGCCTGCCGCTGGGTTATCTGGCGATGTTCCTGATCACCATCCTGCTGTTCGACTCGCTCAAGCGCGCAGCGATCATCTGGCTGACCGTGCCGCTGGCCATCATCGGCGTGACCCTGGGCTTTTTGCTCACCGGCATCCCGTTCGGTTTTATGGCGCTGCTGGGCTTTCTCAGCCTGAGCGGCATGCTGGTGAAGAACGGCATCGTGCTGGTCGACGAAATCCGCCTGCAGATCGACTCCGGCAAGGAAGCCTACAGCGCGCTGGTGGACTCCTCGATCAGCCGGGTACGCCCGGTCTCCATGGCCGCGCTGACCACCATCCTCGGCATGGCGCCGCTGCTGACCGACGCCTTCTTCCAGAGCATGGCCGTGGTGATCATGTTCGGCCTGGGCTTTGCCACGGTGCTGACGCTGGTGGTGCTGCCGGTGATCTACAGCCTGTTCTACAAGATCCCGGTCGAGGGGCGACGGGTCTAACCCCGCCCCCGATGCAGGGCCAGACGCCGGGCGTAGGGGCACAGCACGCTGTGCCCGAGCGGCCCCCGTCGCCACAACCAAGGTGGGGCTGCTCAGGCTGACGCGATCGACACACTGGGGTAGGCTGCAACAAATCACTTGCAGCCGGAGCGTCGCATGAGCAGCCACCCTGTCAGCGCCCAGCGCATCACCGCCCGCAGCGCCGAAATCGGCGGCACCCTGCCGGTCAACCGCGTGCTGCCCACCCGCCAGCGCCGCCAGATCGGCGCCTGGTGCTTCCTCGACCACGCCGGCCCCGCCCGCTTTGAATCCGGCGACGGCATGCACGTAGGCGCGCACCCGCACACCTGCCTGCAGACCTTCACCTGGATGATCGAAGGCGACGTACTGCACCGCGACAGCCTCGGCAACCAGCAGTTGATCCGCCCCGGCGAGGTCAACCTGATGACCGCCGGCCGCGGCATCAGCCACACCGAAGACTCCACCGCCGCTACCGACCGCCTGCACGCCGCCCAACTGTGGATCGCCCTGCCAGCGCACATGGCCGATGCCGACCCCGCCTTCGCCCACTACCCAAACCTGCCCACCTGGCAGCAAAGCGGCATCGACTTCACCCTGCTGGTCGGCGACTTCGCCGGCCACAGCTCCCCGGTCGAGGTCTACAGCCCGCTGCTCGGCCTGGACATCCACAGCCCCAACGGCGGCAGCTGCGAGCTGACCCTCAACCCCGCGTTCGAACACGGCCTGCTGGTGATGGAGGGCGAGCTCGAACTGGACGGCGAACGCTTCGCCGAAAACGAACTCGCCGCCCTCGACCCCGGCGTATCCGCGCTGCACCTCACCCTCACCCCCGGCAGCCGCCTGATCCTCATCGGCGGAGAGCCGGCCGAGAAGGTGCTGATGTTCTGGAACTTTGTCGGCTACAGCCGGGAGTACATCATCGAAGCGACGCGGGAGTGGCAGGCCGAGTCTGCGCGCTTCGGAAAGGTGGCGGGGTTTGATGGGGAGCGGTTGGCGGCGCCGGCGTTGCCGTGGCGGAGTGCGTAATCGCGCGTGAATGTCGCCCCGATTTATCACACCCACACGGTGTATCCGCAATCACCTGCGTAGGGGCACGGCATGCCGTGCCCGTGCTGGCGCTCCCGCGACATTCCCGCGCGACACCGTCATCTACGCCCTCTACCACCATCCCCGTCTTTTCTCGCCATCCCCGCCCCTTCACCGTCATCCCCATCTCTCTCGTCATCCCCGCCCCTTCACCGTCATCCCCGCGAAGGCGGGGATCCAGACTCACCACCAAGCCAAACCAATGGATTCCCGCCTGCGCAGGAATGATAGCTATCGAGATCAGTGGTTGTTTCGGCCGTATGCGGATTGCTCATTTACGCCTTTCGCCTTCACGGCGAGCAGGGGGAAATGCATGGCCATTTCCCCCTGCACCCCAACGGGTCTGCTCACGACCAATCGCGAGCCGCGTTGCTGTTTAAAAACGTGCCGTGCAAGGCGCGGGCCGCAGGGAATGGCTAGCCCTTTCCAAGGTCCGTAACGCAGCAGGGCACGTTTTTAAACGCAACCCTCCGGGCCGTGCCTGTTTTGGTGCATTGCTGCGTTACTCGTCACTCATTTGGAATAACCAAATCACGTAACTCGCGCCTTGCACTGCGCCAAAACAGGCGACGGCGCGGCCGCGATTGGTCGCGAGCAGACCCGATGCCACCCCGACTACGCGGCCCTTCGGGTTCGCTGCGTTGCTCGGTCTGGCAGGGAAGCGTAAAACTCGGCGCTGCGCGCCTCAGACATCCTACGCTTCTCTTTCCCGCCAGCCCTGCGCTACTCGCCCGCGTAAACGGGGACCCTTGGGTGCGTGCATTGGGTCGCGTTTTTACTGCTGGCGGAAGGTTCGATTTGTGGTCGTGGATGAGGAGCGAGATGAGCTAGAAAGTGCAGTTCGGAAATTGTGTAACGCTGGAGTTATGTGTTTCTCTCGATTTTGACGGTTACTTACCTTGTTTTGTACATCAACTATGTTTGATCAAAGGATCGAATTTCGCACCACAGTTTAGACACAGCTTTGCACGCCATGTTTTGAGCTGACGGTTACACACAGGGCAATTCCTGGTTTTCTCCTTGCATAATTCGTACATGCCATGCTCAGCCCAAGATTGGGCTACCTCTCTCGGTACTCCCTCGCTATTCATGAGGCTTTCAATGAAGGATTCTTTCGAGCTAGTGTCCACCTTAATCAAGGTCCTAACACTAATAGCGCGCTCATAGACCTCTTCGCCGCATCTTGTACAAATTACTCTTGGTGTGAATTTGCTCATCACTTGAATCTACACATAACGCCTTGCTAAGGGGCTGACCAAGCGTAGCTTGGGCAGTCCCGCGGAGCCAGCTTTAGCTGGCGGAGTGTACTTGAGCAATTTGTTAGGCATTTTACTCTAACCATTCAGGCCCAATTTTAGACATGGGTATTGCACATTCCATAACTAGCTGGCCAGCTAGGTTTGGATGCAGTATTTCTTTACCCATTTCGATCGCTTGCTGTGCGGCGATTCCTAGAAGAACAGGGCGTTCCATGGGGCTGTCACAGAATTTATCCATGATAGGTAATAATGGCTTCCACATTGCTTTTACATAATTTATTGGCAGGTCGTTAGGTTTATTCTGATCAGGTATTTGAGGGATGCCAAAGCTCCCCCCACCAATGGTGTTTGAAACATGAGCAAATGTTGCTTTGATGTCTGGCAAGGATTTTTCGCCTAGATGCTGGAGCATCCCAGCAACTGAACCCCAAATTGAAACTTGGCCTTCAGCTAGGGGTTTGTTCGGTAAGTCGCCAAAGTAATATTTTTTACCGTCTTTACATTCAATGACGGTAAAGACTTCATTTTCCTTATGTTTTCCAGAATCTACCAGCATTTCTCTGAATGCAGCATGGCAGGAATAACCAGCAAGTGAGCCCAATACTCCCAGAAGAGACTCAATGTGAACCCCTTTCTCATTTTTTAAGGCACTCAACAATCGTGTATTGATTTCTTTACTGCCAAGCTTCATCCCTATTAGAGGATCAGTTTTTTTCTTTTCATTAATTACGTCAAAAAACACTTTCTCTTGTGGTGATCGTGTTTCCTCTTTGGTGGGTTTCTCTTTTTTTCCAAATAGTCCCTTAAACATAATGATCTCCTAAGTTAAAAATTTTCGTGTGCCTAACGCCCGGCTTTGGGGCGGACTTGTAGCCGCGAAGCGGCGGAAAGGCCGCCCCAGCCCCGTAGGGGCGACAACAGCCGATTGTTAGGCTTTGCCCAGCGCGCGCAAAGCAACCGAACACTCGCTCCACGCTCGGTCAAATGCCGATTGATCACGGGCATAGATGTCACTAAGGCTGCCAGGGCCGCCATACGATGTATTTCCATAGCTGTGAAGCGCAGCTTTGACATCACCATCTCTGAGGTAAGCAGCTATCTGTGAGAAGCGCTTAGCCCAACCCGGTAATTCTTCTGCATGCAGGACCGAAGCGAATGCGTCAGCCGCCACTATTGCTCTTTCAACGTCGCTGGATTTCATTGGTGGCGCCTAACAGTGATTAGATCGCGCTAACTTTAATGCGCGTCATAGCGCCGGATGCGGCGATCTAATATTCTCTTATATTTCAAAGTATTAGCAGCCTCCTCGCGCTGGTGCCGAACGTTAAACCGCGCGAGGCTTAATGCTCCGCTGGTCCATCGTGAAGGTTTGCACGGAGGTGAAGGTGCTGACGGGGATTCGAGATGAACTGTGTCGAGTCTATGTAGCATCCATGCCTCCTGACGGGGCCGCGAGTAGTGCGGTGATTTGATAGTGCTACTACACGCCGCGTTTGCCAACCCTGAATACGGCTAAAGGCTAGATGAAGTAGCGCGGCTTCGCACCGTAACTGCGAACGTGGCGAATGCACGGACCCCAGTCCCGTTTACGCGGGCGAGTAGCGCAGATTTATCGGGAAAAAGAAGCGTAGAATGTCTGAGGAGCGAAGCGACGAGTTTTCGCGTGGCCGGCGAGGCTTTCCCGATAAATCGAGCAACGTAGCGAACCCGCAGGGCCGCGTAGTCGGGTGCCCCGGGGGATTGCCAAGGGGGGCCGGGCAAGCGGCCCCTTTGGCTCGCCGGAGAAGGCGAAAGGCGAGTTTGTAGGTGGCGTCAATGTTGGGCAGCGTTGTGGTGATGGAGGCATCACGGGCACGGCATGCCGTGGCCCTACGAACGAGATGGCGCCGGAACGATCGGACGCGGAGCGTCCTTGCATGCATTCCCACGGGGAGCGTGGGAACGATCAGTCGAGCAATGGTGCGGTGATGGAGGCAGCACGGGCACGGCACGCTGTGCCCCTACGGGTTGGGTTGCCCCTGCGTTGTCAGGGTCTTTGTCGCCGCGAGCATTTCTCTGCGCGCTGCCTCCTGACTCACCACCCTTAACCTCACCTTCTGCCCCGGCGCGCACTGCGCCAGCCGTGCCAGCGACAGCGGCGTGACTGCGCCGAGGCGTGGATAGCCGCCGATGGTCTGGCGGTCGTTCATCAGGATGATCGGTTGGCCGTCGGGCGGCACCTGTACCGCGCCGAGGGGGATGCCTTCGGAGATCAGGGCCTGGCCCTGGTAGCGCAGCGCGGGGCCGGTGAGGCGCATGCCCATGCGGTCGGCGCGCTGGTCGAGGGTCCAGCTTTGGTTGAAAGCGGCGAACAGGCTGGCACCGGCGAAGCCCGCGACTTGCGCGCCGGGGATCAGGTCGAGCAGGACTTCATTGCCCGGATACCAGAGCGTGTCGGCTGGCAGAGTGCGCGGTTCGGCATCGCTGGCCTTGCCCTGCAGGCGGTCGCCGTTGTGCAGGCCGCGGCCATTGCCGTGCAGGCCGCCAAGCTGTTCGCGCATGACGGTGGCGACGGCACCCATCACCGGGTCTGCCGCAAAGCCGCCGGGGGTGGCGAGGTAGGCGCGCACGCCGCGCTTGGGGCTGTTGAACCGCAGGGTCTGGCCGTGGCGCAGCTGGAATGCCTGACCGGGTGCCACTGGTTGGTCGTCGAGCCGGGCATCCAGATCGGCACCGGTCAGGGCCAGCCAGCCGCTGGTTTGTGCGCGCAGTTGCAGGCCGCCAAGGGGGATTTCGATCACGCTGGCATCTGCTGTGTTGCCGAGCAGCCAGTTGGCCTGCCGCATGGCGACCCAGTCCAGCGCGCCGCCCTGGGTGATGCCCAGATGGCGCACGCCGAAACGGCCGCCGTCCTGCAGTTGGGCAAAGCCGAGGCTGTGTTCGACCAGCAGCTCGATCATGCGCTGGCCTCCATTGCCGTGTCGTCGCCGCCGAGGCGGATAAATTCGGCGTGGTCGATGGACACAAAGCGCACCCGGTCGCCGGGTTGCAGCAGGCTGCCGTGGTCGGCGCTGAACAGGGTCAGCGGGCAGCGGCCAATCAGATTCCAGCCGCCGGGCGAGGTCAGCGGGTAGATGGCGGTCTGGCGTTCGGCGATGCCGACGCTGCCCTTGGGCACGCGTTGGCGCGGGGTGGCGAGGCGGGCGGACGCAAGCGCTTCATCCACCAACCCCATATAGGCAAACCCGGGCGCGAAGCCGAGGGTGAACACCGGGTAGTCGCGGCTGCAGTGCTGCTCGATTACCTGCTCCGGGCTGAGCCCGGCGCGTTCGGCGATGCTGGTCAGCTCGGGGCCGACGCTCTGGTGATACCAGACCGGGATGGCGTGCAGGGTGCCGGTCTCGTTCGTCAGCGGTTGCAGGTTGTGCAGGCTGCTGCGGATCAGTGCGATGGCGCGCGCTTCGCTCAGGGCGTGCAGATCGTAGTGCAGCAGCAAGGTGGTGTATGACGGCACCAGATCGATCAGCTGCCCGCCGAAGGCTGCGCGCAGCTTTTCAGCGGCGGCGATCAACCAGGGCATGTTGGCTTCGTCGATCTGATCGAACAGGCGCACCAT
This sequence comes from Pseudomonadaceae bacterium, assembly GCA_038114645.1. Classification (GTDB taxonomy): domain Bacteria; phylum Pseudomonadota; class Gammaproteobacteria; order Pseudomonadales; family Pseudomonadaceae; genus Halopseudomonas. The sequence goes on along the minus strand of JAYNRF010000004.1, from coordinate 162,108 downwards.
CAGGCTGTCGATGGCCGCGCTCTCGATGCGCAGATTCACAGCGCGTCCAGTGCGGCGCGGATGCGCGCGACCACGGCGACCGATTCGGCGTTGTCGCCGTGTACGCAGAGGCTGTCGGCGCGCAGGGTCAGTTGGCTGCCGTCGCTGGCGGTGATCGGCTCGCCACGGGCGAAGGTCAGTGCCTGGGCCAGAATGCGCTCCGGGTCGTGATGGACGGCGCCCGGTTGGTTGCGGGGTAGCAGGTAGCCCTCCGGGTCATAGCCGCGGTCGGCGAAGGCTTCAAAGAGCAGGTTAATGCCTTGCTCGGCGGCCAGTTGTTCGGCCTCGCTGTTGTCGCGGCGGGCCAGCAGCATCAGCGGCAGTTGCGGGTTGAAGCGGGCGACGGCGCGCATTACTGCGGTGAGTAGCGCGGGCTGCTTCATCATGTCGTTGTACAGCGCGCCGTGGGGTTTGACGTAGCTGAGGCTGGCACCTTCGGCACGGCAGATGCCGTCGAGCGCGCCGAGCTGATAGAGCAGCAGGTCTTCGACTTCCTGCGCGGAGCAGGCCATCGAGCGGCGGCCAAAGCCGACCAGATCCGGGTAGGCCGGATGCGCGCCGATGCGTACGCCGTGCTGCACCGCCAGCGCGACGGTGCGGCGCATGGTAGACGGGTCGGAGGCGTGGAAGCCGCAGGCGATGTTGGCGCTGTGCACATGCGGCATCACGGCCTCGTCCATGCCCATGGTCCAGGCGCCGAAGCTTTCGCCCATGTCGCAGTTGAGTTGGATTTGATGCATGCGGTTGTCCTCTGCGGCTCGGGTTTACTGCCAAAGGGCGATGGGCCGATTCTCGGGGTTCTTCCCGCAGAGGACAAGGTTCGCCGTGGCCGAGTTGGCGCTGCGTATTCACGCTGGTGCGTTTTCGGGAGGGTCGAGCTCCTGCTCGATCTGAAGGTGCTGGTGTGGCGCCGTGGCCGAGTTGGAACTCGGCCCTCCCGGCGGGCGCGGTGCTTGCGGCTGTAGTGGCTCAGTAGGCTGCGCTTTGGTTTGCAGGGGGTTGGGAGGGTCGAGCTCCCGCTCGACCAGCTGACCTCTGTGCATCCTCGTGGCCGAGTTGGAACTCGGCCCTCCCGGCGGGCCCACCTTGCAGCTATCAGCTGAGGATCATATTGGTCGCGGTGGCGTAGGCGTACAGCGAGCCGGTTTCGTCGCGCAGGTAGCCTTCGCTGATGATCAGGCGGCGGGTCTTGTTGATGACTTTGCCTTCGGCGATCAGTGTCTTGTTGAAGGGCACCGGTTTGCACATTTTTACGTTCAGCTCGATGGTGCCGTAGCCCTCACCTGCACCCAGCATGGTGTGCGCGGAACAGCCGGTGACCGAGTCCATGACGGTGGCGGCAAAGCCGCCGTGCACGCCGCCCAGCGGGTTGGTGTGGCTTTCGTCGGCGGTGGCTTCAAACACTACGCGGCCCTCTTCGGCCAGCTTGACCTGCATGGGGATGGTCTTGGCGATGGGTGCAATCGGCATGTGGCCAGCGGCGGCGGCTTGCATGATCTGCAGGCCGGTCATGTCTTTCGGGTTCATTGCGGGTTCCTTGAGTCGATCAGGCTGCGGCGGCAGCCTGGGGTTGGCTGGCGAACCAGTCCAGCGCGTCGCGCCAGAGCGGTTCTGCGTAGGGGCGGAAGTAACCCATGTGGCCCAGCGGCTTGAGGCCGAGCGCCTTGGGGTCGATGTTCCGTGGTTGATAGGCTGCGTTGGTAAAGGCGCTCATAAAGGCGTCACGCGATTCCGGGCCGGCCCAGAGGTCATCCAGCGACACGGCGCCGACAATCGGCGTGCGCACGGCCGCAAAGTGGTCGTTCAGCCAGGCCATCTTCGGGTCTTCAAAGAAGTAGCGCGGATAGCGGCACCAGTGTTTCCAGTCGCGGTACACGCCCTTGGGCAGGTCTTCGCCGAGACCCAGCCAGTTCCACGCCTGATAGCCCTTGATGGCGACGATCACCGGCAGCACCAGATTCCACATAACCTGCACTTTGCGGCGCTCACCTTTGGGCATCCAGCCGTGCCAGCCGGCGCCGGTGCCGAAGGTATAGACGGCGTGTATCGCGTCGCGGTTGGGCAGCAGGCCAAAGGCGTGGCCGCCGAACGAGTGGCCGATCAGGTACAGCGGCAAGTCGGTCTGGCCGAGATAGTCGACGCCCGCGGCGAGGTCTTTGTCGGCCCAGTCCAGATAGTCCATCTTGAAGCCTTTGAGGCTGGCCGGGGCCGAGGCGCCGATACCGCGGTAGTCCAGTGTCAGGGTGGTGAAGCCGTTACTGGCGGCAAACTCGGCAAAGCGGCGGTAGAAGCCTTGTGGCACGCCGGTGGCGCTGCCGACCAGAATCTGGCCGCGCGGCTGGTTGGCCGGGTACAGGGTGGCGGCGAGCTGGTAGCCATCGGCGGCGGTCAGGGTCAGGTTGCGCGGGGCGAGCGATTCAGTGGCCATTGGCAAACTCCTTTTGTTGCAGGCGAACGTGGCTGAGCAGGGCGCGAAACGAACGCTCGATCGGGTCGGTACTGCCGGCGGCGCGGGCCATGATCAGGCCGCCCTCGTAACTGGTCAGCACCAGCACGGCCAGGTCGGCGGCGGCATCGGCAGCGAAGCCAGCGCGGCTGATATGTCGGGTCAGCAGGTCGCGCAGGTTGTTGAATGCGCCGTTGAGCGCCAGCAGCAGGTCGGTGTCTTCGGGCGAGCAGTCGAGCGCGGCGGCCGCCAGCGGGCAGCCGAGCTTGAAACGGCTGGCAGCGATACGCTGCAGTGCACTGTCGATCCAGGCAGCGAGCGCCTCCAGCGGGTCGTCGAAGCGGGCGAAGACGTGCTCGAGAAAACGCGTCATCTCGCCCTCGGCGTTGGCGATGGCGGCCAGCGCGAGCTCTTCCTTCCCGCCGGGAAAGTGGTAATACAGACTGCCCTTCGGCAAGCCCGCGGTTTTCAGAATCTCGCTCAACCCCACACCATGAAGCCCCTTGCTTTGCAGGGCGTTCTGCATGGTTTTGACGAGAATTTTGCGGCTATCTTCTTTGCTCATGGCGCTAGTTATAGACCGATCGGTCTATGGAGTAAAGCGAGAAGTGTGATGTATGCGCACGTGGCAGGCGTTTATCTCGTCTGGCGGGCACGGCATGCCGTGCCCCTACGAAAGGGGCGCAAGACATGCAGCATGCACGGATCCCAGTCCCGTTTACGCGGGCGAGCAACGCAGCGAACCCGAAGGGCCGCGTAGTCGGGTGCCCCGGGGGATCGCCAAGGGGGGCCGGGCAAGCGGCCCCCCTTGGCTCGCCGGAAAAGGCGAAAGGCGAACTAGGTAGCGGCGCAGAGGTAGAACAATGATGCGGCGGTGCAGAGCCTATTTCTCAGGCCAAAACCTCTGCCACAACACAAACACCGGCTCCGCCAAAAACATCACCAAAAACAACCGCATCACCTGCAGCGCGGTCACCAGCGCCACCGACAGGTGCAACGCCTCAGCCGTCAGACACAGCTCGGTGATGCCGCCGGGCATCATGCCGAGCATCAGGCTGATGCGGTCGACGCTGCCCAGTTGGGCGAGCAGCATGGCGGCGCCGGCGGCTACCAGCATTGCCAGCACGGTGAAGCTGAATACCCGCAGCAGAAAGGCCGGGGCCTTGCGGAAGAAGGCGCGGTCGAAGTGACAGCCGAGCGCGCTGCCGATCAGCCACTGGCCGACATCGCTGGCGCCGGGTGGCAGGGCGATTTCGATATCGAGCAGCACGCCGGCGCTGGCGCAGACGATCAGTGGCCCGAGCATCCACGGGTTGGGCTGGCGCAGGCGGCGCATGATTACGGCCAGCAGCGCGCCAAGGGGAATCAGCCAGGCCAGCGTCGGCAGGTCGGTGGGTAGCGGCGCCGGTGCATCGACCGGCGGAAGGCTCCAGGTGAACAGCGCCGGAATCAGCAGCACTACCATCAGCAGGCGCAGGCTGTGAGCGGCTACTACGTTGGCGATGCCGGCGCTATGGCGAGCGCCGATCACTGCCATCTCGCTGGCGCCGCCGGGCATGCTGGCGAAGTACGCGGTGGCGCGATCATAGCCGGCGCGGGTCAGCAGGTTGATCCCGATCAGGCTGAGCAGAAAGGTGCCACAGGCGCCCAGTACGATCAGGCCAAGATGGCTGACGACCTGGGCAAAGACGGGGGTGGTGAAGTGCAGGCCGATGGCGCAGGCGACGATCAGCTGGCCGGTCTGCCGCGAGCCCGGCGGCGGGTTGCACAGCCAGCCGCTGCAGCGCAGCAGGATGACCGCCAGTAACGAGCCGGTCATCCACGGCAGTGGCCAGTTGGCCAGGCTGGCGAGCAGGCCGCCCAGCGCACCGGCCAGCGGTGCGCTGAGGAACATCAGGGTACTACGCAGGCGCTCAGGCACCTGCCAGTGCCGCGCTGCGCTTGGCGCGGTAGCGACGCCAGAACGGCAGGGCAACCATGGCGGCAACGAGAACCCACAGACCGATGGTGATCGGGCTGGAGAACAGGATGCCCAGATTACCGTCGGAGATCGACAGCGCGCGGCGCAGGTTGCTCTCCATCATGTGGCCGAGGATAAAGCCCAGCAGCAGCGCGGACAGCGGGAAGTCCAGCTTGCGCAGCAGGTAGCCGAACAGGCCGATGGCGACCATCAGGAACAGGTCGAAGGTGGTGGCGTGGACCGCGTAGACACCAATCGAGGTGATGATGGCGATGGCCGGCACCAGGGTCCAGTTCGGCACGGAAAGGATGCGGGTGAACACCTTGATCAGCGGGATGTTCATCACGATCAGGATGATGTTGGCGACGAACAGCGAGGCGATCAGACCCCAGACGATGTCCGGCTGATGCTGGAACAGCAGCGGGCCGGGGGTGATGTTGTACAGGGTCAGCGCGCCGAGCATGACCGCGGTGGTGCCGGAGCCCGGAATACCCAGCGTCAGCATCGGGATCATCGAGCCGCAGGCCGAGGCGCTGTTGGCGGTTTCCGGCGCTGCCAGACCGCGCAGGTCGCCGTCACCGAAGCGGCCCTTGTCGCCGGCCAGACGCTTCTCGGACATGTAGCTCACTGCGCTGGCCAGCGTGGCACCGGCGCCCGGCAGCACGCCGAAGATAAAGCCGAGCAGGCCGCTGCGCAGGTTGGTCGCGAGAACGAAGCTGCCTTCTTTCAGGTTGAACAGCATGCGCCCGCTGGCCTTCACCGCGACCTGACCGTGGTGGGTGCGCTCCAGTAGCATGAGGATTTCGCTGACGCTGAACAGACCCAGCACCAGCACCACGAACTGGATGCCGTCGGCCAGACCGAGACTGCCGAAGGTGAAGCGGTAGACGCCGCTGTTGGCGTCGATGCCGACACAGGCCAGCATCAGGCCGATCAGCACCGCGACGGCGGTCTTGACGGGTTTGTCACCGGCCATACCGGCCAGACAGACAATCGCAAAGACCATCAGCATGAAGTATTCGGCGGGGCCGAAGGAGACCGCCCATTTGGCCAGCAGAGGCGCGAAGATGGTCACCCCGATGGTGGCGATCAGGCCGCCGATAAACGAACTCCAGGCGGAAATGGACAGCGCAATGCCGCCCTTGCCCTGCTTGGCCAGCGGGTGGCCGTCCAGGGTGGTCATCACGGCGGAGGCTTCGCCTGGGATGTTCAGCAGAATGGAGGAAATGCGACCGCCGTATTCACAGCCCAGATACACCGAGGCCAGCAGAATAAGCGCGGTTTCTGGCGGCAGGCCAAGGGCAAAGGCGACCGGAATCAGCAGCGCGACGCCGTTGATCGGGCCCAGGCCCGGCAGCAGGCCGACGATGGTGCCGATGGTGGTGCCGGCCAGCGCGGTCACCAGATTGTTCGGGCTCAGGGCAACGTCGAAGCCCTGGCCAAGGTAAGAGAGGGTATCCATGATCAGATCTCCAGGGCGCTGAGAACGCCAAGCGGCAGGGGGACTTCCAGTACCCGGTCAAAGAGGAAATACAGGCCAATGCCCAGTACCACCGCGAGGGCTGCGCTGGGCAACCAGCGACCACCGAACAGCCGGGCCATACCGAGCGCAAACAGGATGCTGGACGGGATGAAGCCCAGGCTCTCGAACAGCGCCGCCAGGGCCAGCAGCAGGCCAAGGCAGATGGCGGCCTTGATCAGCATCGGGCGGGTCAGCGCCGGCTCGTCGGATTCGCTGCTTTCCATCGCCGGCTTGACCAGCACTACCAGCGCGCCGAGGGCGAGCAGAATCAGCAGCATCAGCGGGTAGGCGCGCGGCCCGACGGGCTCATAGGAGAAGGGCGCTTCATAGCCCCAGGCGATAAAGCCCAGGCACAGGCAAGCCAGCAGCAGACTCGCCGCAAACAGACGTTGGTAAAGCATGGTGTAATCCTCGCGGACGCAGGACGCACCCGGGGCCGGGTGCGTGCAGGCAGGGCGGTTACTGAGTCAGGCCGAACTCGCCAGCCAGTTTCTTGTACTCGGCAACGTGCTCGTGGACGTAGGTCTCGAGCTCAGCACCGGTCAGGGCGAAGGGGAAGAGCTCACGCTGCTCGCGCAGGGTGGCGAACTCCTCGGAGGCGAGCATGTGCTCGAAGTTGTTTTGCCACCAGGCGAAGTCTTCATCGCTGACTTCCGGCCCCATGTAGAAGCCACGGATAACCGGCCAGCTGACATCGAAGCCCTGCTCTTTGGCGGTGGGAATGTCTTCGACGATATCGCCGGTCAGGCGCTCGTCGGCGAGGATCGCCAGGATGCGCATGTCGCCACTTTCAACGTGGGGCATGGAGTCGGAGATGTCGGTACTGGCAACCTGAATGTGGCCGCCGAGCAGCGCGGTGGCCAGCTCGCCGCCACCTTCCATCGCGACGTAGCGCAGGCTGCGCGGGTCGATACCGGCAGCGCGGGCGACCAGTGCGGTCTGCATCCAGTCCTGGCTGCCGACAGTACCGCCGGAGCCGATGACGACTTTGGACGGGTCCTTGCGCAGCGCCTCGACCAGTTGTTCCAGAGTCTGGAACTCGGAGTCGGAGCGCACGGCAATCGCGCCGTAGCTGGTGCCAACGGCGGCCAGCCATTTGACCGCGCTCTCATCGAAGCGGCCAAACTTGCCTTGTGCCAGGTTCAGCAGCGAACCGGTCGAGAAGGCGGTAATGGTGCCCGGCTCGTCGGGGCGTTGCGCGACCACGGCGTTGTAGGCGACCGCTCCGATTCCGCCAGGCATATAAGTGACTCGCATCGGGCGCGAGAGGTACTTACCCTGCAGCAACGCGCTTTGCGCGAGCTTGCAGGTAAGATCGAAACCGCCGCCGGGCGAAGCCGGGGCGATACATTCGGGACGTGACGGCTCATCAGCCTGGGTGTAGCCAGCCATGCCGAAGCACAGGGCGATCAGCAGGGCAGAACGGATTGTCGCTTTCATGGTTGTTGTCCTCATGGCGTCATTCTAGGCGATTGTCAGGGGCTGCCGCGCTTACCAGATCGGGAAGGCGTAGCTGACAATCAGGCGGTTCTCGTCGGCGTCGCGGGCAAAGTCCGAGCGGTAGCTCGCATTGCGCCAGCGCAGGCCGAGATTTTTCAGTGCGCCGTCCTGGAACACGTACTGCAGCTCGGTGTTGCGTTCCCATTCCGAGCCGGTACCGCCGGCGGCAGGCTTGGCGTCGTCACCGCTGATGTAGCGGGTCATGAAGCTCAGGCCGGGGATGCCGACAGCGCTGAAGTCGTAGTCATAACGCAGTTGCCAGGAGCGCTCGTTGGCTTCGGCAAAGTCGTTGATCTGGACGAAGTTGAACAGGTAGGGATTGCTGCCGTCGATAAACGGGAAGGCGCTGTCGCCGCGCATTTTCTGCGCGGCTGCGCTCACTTCATGACCGTTCAGCGCGTAGCCGATGCGGCCCTGCCAGGCCTGGTTGTCGATCCGACCCGCGTGGGCAGCGCCCTGCTCGTCGGATACGGCGACCCGCAGCTCGGTGCTCAGCTGACCCGCGCCCAGTTCGCGGCTGTGGCTGAGACCGAAGAAGTGTTGGCGGTAGATATCATCCAGTTGTGCCAGATAGTAGCTAGCCGCCAGGCTGGAGTTGAACTGGTAATTCAGTCCGGCCCAATCAAGATAGTCAGCCGAGAACGAACCGCCGAAACGGCTGTTCTTGTTGTTCAGGGCCAGATCCTCGGCATCGGTGGAATCGCGGTCGATGGCCTTGTTCAGGCGACCGAAGTCGATGCTGAGGTTGTCGAATTCGTTGATGGTCGCCATGCCGCCGCGGAAGGTCTGCGGCAGGATGCGGCTGGTGTTGGGCTGCAGAATCGGCAGCTTCGGCATCAGCGTACCCAGGAACAGTTCTGACTCGGAGTAGCGCGCCTTGGCGGTCAGGCCAAGCTTGCTGTATTCATCGGCGGCGCGGCCGTCATCGTGTTTCGGCAGCAGGCCGGTGCCGGTGCGGTCCGGGCTGGAGTCGAGCTTGATGCCAAGCATTGCCTTGGCGTCGAGGCCAAAGCCGACAGCGCCATCGGTGTAACCGGACGTGAGATCGAGAATAAAACCCTGACCCCATTCCTCACGCTTGGATTGGCTGGTGCCTTCGCGGAAGTCGCGGTTGAAGTAGATGTTGCTGGTGCTCAGCTTGGCGCTGCTGTCTTCGCTGAAGCCGCTTGCCTGAGCCAGCGGAGTGAGCAGCAGGCCTGAGGTGGCCAGCAGGGCGGCAGACAGGCTGCGCCGTGGGATGAATACGGTGTGCATCAGGTGTACTCCGGTGTTGTTCTTGTTTGCGTTTTACGCCTACGGTGGGTGACCGTCGGGCGATGCTAATGAGCTAACCTTTCACCAACCTTTCATCCTGCGAGCCACGAAAACCGCGCTGTCGCGCGCCGATGGCCGGTGTAAACTCCGTTCATTCGACCCTTTGCAAGAGAGGCCGCCAGTGCGAATTCTGCTGGTAGAAGACGATCCCGAACTGGCTGAAAGCCTGGCCCGCGCGCTCAAGAACGGGGGCTGGACTGTGGATGTGCTGCACGATGGCGTAGCCGCCGATCTGGCCCTGCGCAGTGAGGATTACGCGCTGGCGATTCTGGACGTCGGCCTGCCGCGGCAGGACGGATTCGAGGTGCTGAGAAAGTTGCGCGAGCGCGGCCAGACGCTGGCAGTGCTGATGCTGACCGCCCGCGGTGAGGTGGCAGACCGGGTGCGTGGGCTGAATCTGGGCGCCGATGACTATCTGGCCAAACCCTTCGAGCTGAGCGAACTGGAGGCACGGGTCAACGCCCTGCTGCGCCGCAGCCTGATGGGCGGTGAGCGCCAGCAGCAGTGTGGCGAGCTGATCTACGATCTCAACGACCGCCGCTTCAGCCTGGGTGGCGAGGTGCTGACCTTGCCGTCGCGCGAGCACGCGGTGCTGGAAAACCTGATCGCCCGCCCCGGCCGCCTGATGAGCAAGGAGCAGCTGGCCGGCAAGGTGTTCGGTCTGGACCAGGACGCCAGTCCCGAGGCGATCGAGATCTACATTTCACGTCTGCGCCGCAAGCTCGATGGCAGCGGCGTGCGCATCGTCACCTTCCGCGGCCTTGGCTATCTGTTGGAGGCCGAGGCGTGACGATCAGCAGCCGTGCGCCCTTGCCGCGCGGCCCGTCTGGCAGCTTGCGCGGGCGCCTGCTGCGGCGGCTGGCGCTGGTGATGTCGATTCTGCTGCTGATCGGCAGTTCGGTAGCCTACTGGAATGCCCGCCGCGCAGCAGACACGGCCTATGACCGCTCCCTGCTGTCGTCGGCTCGGGCAATTGCCGAGCGGCTCTACAGCGCAGATGGCGAGCTGGCGGTCGAGGTGCCCTATGTGGCGCTCGACAACTTCGCCTACGACATCACCGGTCGGCTCTACTATCAGGTCATCGACTTCAACGGCCAGCCGATTTCCGGCTACGAAGACCTGCCCGCCGCTGCGCCCTCGGTGCCAATGACCGAAGACTATCCGGCGCTGGCGCGTTTCTACGATGCCGAGTACCGCAACTCCGAAGTGCGCGTGGTCAGCCTGCTGCAGGCGGTGAGTACCAACACGGCGAGCGGCATGGCGGAAATTCGGGTGGCAGAAACCCGCGGCGCACGGGATCGCATGGCGGCCAATCTGCTGCGCCAGTCGTTGATCAATCTGGGTGTACTGACGGTCAGCGCGCTGCTGTTGGCCTGGCTGGCGGTAACGGCGGCACTGCGTCCGCTGCAGCGCCTGCGCAATGACGTCTCGGAGCGGCGCAGTGATGATCTGCGCCCGATTGAGACGGAGGGTTTGCAGCGTGAGGTGCGGCCGCTGGTTTATGCAATCAACCACTTCACCGGGCGCCTGCGCGAAAACTTCGAGCGCCAGCGCGACTTTATCGCCGAGGCTTCGCACGAACTGCGCACACCGCTGGCGGCGCTCAAGGCGCGGATTGAATTAGGGCTGCGTGCCAACGACCCGGAAGCCTGGCAGCAGGCGCTACGCGAAGCCGACGCCAGCACCGATCGCACTATCGGGCTGGCCAACCGGTTGCTGTCGATGGCGCGCATCGAACGTGGCGCACGGGCGGTGGCTGAGGGCAGCGCCGAACAGGTGGCACTGGCGCCGCTGGCGCAGGAGCTGGCGCTGGCCATGGTGCCGCTGGCCCGTGCGCGCAATATCGAATTGGCGCTGGAGGTCGAGCAGCCGTTCGACGTCTGGGGTGAACCGACCCTGCTGCAGGAGTTGTTCGGCAACCTGATCGACAATGCCCTGCAGCACACTCCGAGTGGCGGCGTGGTCACCCTGCGCCTGCGCGCCCCGGCGCTGGTCGAGATCGAAGACACCGGCCCCGGCATTCCACCCGAGGATCGTGAACGGGTATTTGAGCGCTTCTACCGTCAAAGCCCGGAAGGCACGGGGTTGGGGCTGTCCATCGTTGGCGAAATCTGCCGCGCGCACCGGGCGGATATCAGTTTGCATGAGGGGGCTGAGGGTGGGTTGTTGGTGCGGGTGAGTTTTGTTGTTTAGCGCGAGTGCTTGAGCAAGCATTTGAACTACTTTCGCTGTCGGTTACCTCCCTTTTCGCCGTCCCGGCGAGCCAACGAAATGCTTGCTCACTCCCCGTAGGGCCACGGCATGCCGTGGCCGTGTTGTCTGAACGTCAGAGCCATCGCTCAAAATCTGGGTGGTTTTGAATCAGTCTTTCGCCTTCTCGGCGAGCCAAGGGGGGCTGCTTGCCCAGCCCCCCTTAGCGATCCCCCGGGGCACCCGACTACGCGGCCCTTCGGGTTCGCTGCGTTGCTCTGGCTAACGGGGAGACCTCGCCGGCCACTCAAAAACTCGTCGCTTCGCTCCTCAGACAGCCTATGACTCTTTTTCCCGTTAGCCCTGCGCTACTCGCCCGCGTAAACGGGACTGAATTGCGTGCACACGCCACCTCCGCTGATCGTGTCACGACGCTCTGCGTCCGGCTGCGGAGTTGCGGCTATGCCTGCCAGTTCGCTGGTCGAGCAGGAGCTCGACCCTCCCGGGCGCGCTGTCGGGAAGGCCGAGTTCCAACTCGGCCAGCGCGGAGTTGCGGAAGTACTCCGGTCACGCTGCCTTGCACGCAGCGATGATCCTGATCGTTCCCGCGCTCTGCGTCCGGTTGCAGAGTTACGGCTATGCCTGCCAGTTCGCTGGTCGAGCGGGAGCTCGACCCTCCCGTGGGCGCGATTGGGAAGGCCGAGTTCCAACTCGGCCAGCGCGGAGCGGCGGATGTACTCCGGTCACGCTGCCTTGCGCGCAGCTATGATCCTGATCGTTCCCGCGCTCTGCGTCCGGTTGCAGAAGTACTGCGGTGCCTGCCAGTTCGCTGGTCGAGCAGGAGCTCGACCTTCCGTGGGCGCGATCGGGAAGGCCGAGTTCCAACTCGGCCAGCGCGGAGCGGCGGTGGCACTCCGATCAAGACGCCTTGCGCGCAGCTTTCGGCTCCCACACAAAAGGCGCAAAGGCGCGATCTACCGGCGTTTCGGCAACGTGGTTGGTGTAGTTGCTCATGACCTTCTGGGCCAGGCCGAGAATCACTTCCAGCACTTGGCGCTGGCCGTAACCGGCGGCGTAGAAGGCGGCGAGTTGGGCCTGATCGACTTCGCCGCGCTGGCGCAGCATGGCCAGGGTGAAGGTGCGCAGGGCTTCGAGTTTGCTGTCGGGCAGCGGGGTTTCGTTGCGCAGTGCCTCGCTGATCTCGTCCGACACCTTCATCGCCTTGGCAATGCCGGTATGGGCCGGGACGCAGTAGTGGCAGCCGTGCTCGACGTTGATGGTTTGCCACACCACGGTCAGCTCGTCGGCGTTGAAGCTGCTGTTCTGAAACAGCGCGTGCAGCAGTTGATAGCCTTCCAGCAGCGCTGGGGCTTCGGCCATGACGGCGTGCAGGCCGGGAATCATGCCGAAGCCCTTGAGGGACTTTTCCAGCAGTGGGCGGGACGCTTCGGGTGCGGACTCCAGACTGTGCAGGGTGAATTCGGACATCGTTTGCTCCTCGGGTTGCGGTTTTTGATTGATTGCTCAAAAATACGCTAGCTGTATTTGAGTGATCGTTCAAGTTATTGTTGAGCGCTCGTTCAGAATTCGCGCTCTCTGCCGCTGGAGGCACCATGCCCAGACCCGCTCGTCACGACCGCCAACAGGCACTGGATCGCGCCGTTGATCTGTTTTGGGAGCGCGGCTATCACGCGACCTCGATGAAGCACATCGAGCAGGCGCTGGATATGCGCCCCGGCAGCCTGTACGCCACCTTCGGCAGCAAGGAGGGCCTGTTCAGCGAGGTGCTCAACCGCTACGCCGAACAGATGGCCGATGAACTGAGCCAGTGTCTGCAGGACGGCAGCGCCGGTCTGCAGGGCTTCCGCGACTATCTGCTGGCGCTGGCCGGCCCCTGCCAGTTGCGTGACGGCGCACCACCGCGTGCCTGCATGCTGATCAAGACTCTGCTGGAAGTGAACCCGGAAGACCCGCAGCTGCGCGCCCAGGCCGATCGCATTCTCGGGCTGATGGAGCTGCGTTTTGCCGCTGGCCTGAAACAGGCGCAGGCGGCTGGCGAGCTGCGCCCAGAGGTGGATTGCAACCGGCTGGCGCGGCTGCTGCAGGCGCAGGTTATCGGACTGCGTTGCTTCACCGAGCGGGCGATTGACCCTGCGCAGTTTGTCGAGCTGGCCGACGACATGGGCGCTGTGCTGGCAAGTTATCAGACGCCCTGACATCTTTTAAATTATGGTTGACATTTAAATGGGCTCAATTAAATTATGGTCGTAATTCAACGGGTCTGACGGACCCTCTGACCGTAAGGAGCACTGCCATGACCTCCATCGTAATCGCCGGTTATTTGCGTTCCCCATTCCAGTTCGCCCGCAAGGGTGGGCTGATCAATCTGCGCCCGGATGACCTTGCCGCCCAGGTGCTGCGCGGGCTGGTTGAACGGCTCGACCTGAACCCTGCCCTGGTTGAAGACGTGATCATGGGCTGCGCCTACCCCGAGGGTGAACAGGGCACCAACATTGCGCGTATCGCCAGCTTCCGTGCCGGTTTCCCGGAGACACTGGGTGGCGTGACGGTCAACCGCTTCTGTGGTTCGTCGATGAGCGCTATCCACTTTGCCGCCGGGCAATTGATGCTCGGTGCCGGTGAGGCCTACATCGCCGCTGGCGTTGAGTCGATGACCCGGGTGCCGATGGGTGGCTTCACCCCTTCGCCCAACCCGGCGTTGCTGCAGGAGTTCCCCGAGGTTTACATGGCGATGGGGCATACCGCTGAAGAAGTGGCGCGCCGCTTTGACGTGAGCCGCGAGGATCAGGATGCGCTGGCGGTGCTGTCGCACAGCAAGGCCGCCAAGGCGCGCGAGGCGGGTCTGCTGGCTGACGAGATCGTGCCGGTCACCACGCCTGACGGCGTGGTTAGCGAGGACGGCTGCATCCGTCCTGGTACCAATATGGAAGCGCTGGCGGGACTGAAACCGGCGTTCGGTGGCGTGGTAACAGCCGGTACGTCATCGCCACTGACCGATGGCAGTGCGGCGGTGCTGGTGTGCACTGAAGACTTCGCCCGTCGCCACAACCTGCCGATGCTGGCTCGCATCAAGGCTATTGCGGTGGGCGGCTGCGCACCGGAGATCATGGGCATGGGGCCGGTGGAGGCAACGCGCAAAGTGCTTGCCCGCGGCGGTCTGACAATCAATGATGTCGACCTGATGGAAATCAACGAGGCGTTTTCCAGCCAGTCACTGGCCTGCCTGCGCGAGTTGGGCATGCCGCTGGAGCGGGTCAACCTGGACGGCGGCGCGCTGGCGCTGGGACATCCGCTTGGCGCCACTGGTGCGCGGATTACCGGCAAGGCCGCGGCCCTGCTCAAGCGCACCGGCGGCCGCTACGCGGTAGCGACCCAGTGCATTGCCGGTGGTCAGGGTGTTGCCACGTTGCTCGAATCGATCTAAGTGACTGTTTATAAAGAAATAACAATCGAGTTGGGTCGGGAGCTGGCCCGCAGGGAGAAAACATGAAGTCTGCAGCCAAATGGGCGGTGCTGGTGGTTCTCTTGGGTGGTTTGCTGGGATGTCGTGACGAAGCAGCACCCGTCGCGCAAAACAGCGAAGCTCCCGCGCGACTGGTGCTGTCGATGGCCGTCCACCCGGTCGCTAGTGACGGCGCGTTGTTCACCGGTGTGGTGGCGGCGCGCACCGAAAGCGAATTGGGCTTTCGGGTCGCTGGCGAGGTGATCGAGCGGCGTGTTGACCCGGGTGATCGGGTCAAGCGCGACGATGTGCTGCTGGTGCTGGATGTCGATGACTTCGAACTGGCCCTGCGGGCGGCCCAGCAGCGGGTGCGCTCGGCCGAGGCGTCGGTGCGTCAGTTGCAGAGTGATGAGAAGCGCTACCGCCAACTGGCAGACAATGGCGCGGTCTCGCGCCAGGCGCACGATCAACTGGTTACCGAGCTGCGGGTGGCTGAAGCCAACCTGGCCTCGGCTCGCGCCGATGCGGCGCAGGTCGAGAACCGCCGCGGCTATTCCACACTCACCGCCGATGCCGACGGCATCATCACCGATGTGCTGGCCGATCAGGGCCAGGTGGTCGCTGCCGGTCAGGTGGTCGCCCGACTGGCGCACAGCGGCGCCCGTGAGGCGGTGATCAATATTCCGGAAACCCAGCGTGGCCTGGCGGCGAGCGAGGCGCAGGCGTTCCTGTTCGGTCAGCCGGACACACCGATTGCCGCGACCCTGCGCGAGCTGTCAGCGGTGGCTGATCCGGTCACGCGCACCTACCGCGCACGCTATGTGTTGGATACCTCTGCCGAGCCGCTGGCGATTGGCTCTACGGTGAGCATTCGCCTGCAGGACAGCCAGCGTGCGCCGCAACTGCGCGTGCCGCTGGGCGCGCTGCTTGATCAGGGCAATGGCAAAGGCACCGGGGTTTGGGTGATTGATGCTGACAACCGGGTGCGCTTTACCCCGGTCAAGGTTGCCAGCCTTGGGCAGGAGTTTGCGCAGCTCAGCGGTGGTCTGGCAGACGGCCAACGGGTGGTGGCCCTCGGTGCGCATCTGTTGCACGAGGGGGATGCGGTGAAGCAATTGCCTGAGGGTCAGCTGGCCGGTACCGAAGCAGCGCGGAGCCTGTGACATGAGCCGTTTCAATCTGTCTGCGCTGGCCGTCCGTAACCCGGCGGTAACGCTGTTTCTGATTATCGCGATCCTGCTGTCCGGGGCCTTTGCCTTTAATAAGCTGGGCCGTGCTGAAGACCCATCGTTCACCGTGAAGGTGATGACCATTACCGCTGTCTGGCCGGGCGCGACCGCGCGCGAGATGCAAGAGCAGGTGGCTGACCGCCTGGAAAAACGCCTGCAGGAGCTGGATTACTACGACCGGGTGGAAACCACTGCCCAGCCCGGCTTTGTGTCGATGAAGGTGCAGTTCCTCAACTCGACGCCGCCGGCGCTGGTGCCCGAGTTGTTCTACCAGACCCGCAAGAAGCTGAGCGACGAGGCCGCGCGGCTGCCGAGCGGTGTTAGCGGCCCGTTCTTTAACGACGAATACAACGATGTCTATTTCGCGCTGTATGCACTGGAAGCAGGGCAACTGCCGCACCGTCAGCTGGTGCAATTGGCCGAGCGCATGCGTCAGGACTTTCTGCAGCTGCCGGGGGTGAAGAAGGTCAACATCCTTGGTGAGCAGGCACAGCGCATCTACGTCGAGTTTTCCTATCAGCGGCTGGCTACGCTGGGTCTGACGCCGGAACAGATCTTTGCTGCACTGGCGCGGCAGAACGCGGTGGCACCGTCCGGTTCGGTCGAGACCTCCGGGCCACGGGCCTACATCCGCCTCGATGGCGCCTTCGACAGTCTGGAGCAGATCGAGAATGTGCCGGTGGTCGCCAACGGCCGGGTGCTGCGCATTGCCGATGTGGCCGAGGTGCGTCAGGGCTACGAGGACCCGCCGAGCTACCGCATCCGCCATCAGGGCGAGTCGGCGCTGATGCTCGGCGTGATCATGCAGAAGCATTTCAACGGGCTGGAGCTGGACCGTTCGCTGCAGGCGCACGAGGCGCAGGTGCGGGAGAACCTGCCGTTGGGTATCGCGTTCACCAAGGTATCGGATCAGGCCAGCAAGATTCGCAACGCGGTCGATGAGTTCATGCTCAAGTTCTTCGTTGCCCTCGGCGTGGTGATGCTGGTCAGCCTGCTGGCGCTGGGGTTCCGCGTGGGCCTGGTGGTGGCCGCCGCGGTGCCGCTGACACTGGCCGTGGTGTTTGTGGTGATGATGATGACCGGCCGCGAGTTTGACCGTATCACCCTCGGTGCGCTGATTCTGTCGCTCGGTCTGCTGGTGGATGACGCCATCATCGCCATCGAGATGATGGTGGTGAAGCTGGAAGAAGGCATGGACCGTCTCGGCGCGGCGACCTACGCGTGGTCATCCACCGCGGCGCCGATGCTGACCGGCACACTGGTGACCATCATCGGCTTTCTGCCGGTGGGGTTCGCCCGCTCCGGCGCCGGTGAATACGCCGGCAATATCTTCTGGATCGTGGGCTTTGCGTTGATCGCTTCCTGGGTGGTGGCGGTGGTGTTTACGCCCTATCTGGGCGTGAAGATGCTGCCGAACATCAAGGCCAAACCCGGTGGGCACGACGCGCTCTATGACGGCCCGCTCTACCAGCGCTTGCGCTCTACTGTGCTGTTCTGCGTGCGCCACCGCTGGCTGGTGACCGGGCTGGTGCTGGCTGCTTTTGTGCTTTGTGTGATGGGCATGAAGGTGGTGAACAAGCAGTTCTTCCCCAACTCCGACCGCTCCGAGGTGATCGTCGAGGTCTATATGCCGCCGGGCACCGCGTTCAAGAACACCGAAGCGGTGGTGGATCGGGTTGAACAGGCAATCATGGCCGAGCCGCAGACCCTGATGGTCGACTCCTACGTCGGTGGCGGCGCGCCGCGCTTCTTCCTGTCGCTCAACCCTGAACTGCCGGATGCGGCCTTTGCCAAGCTGATCGTGCAGACCACCGACGCGCATACCCGCGATGAGCTTATTGCGCGGTTGCGCGCGCGGGTCAGTGCGGGTGAGTTTCCCGAGGCGCGGGTCCGTGTGACCCAGCTGGTATTTGGCCCGCCGGTGCCGTTCCCGGTGGTGTTCCGCGTCAGCGGCCCGGAGCTGGGCCAGCTGCGCAGCATTGCCGAGCAGGTGCGTGAACGCGTGGAGGCCAATCCGCTGACCCGCGATACCTTTATCGACTGGGGCGAGAAGGCCAGCAGCTACCGACTGGTGCTGGATCAGGACCGTCTGCGCCTGCTCGGCTTTACCCCGGCGCAGGTCAAGTCGCAGATCAACGCCCTGCTCTCCGGCAATCCGATTACCGAGGTGCGTGAAGGCACGCGCACGGTGTCGGTGGTGGTACGCGCGGTGGATGCCCAGCGGCAGAATCTGGGCAGCATCGATGACCTGACCATCACCAACGACGCTGGCCAGTCGATTCCGCTGCGTCAGGTCGGCCGCTTCCAGCCGGTGATGGAAGACCCGATCCTGCGCCGTCGGGACCGTGAGCTGACCTTTGAGGTGCGCGCCGACATCGTCGCCGGCACCCAGCCGCCGGACGCCGCCATGGCGGCCTACCGTGATCTGAGTGAGGTGGTCGACAACCTGCCGGCCGGCTATCACATCACCATCGGCGGGCCGGTGGAGGAAAGCGCGATTGCCAACAAGGCGCTGGCGGTGCTGTTCCCGATCATGATTCTGCTGATGCTGGTGGTGATCATGTTCCAGGTGCGCTCGTTCGGGCTGATGTTCATGGTCTTCGCGACGGCGCCGTTGGGGCTGATCGGTGCGGTGCCGGCGTTGCTGGTGTTCAACCAGCCGTTTGGCTTCAACGCGATTCTGGCGCTGATTGGTATCGGCGGCATTCTGATGCGCAACACGCTGATCTTTACCGATCAGATCCAGCAGAACCAGCACGCGGGCATGGCGATTCGCGAGGCGATCATCGAGGCCACCGTGCGCCGGGCGCGCCCGGTGGTGCTGACCGCGCTGGCGGCTGCGCTGGCCTTTGTACCGCTGACCTTCTCGGTGTTCTGGTCCTCGCTGGCCTTCGTGCTGATCGGTGGCGTGACCATGGGCACCTTGCTGACGCTGCTGTTCCTGCCGGCGCTCTGCGCGCTGGTGCTGGAGCGCAAGGGCGCGCGTTCGTCGGCCGGGGTGAAATCGACAGAGGCGAGCGCCGGTCATTCGATGTAAGATGATGACCGGCATTCAATGTAAGGAGGCGTCATGCGCTATTCAGAAGACCACAAGGCGAAAACCCATCAGCTGATTCTCGACGAAGCGGCGCGCCGTTTCCGTCGCGATGGCGTCGGCGCGACCGGCCTGCAACCGCTGATGAAGGCATTGGGTCTGACGCATGGCGGCTTCTACGCGCATTTCAAATCCAAGGACGAGCTGGTCGAAAAGGCGCTGCGCCACGCGGTTGATGGCCTGAAAGCCTCGCTGGCGATGCACACCGGGCCGGATGTGCCGCTCGCCGCGCTGCTGGATACCTACCTGTCGGATGCGCACCGGGCCAACCCCGAGCAAGGTTGCCCGCTGCCGACCATCTCCGCCGAACTGGGCCAGCGCGGTGAGCAGAGCGAGATTACCGACGAGGTGGTGCAAGACCGGCTGGACAATATCGCCGGCAAGCTGTCGGGCGAAGACAGTCGTGCGCAGGCGATGCTGGTGTTGTCGGCGATGGTCGGTTCACTGTTGCTGTCGCGCAGCGTAAAGGATGAAGCCCTGTCTGCCGAGTTGTTGAGTAGCACTCGCGAGCAGTTGAAGGCGCTGACCAAGTCGGCCTGAGCTGCAGGCGGCAAATGAAAAGCTCCGTGAGCGACAGCGTAATGCGGAGCATTTCAGCCGGGAAATCCAGGCACTCCTACACAATGGTGCAAACCCCCAATCCTGCGTAGGGGCACAGCGCGCTGTGCCCGTTTGTTCCTGTACGTGTTGGGGTGTCTTGTGGGTGGGTGTGGTTCCTTGCGGTCTGGACCTCGGGCACAGCACGCTGTGCCCCTACGGAGTGGTGCAAACCTCGAATCCCGCGTGGGGGCATGGCGTGTTGTGTCGGTGTGTTCCCGTGCGTGTTGGGGTGTCTTGTGGGCGGGTGTTGTTCCGTGTGGTCTGGACCTCGGGCACAGCACGCTGTGCCCCTACGGAATGGTGCAAACCTCGAATCCTGCGTAGGGGCACAGCGTGCTGTGCCCGTGTGGGGCTACGCACGTGGCAACCTGCCTTGGCGCAGCCAGTCAATGCCACTCAGTGATAGCGCTCTGCCGGCCGGTTGCGGGACAGGTTGGGCGCCAGTTGCAGACGAGCCTGAGTGAGCGCCTGCCACTCAGCGCTGTCTGGCAATGAGGGAATGGTCACCAGTTCGCCCTGATCAAACCCGCGCAGCGCAGCATCGACCAGATCCTCTACCTCCATCACCATGCCCGGCGGAATCTGCGCGAGCGAACCGCCGGAGCGCTCGAAAATCTCGGTGCGGGTGACGCCGGGCAAGACCACCTGAACCTGCACGCCGCTGTGGCTCAGCTCGGCGTGCATGCTCTGGCTCAAGCTCAGGACGTAGGCCTTGCTGGCGCTGTAGATCGCGTTGAAGCGCTCCGGCAGCAGCGATACCACCGAACCGATGTTGATGATCGCGCCACGCCCGGCGAGGCTGAAACGCACTGCCGCCGCGCTGGAGAGCATGGTCAGGGCCAGCAGGTTGAGTTGCAGCAGTTGCTGGGAGCTTTCGATATCGGCCTCGGCCAGGCTGCCATTCAGCGCAACACCGGCGCAGTTGACCAGCAGCGTTATCTGCTCGTCGCTGCGCAGGCGGTTGGCGACCCGTTCAATCTCGTCTGTCTGCGTCAGATCAGCGCTGAGCAGGTCTGCCTGCACGCCATGGGTGGTGGCGAGTTCGTCGGCCAGCTGGCGCAGGCGACTTTCGTTGCGGGCGACCAGCAGCAGGTTGAACCCGCGGGCCGCCAGGCGGCGAGCGTAGGTGGCACCGATACCGCTGGAGGCGCCGGTGATCAGTGCTGTGCCGGCGTGAGAGGGGGCATTCATGGTGGTACTCCTGGCTTTGAATTATGGTTATCATGTTATTTGCATGATGACCATAATTCAATAGCCCGCACCGCACACCGACCAGCGGTTTTTGGTGGCCTTAGCCAAACAGTTTTTGGGTGATCCCTGCGACGTACTTGCCCTGATAGCGTGCGATGGCGCGCTCGCGGGCGTCGGGCTGGCGGGAGCCGTCACCGCCGGCGATGGTTGAGGCGCCATAGGGCGTGCCGCCCTTGCCATGCTCGACGTCGGCCACTTCGGGGATGGCATAGCCGATCGGCAAGATGACCATGCCGTGGTGCGCCAGCGTGGTCCAGGTGGAGGTGATGGTCATTTCCTGGCCGCCACCGGTGCCGGTCGAGGTGAACACGCTGGCGACCTTGCCGACCAGTGCGCCCTTGGCCCACAGGCCGCCGGTCTGGTCGAGGAAATTACGCATCTGTCCGGACATGTTGCCGAAGCGGGTCGGGGTACCGAAGATGATGGCGTCGTAGTCTGGCAGTTCGGCCGGGCTGGCGACGTCGGCGGCCTGGTCGGTTTTGCCGCCGGCGGCCTTGAACGCTTCTTCAGGCATGGTTTCCGGCACGCGCTTGATGGTGACGTCAACTCCCGCAACCTGCCGCGCGCCGTCGGCAACCACCTGGGCCAGGGTTTCGATATGTCCGTACATGGAGTGGTACAGCACGAGTACTTTGGCCATCGCTATCTGCTCCTGTGTGAGTGTGCGCTGCTGCGCCGAAGGGGGCGTGTCTCACAGCATAGAGCATGGTTGGCGGGGCAAGTTCAGTGCCTCTTTGCCGGGTCAGTCCTGATAGCGGCGGCGCGGGCCTTGACGCAGGGGGTCGAGCAGCGGCTTCAGGCCGTTGTGATCGATCTCCTGCATCAACTGCAGCAGCCGGCCGATCTCGCCCTTGGGGAAGCCTTCGCGGGCGAACCAGTTGAGGTAGTGGCCGGGCAGGTCGGCGAGCAGGCGGCCCTTGTACTTGCCGTAGGGCATTTCTCGGGTGACCAGCAGCATAAGGTCTTCAGGTTTCATGGCAGCTCGCAGGCAAAACAGATGAAGGGGATTATGCCTGCCCTGCTTCGTCGGGTCATGTTGGGCAGGCGCCGGCGAACAGGGTATCCTGCGCGGCCGTTTTCATTGTCACAGAGAGTCACTGCCATGATCGTCAAGGCATTGCGGGTCGTTGTCGGCCAGCTCGTCGTTTTTATCAGCTTCCTTACTCGCCCGAGCCCGATGCAGCGCGAGCCCGCCGCTCAGGCTGCGGTCAATCAGGCGGCATCTGCGCTGGCGCTGTACCAGTTTCATGGCTGCCCGTTCTGCGTGAAGACCCGCCGCACCCTGCGTCGCCTGAACCTGCCGGTTCAGTTGCGTGATGCCTCCGGCAACGCCGAGCACCGCGAGACGCTGCTGAGCGAAGGCGGCAAGATTCAGGTACCTTGCCTGCGTATCGAGGAAGACGGCCAGACCCGCTGGCTGTACGAGTCCAGCGCGATCAACGAGTACCTCGAACAGCGTTTCGCCTAACCCTGCTGATAGCTGTCGATGACTTCCTGAGCGGCGCGGAAGGCATCGATGGCGGCCGGCACCCCGGCATAGACCGCGCAGTGCAGCAGCGCTTCGCGGATCTCTTCTACCGTGCAGCCGTTGTTCAGTGCGCCGCGCACGTGGCCTTTCAGCTCCTGCGGGCACTTCAGGGCGGTCAGCGCGGCCAGCGTAATCAGGCTGCGGGTCTTGCGGTCCAGCCCTTCCCGGTTCCATACCCCACCCCAGGCGTGTTCATTGACGAACTCCTGCAGCGGCTGACTGAACTCGGTCGCATTGTTCAGGGCGCGGTCGACAAAGGCGTCGCCCATGACTTCCCGGCGTACCTGGACGCCTTCCAGTTTGGTGTTGCTCATAGTCTGCTCCTGTGATGATCGCGGCAGTTTATCAGCCTGCTCGCGCGAACGCTGATGTGGGTCAGCGCGGCTGTCGGCAGAGCGCGGCAAACTGTGCCAGAGTGATGTGAGCAAATTGGAACAGCGGAGGTGGTTTGCATGGCGAGTATTCGGTTTCTGGGTGCGGCGCAGGAGGTGACAGGCTCTTGTCACCTGTTGAACTCGGCTGCGGTCGGCAAGGTGCTGCTGGACTGCGGCATGCATCAGGGCGGTGACGCGGTCGACCGCTTGCAGGAGGAGCGGTTTGCTTTCAAACCGGCCGAAATTGATGCGGTGATTCTTTCCCACGCCCATATCGATCACTCTGGCCTGTTGCCGAAACTGGTCAGCGAAGGCTTTCGGGGGCCGATTTACTGCACGCGTGCCACCGCCGAGCTGCTGGAAGTGATGCTCAACGATGCCGCCGGCTTGTATGAGCGTGATCTGGAGCGCGAGAACCTGCGCCGTTCACGTCGTGGTACGCCCGAGCTGCAGCCTGCTTACACCAGAGCGGATGTCGAGCGGGTGTTCAAGCAATGCTCGCCGCAGCGCTATCACCAGCCGTTCGCGGTTGGCGAGGCGGGTTCGGTGACCTTCCACGACGCCGGTCATATCCTTGGTTCGGCGATTGTTGAACTGACCCTGCAGGAACAGGGCCGCGAGAAGCGGCTGGTGTTCTCCGGCGATCTGGGCAAGAAGGACAGCGTGCTGTTGTTCGATCCTGATGTACTGACCCGTGCCGATGTGGTGATGATGGAAGGCACCTACGGTGACCGTGACCACCGTACCCTGGGCAACACCCTGGAGCAGTTTGAGCAGGTACTGCACGAGGCCTGGGAGCGTGGCGGCAACGTAATGATTCCCTCCTTCGCGGTGGGGCGTACCCAGGAGCTGCTGTTCTATCTTGGCCAGCTCCACGAGCAGGGCAAGCTGGATAACTGGCAGGTGTTCCTCGACAGCCCGATGGCGATTGAAGTCACCCGCCTCTACGACCGCTGGCTCAGCCAGCTCGACTGCGAGGGGGTTAAGGGGCTGTGCAGCGGTGATCAGACCCTGCTGCGGGATTTTCTGCCGCGGCTGCAACTGACGCCCAGCACCGACGAGTCGATGATGATCAACAAGATCAAGCGTGGCGCACTGATCATCGCTGGCAGCGGCATGTGTACCGGCGGGCGTATTCGTCACCACTTCAAGCAGCGCATCTGGGATGAGCGCAACACCATCGTGTTTGTCGGCTATCAGGCGCGCAACACACTGGGCCGCATCCTCATTGACGGGGTCAAGCGCATCAAGCTGTTCCGCGAGGAGTATCTGGTGCGGGCGCAGATCGAGACGCTTGGCGGCTTCTCTGCCCACGCCGGCCAGACCGGGCTGGTTGAATGGGTCAGCCACTTCGAGAATGAGCCCAAGGTCGTGCTGGTGCACGGCGAGGCGGATGCGCTGGACGCGTTGGCGAAGCGTTTGTGGGATGAGCGCCAGATCGAGGCGATGATTCCGACCCCGGGCCAGTGCATGGCGTTCTGAGTGGAGACGTGTGATGGCCGAGCAGGACGCAACGGTTGCCTGGCATGCGTTGGACAGCCAAAGCGCAGTTGAACAACTGCGCAGCTCTGAACAGGGGCTGAGCGACGCAGAGGCGGCGACGCGCCTGCAGGTGCATGGCCCCAACGCCCTGCCGCCGGCGCCACCGGAGCCTGCCTGGCGGCGCTTTGTTCGCCAGTTCCAGAACACGCTGATCTATGTGCTGATCGGCAGCGGTGTGATCAGCCTGCTGATGGGCCACCGGGTCGACGCCGGGGTCATCTTTGGCGTGGTGATCATCAATGCGCTGGTGGGTTTCGTTCAGGAGGGCAAGGCCTCGGCAGCGCTGCAGGCGATTCTTGGCATCAGTCGCACCCATTCGCTGGTCTGGCGAGACGGTGAGCTGCGCACGCTCGACAGCAGCGAACTGGTGCCCGGCGATCTGGTCAGCCTGCAGGCCGGGGACAAGGTGCCCGCCGACTTGCGCTTGCTACAGCTGAAGGATCTGGCCTGCGATGAATCCATGCTGACCGGCGAGTCGGTGCCGGTGCGCAAGCATCTGGAGGCAGCGGCGGTTGCTGCGCCGCTCGCCGAGCAGCACGGCATGGCCTTTATGGGCACGCTGGTGACCGCCGGGGTTGGCCGAGGGCTGGTCTGTCGTACCGCCGCGCAGACCGAGATCGGGCGCATCAGTGAACTGACCCGGCAGGCCACGCTGGCAGATACGCCGCTGCAGCAGCAGTTGGCGCGTTTCGCCCGCCAACTCAGCTTCCTTACACTGATTATTGCGGTGCTGACTATTCTGGTCGGCAACCTGCTGCGTGGTCTGGCGCTGGACGATATGGTGCAGGCGGCTATTGGTATCGCCGTGGCAGTCATACCCGAGGGGCTGCCGGCGATCGTCACTATTGCGCTGGCGATTGGTGTGCAGCGCATGGCGCGGCAGCAGGCGCTGGTGCGCCGGCTGCCCAGTGTCGAGGTGCTGGGTTCGGTCGATGTGATCTGCTCGGACAAGACCGGCACCCTGACCGCCAACGCGATGACCGCGCGCCAGTGCGTGACGGCAGCACAACTGCACCGTATCGACGGCGATGGCTACTGTCCGCAAGGCACGATCCAGCCACCGGCCGATGCCGCGCTGCAGGCAGCGGCGCATGTGGCGCTGCTGTGCAACGATGCCAGCCTGTCGGAGGAAGATGGGCAGTGGCGGCTGCATGGCGACCCGACCGAAGGGGCCTTGCTGGTGCTGGCGCGCAAGACGCTGACCGACGTTGCCGAGCGGCTTGAGCAATGGCCCAGAGTCGAAGAGCTGCCGTTTGAAAGCGAGCGCCGCTATATGGCGACCCTGCACCGCGCCGATACCGATTCGGACCTGCTGCTGGCGGTCAAGGGCGCGCCCGACCGGCTGATCGACTGCTGCAGCGAACAGTTTGGTGTTAATGGCCCGGAGCCGGTGGATGTACCCCGCTGGCAGGCCGAGTTGGCCCGGCTGGGTGCCGAGGGCATGCGGGTCATGGCAGTGGCCGAGCGCCGGCTGCCCGCCGGCACCCATGCGGACCACGCCCTGATTGAACAGGGGTTGTGCCTGCTGGCGCTGGTCGGCATCAGCGATCCGCCGCGCCCCGAGGCCATCGATAGCATCGCGCGCTGCCATCAGGCCGGTATTCGGGTGAAGATGATCACCGGCGACAACCCGCTGACGGCGGGCGCGATCGGCGCAGAGCTGGGGCTGAATGTCGAACGGGTGATGACCGGGGCCGAACTGGATCGGCTGGATGCCGCAGCGCTGGATGAGGCCGCGGCGCGGGTCGATATTTTTGCGCGCACCAGCCCGGCCAACAAGTTGCAGCTGGTCGAATCACTGCAGCGTCAGGGTCGGGTGGTGGCGATGACCGGCGACGGTGTCAACGACGCACCGGCGTTGCGCCAGGCCAATATCGGCATTGCCATGGGCGGCAAGGGCACCGATGCGGCGCGCGAGGCCGGCGACATGGTGCTGACCGACGATAACTTCGCCACCATCGCCCACGCCGTTGCTGAAGGGCGCACGGTCTACGACAACGTGGTCAAATCGATCCTCTACATCCTGCCGACCAGTCTGGCCGAGGCAACGGTGATCATTTTCGCCATTCTGCTGGGCTGGACGCTGCCGATTACCCCAGCGCAGATCCTCTGGATCAACATGGTTACCACAGTGACGCTGGCGTTGGCCCTGGCGTTCGAGCCGCCGGAGCCCGGTGTCATGGCACGGCCCCCGCGCCCGGCGGGGCAGAGTCTGATCAATCGTGCATTGGCCGAACGCACGCTGGTGGTGTCGCTTTGGGCTGCGGCGCTGGTGTTCTGGCAGTTTGGTGATTACCTGCGCCACGGCGCATCCGTCGAGCTGGCGCGGGCTGTGGCGGTCAATACGATGGTGATGATTGAGGCGGTCTATCTGATCAACTGCCGCTTTCTGGATGCCTCGGTGCTGTCCCCTGTCATCCTCCGGCGCGCGGCACCAATGCTCGGGGCGATTGCCGGGGTGGTGCTGTTGCAGCTGGGGTTTACCTATGTCAGCTGGAGTCAGCAGCTGTTCGGGCTGGAGCCGCTGTCGGCCGCAGACTGGCTGCGGCTGACAGTGGTGGCCCTGTCGATCTTTGTCGTGGTTGAACTGGAGAAGGCGCTGCGCCGCTGGCAGGCGGCGCGCCAGTCAGCGCGCCAATAGCTGCGGATCGCCCTCACCCCGGAGCACCGCCTGTTCGGACTTGCCGAGTAGCTCGTCCAGCGGGCGATTCAGCAGCGTCGCTGCCTCGGCCACCAGATGCGCCCAGCTCTGCCGGTTGGCGAACTGCATGCCGAAGGTATCCAGCGTGCCGCCGCGGTTGCGGTAGCCGAGGAAGCGGCTGGTTTTGGGGCCGGTGTCGAGGCGGCGCAGCACCCCGGTCATCACCTCGGCGTGGCCGTGGCAGACGAACAGACGATAGCGAGCCGGCGGTATCTGCCGGGCCAGTTCGGCGTCGCTGTGTACCACCTCCCGCTCAAGTGCGTCGCGGCCTTCGCGCAGCCGTCCCGGCTCGATAATCGCCACCTCGCTGCAGGGCACGCCGTGGTAGCGCAGGTGCTGCGCGGCGCGCTGTACCGCCTGCAGCTGATAGGCACCGACTGCCAGCAGCTGCAGCTCGGCGCCGGGGTCGGCATTCAGCACGGCAAAGCCGTTCTCGGCCGCTGCCTCCGCCTCGGGGACGCTGAGGCAGGGCTCGACCGGGTTCTTCGGCGCGACCACCAGGGCGACCTTGCCGTGGCTGGCGTAGATCTGGCGCATGACCGCCACCGCGCTGTGGCTGTCGACCGGGAAGTAGACCGGCGCGCCATCGCTCATTTCCTGCAGCCAGGCATCGCACAGGGTCGGGTCCTGATGGGACTGCTCGTTCTTGCCGTTCTCCCAGGTATGCGAGGTGGCGATGATCGGCACGCTGAGCCAGCCGGGTGCGCGGCCCAGTTCGCGGGCGTGGCGACTGAAGATCAGCTCCTGGCGCATGGCGCCGAGCATCTTCACGGCGAAGGCTTCGTAGCTGACGGCGAGGTTGATGCCCTGCCGATTGGCCATCGCGGCGGACACCACGGCTTCTTCATTCAATGCGGTGATGACACTGCCCTGCAGCCCCTCGGCGACGCCCGGCTCGGCCGCGCTGACCCGGTGCAGTAGCAGGTCGAGGGTCTGATTCATGCGGTTGCTGCGCATTTCGTCCGGGTTGCCGATGCGCACGCGCAGCTGCGGATTGGCCTTGATCAGCGTGCAGAACCACTGGTCGATGGCGGCCATCGGCGCGGCGGGCAGTTCAGCCTCGGCGTGCGGCAGGCGCGGGCTGGCAACCTGAATGCGGGCGAGTGGATGGTCCTTCTCCTGCGGGCGCTGCTGCTCGGCGTGATTGCGCAGCACCGCTACCGCCGCACGGAGTTCGTTTTCCTCGACGTGCAGTGCGGCAATGCCCTGATTAAAGCGCTCGCGCGCGTCGGTGTCAGTGGCCGGGTTGGCGACCAGTGGCAGGTTGTGCGCGGCGTTGGTACCGGCACCGGGAAAGCCGAAACCCTTGACCGTTTCGGCAATCGCATAGGGCAGTCGCACCGGGTACTCCGCTTCCCCGGCGCTGATCGCGGCGTGGGCGCGGCGTAGTACGCGGGCGTTATTGATGATCGCCCAGGCAAAGGCAGCGGGGTCGCGGCCGTCGATGTCGACCGGGTCGAATCCGTTGAGGCTCAGGTGCTCGCGCAACCAGTCGACGCCGCCAATTTGCGCCATGGTTGAGCGCTGGTCGATGCGTCGGCCGTTGGCGATCATGATCGGCATGACCAGCCCGCAGTCTTCGCCGCGCCACCAGCGTGGCGCCCAGTCGCTGCCGCGCTGCTCCTCGAAGGCGCCGTCGCTGAGGAAGGTCACCAGCTCCTGACCGGGCAGCGGCATGTGCACGTACTGCAGCTCGGCAAAGCCAAGATAGCCGCCCTCGCTGATGCCGCCGCCGGTGTGCGGATTGACGTGGCTGCCGAGCGGCACCGCCGGGCGGCCTTCGGCGTCGAGCGCGTAGCTGTAGAAGTCCTGACAGAGCTGACTCAGCCCGGCATCGCTGAACGGGTAGCGTTCGGCCTGCGCGGGCTCGGTATTGCCCATCAGCACGTTGACCGCGTCTATCGCGGCGACGCAATGGCCCTGCCCCATCAGCCAGCTGCGGGTGGTGCCGGTCAGCGCGTTGGCAAGCAGGTAGCCGACGTAGGCCGGAACCATGTTCAACGCGCCGCCGGTGTGGCCTTCGGGCTGCGGTTTGAAGTCGCTCTGGCTCAATGGCCGGCCGTCCAGATAGACCTGGCGGGCGTAGGTCATGTGCGCCACCTGGCGCATCGCGGCGTTGCACAGCCGGTCTGCTGCCTGGAGCCGCTCGACCGCCTGAGCTGGCGTGCAGATGCCGTCGGCGGCCAGCTCGGCGAGCAGATCGCTGATGCGGTCGCGGGTCAGAAAATCGTGGCTGATGACGCCGTAGCCTTGGCTCCAGTCGTGCAGCAAATCGGTCATGCTGGGTCTCCTTGCCCTGTTCTGATGCCAAGGTAGCAGAGATCGGCCAGCGCGCCTTGCGCTGGATCAGGGTTTGGCTGGCTGGCGCTCGTAGTACACTGCCTGCCGACATTCATTGCCTCAGGATTCCAGCCATGCCGGCCGCGGCCAAACATCGGGAACACCTCATTCAGGCGGCTGCCAGGCTGTTTCGTCAGCGTGGCTACGCGGCCACCGGCCTGAACGATATCTTGCGCGAGAGTGGCGCACCGAAGGGCTCGCTGTACCACTATTTTCCGGGTGGCAAGGAAGAGCTGGGAGAGGCGGCGGTGCGCTGGGCCGGAGAGCTGGGCCAGCGGACGCTCGCACAGATCGCCGCGCAGACACCGGACACCGCGACCTTGCTGCTGACCTATGCCGAGCGGCTGGCTGGCTGGATGGCCGACTCGGCGTTTCGCGACGGCTGCCCGATCGCTACCACCATGCTCGAGACCGCGCCGGCGTCGGAGCGGGTCAGCGCCGCCGGGCGGGAGGTATTTGCCGACTGGTCTGGCGTGCTGGCAGATGCACTGCAGCGCGACGGGCTGGATGCCGACGGCGCGCGCCGTCTGGCGCAGACCGCTGTAGCCAGTCTGGAGGGCGCGTTGCTGCTGGCCCGGGTGGCTGGCAGCAGCCGGCCGATTGTCGAGACAGCAGAAGAGATCGCAACGCTGATCCGCCTGCGTACCACTGGGCGCTGATCCGCCGGCACTTTGCGCAGGTTATTCATTGGGTCAATGACGTGTGCAGCGGCTGGCCTCGCCTGCGAAATTATATAGACTGGTCTACATCATTCCCTGCAGGAGTCTTGCCATGTCCAGTCCTGATATCCCTGATGGTTTTGCCCCGCACACCCGTCGCAGCGGCCTGACTGATCCGTGGGAGCCGCTGTATGCGATGGATCACCCCGACGGCCTGAGTCTTGGATTGCGCGCAGGCCCGGCCCACAGCAACAGCCGTGGTTTTGTGCACGGCGGCCTGATCTCGGCGCTGGCGGATAATGCCATGGGACTGAGCTGTGGACGCCGGCTGTCGGGTATCGGTGGGCTGGTGACCGTCAACCTGTCAGTCGACTTCCTGGGTAAGGCGCAGTGTGACCAGTGGCTGGAAATTCGTGCCACGGTGCGCAAAGCCGGCCGCAGTCTGTGTTTTGCCGATGCGTTGATATCGGCGAATGGTGAACTCTGCGCGCGGGCCAGCGGTGTATTCAAGGTCATTCCGGGGCCAAAGCAGGCGTCCGATGCTGCCCGCTAGTCTGACTCTGGGGCTGTTCAGATAGAGTGGCGCCTGGTGGCTGCGTACTGCCGGGTTGGCCCCCTCGGGTTGTGTTGCGCTTGCGGCTTGGCTGGTCCCGCCTAAGCTGAAAGTCGCGCCAGCCGGCGCATCACAACAGGGAGCAGGTTATGAAAGCGTATCTTGCAGAGTTGTTCGGGACATTCTGGTTGGTGCTCGGTGGTTGTGGCGCTGCGGTGCTGGCGTCGGCCTTTCCCGAGGTGGGTATTGGTTTACTGGGGGTCGCTCTGG
The DNA here is from genome assembly GCA_038114645.1 of Pseudomonadaceae bacterium. Lineage (GTDB taxonomy): Bacteria > Pseudomonadota > Gammaproteobacteria > Pseudomonadales > Pseudomonadaceae > Halopseudomonas. The sequence goes on along the minus strand of JAYNRF010000004.1, from coordinate 131,533 downwards.
CGTTCGGCCTGACGGTCCTGACGATGGCCTTTGCGATTGGCCATATCTCTGGCTGTCATCTCAATCCGGCGGTGTCGGTCGGGCTCTGGGTGGGTGGCCGCTTCGAGGGCGCGAAGCTGTTGCCCTATATCGTTGCTCAGGTGATTGGCGGGGTGCTCGCAGGTGGCGTGCTGTACCTGATAGCCAGTGGTCAGGCGGGTTTTGATGTCTCCGCGGGCTTTGCCTCAAACGGCTTTGGCGAACATTCGCCCGGCGGCTATTCGTTTACCGCTGCGCTGATCTGCGAGCTGGTGATGACGGCCATGTTCCTGCTGGTGATCATGGGTGCGACCGACGCGCGTGCCCCGGCTGGCTTTGCGCCGATTGCCATTGGTCTGTGTCTGACACTGATTCACCTGATCTCGATTCCGGTCACCAACACCTCGGTCAACCCGGCGCGCAGTACCGGTGTGGCGGTGTTTGTCGGCGACTGGGCGGTGGCGCAGCTGTGGCTGTTCTGGCTGGCGCCGATTGTTGGTGGCGCTATCGGCGCGTTGATGTACCGGCTTATTGGTAAAACCGAAGACTGAGCGCAGAAACGACAGCACCCGCGCAAGGCGGGTGTTGTCTGGGTGCTTTGGTTCGTCGCTACATTCGGGGTCGGCGACCCATGATGAAGGACACCACGAACAGCACCAGGAACACCAGAAACAGAATCTTGGCGATACCGGTCGCGGTGCCGGCGATACCACCAAAGCCCAGCACGGCAGCGATGATGGCAATGATCAGGAAGGTAATGGCCCAGCTAAGCATGGTCGATCTCCTTTTCTGTACAGATCAGCGCAGCGCTCGGTGTGCTGACGCGTTTGGTGGTAGTCCGGGGTTGGGCCCGGGCCAGTAGACTCAGTTGGCGACGCTCAGGTTTTCTGCGCTCACACCTTTGACGCCACGCAGATTCTTGGCGGTCTGCACGGCGAGTTCCTTCTCCTCGCCGGTCATCACGCTGCCGCTCAGGTTTACTACGCCGTCGTTGGTATCTACCGAGATATCCAGCCCGCTGAGGTTGCTGCTGAGCAGGTAGCTGGACTTCACCTTGCTGGTAATCCAGGCGTCGCTGATCGCTGCACCGGCCTGATCAGCGGCCTGCTGCGCCTTGGCTGCGGTGCTGGTTTCGCCGTTGACGCGGATCTGGTTGTTGACCCGGTGCACGCCGTCGGTGTCCTTGGCCAGCATGCCGGCCAGGTCACGGGCCTCGGCGCTCTGGGCGCTACCGCTCAGGGTAACGACGCCGTTTTCGGTGCTGACATCAATGTCCAGACCTTCGGTGTTGCTGTTCCACAGCAGCTTGGATTTGATGCTGGCGGTGGTGGTCGCGTTGTTAAAACTCTGGGACAGGCTTGGTGTGCCCGCTGCCTGCTCTTTGCGTTCGGCATCCGGGTTGACGGTCAGTTTGTTGTCTACCCGCTCGACACCATTGATGCCCTTGGCGACCTGTTCCGCCAGGTCACGGTCGATGTCGCTTTCGACCTCACCGCTCAGGGTGGCGACACCGCTTTCGACGTCGACGTCGATAGTGAAGGGGTTCAGGTGGCGGTTGAGGGCGATAGCGGTCCAGATCGAGCCTTCCTGGCGAGCCTCGGCCAGATCGCCGTTATCGGCATGGGCAGCCAGCGGCATCATGCCGATCAGGCTGGCGGTCGCGGTAGCAAGGGCGATGGTTTTCAGCTTGGTCATGGGTGTCTCTCCTGTGATCGTTTCCGTCAGCGGTCTTTTCGTTGACCGTTGAGAGGAAGATTGCAGGGGCTGTGCCAGCTTTTGATTTTCATTAAATTTCAATTAAATCAATGTTTTGTGTTTTTTATACGGCGGCGATGCACATGCGTATTGCACGAGTCGCCCCGTTGGGTCGTGCAATTTGCAAGCGATTTCGTTGTCTACCTTGGGTAATCTTGTGACGGTGTCGTTGCGTCGCTGCACCGGCCGTTTTCTTCCTTCAGCGGAGTCTGTTCCCATGCGTGCCCATATCCTTGCCCTCCCCCTGTTGCTGTCACTGGCCGCCTGTCAGGGTGCGGTGGTGAAGCCCGACTATGACGTCAGCCACGACTTTGCCGCCGACCAGACCTGGCAGTGGGCTGAGCCGCGTGTGGAGTTTCGTCCAACGGATGATCCGCGCATTGGCGGCGAGTTGGTGGCGGGGCGGATTGAGCAGGCGGTGGCGGAACAGCTCGATGCCCGTGGCTTGCGCCCGGTGCTGGACGGCAAAACGGCGGATCTGCAGGTGAAGAGCTACGTGCTGGTCGAGAACCGGCAGGAGAACGTGACCACCAGCTTTGGCGGTTACTGGGGCACCGGTTGGGGCGGCTTCTGGGGTGGCCCGTCGATTCAGACCTATCCGGTGGACTACCGGCAGGTCACCCTGCAGATCGACCTGCTTGACGGCGACAGCGGACGCCTGGTCTGGCGCGGCAGCGAAAGTGAGCGTTTGAGCGAGCGCGAGCTGACGCCGAGCAAGCGCGACGAGCAGGTGCAACGGTTGGTCAGCCGCATCCTTGCGGCGTTCCCGCCCTATTAAGCAGAGCTTCCTTAAAGCGCGGCAACCATCGCCTGATCGCCGCGCAGCTTGGTGACATCGGCGCGCGGCGGCGCGCCGAACATGCGGCGGTATTCACGGCTGAAGTGCGAGGGGCTTTCGTAGCCAACGCGGTAGCTGGCCGTTGCCGCCTCCAGCCCCTCGGTCAGCATCAGTCTGCGAGCCTCGTGCAGGCGCAGCTTCTTCTGAAACTGGACTGGCGACATGCGGGTGACCTGCTTGAAGGTATGGAACAGGGTCGACTCGCTCATGTTCACGTCTTCGGCCAGCTCGCGCACTCGCAGCGGTTCGGCAAAGCGATCCTTCAGTACGGCGATGACTTTCGAGATGCGGTGGGCCTGGGTGTCGGTGGCGGCAAAGTCGCGCAGTCGCCAGCCCATCTCGCCCATCAACGCGCGGTAGATGATCTCGCGGCGCACCAGCGGTGCCAGAATGCGCGCATCGGTGGGTGATGACAGCAGTGCGACGAGGCGTGTCATCGCCTGCAGGATGCCGGTATCCAGTGGCGCCACGCACAGGCCACAGGAGGCCGCCGGACAATCGCGCTGCTGATCCAGCGGCGGCAGCTCATCGCCCAGCTCCATGATCAGTTCGGCAATTTCCTGCTGATTTAGTGACAGCTTGACCGCCAGATAGGGCGCGCTCGGGGTGGCGTCAATCACGCAGCCGCCGACCGGCAACTCGACCGCCGAGATCATGTAGGTAAGCGGTCCGTAGAGAATTTCCTTGTCACCCAGCTGCACCGTTTTGCTGCCCTGCGCAATCACGCAGAGCGCCGGCTCGTAGACGGTTGAGCTGAAGCTGGTTGGCTGATCGGTGCGGTAGACCTCCAGCCCGGTGATGCTTGTCTGATTGATCCCCTCGGTGACTGCCTGTTCGCCCACCAGGTCGGCGAGCTGGCGGCACATGGGCACGTCAAGCATGTCCTGGTGGCTAGGTAGATTGGTCATGGAAACAGCCTCGTTCGGAGTTTCGCGACAGTATACGCAGATCAATTCGTAACCAGATGACAGCTTTTTGGCAATTGCAGGATCGGGCAATAAGCTTGCAGGATCGCGCAAAGCCTTGTGCTGTAAGGTGCATTTTGTTTGTTTGTGGTGCGTATTCAAGGCTCCCTGGGCCAATTTCAGGCGCGGCGCGGTGATTGCCAAATTCTGAGACAAAGTAGAATTAGGCAATTTTGGCGCAGGACTGCGCTACCTGATACTGGCATTCGCCACGTATCGTTCTCCCCATACCCGATCCCCTTGAACCAACCGGCGCCTGCTGCAGTGCGCGGGGATCCCTTTATTTGCTTGCCAAAAATTGCCCACACCACAGGGAGCGATGGATCACATGAATACGCATGCTTTTAATGGCTTTGCCCGTGCCGGCGCAGCCGCCGCGCTGTTGCTGGCGCTGGCTGGCTGCGACGCCAGCGGCGATCAGGCCAACAACCAGATGATGCCGGCCCCGGAAGTCGATGTTGCGGTGGCGCAGCCGCGCGACGTGACGCTCTGGGACAGCTTCACCGGTCGTATGGCTGCACCGGAAACCGTAGCGCTGCGGGCGCGGGTCAGCGGTTACATCGACAAGGTTGCCTTTGCAGAAGGTGAACTGGTCAAGCAGGGTGACGTGCTGTTTGTCATCGACCAGCGCCCTTATCAGGCCCGTCTGCAGATGGCCCGAGCGGAAGTGGCGCGCGCCCGCAGCCAGGTGACGCTGGCCGCGCGTGAAGCGCAGCGCGCCGAGCAGTTGTGGGAGCGCCGCGCGATTTCCCGCGAAGAGATGGAACAGCGCAGTGCTGCACGCACCATGGCACAGGCTGCATTGGCCTCGGCTGAAGCCGCGCAGGACAACGCCGAGCTGGATCTGGCCTACACCGAGGTGAAGGCACCGGTATCCGGCCGCATGGGCCGTGCCGAGATCACCCGCGGCAACCTGGCAACCGCCGATGCGACGTTGCTGGCGACGCTGGTGTCGGTCGACCCGCTGTATGTCTACTTCGAGAGCGATCAGCAGACCGTAGAAGGCAACCCGCACGGTGATGCCGCCTCTATTCCGGTACGGCTGGGGTTGGGCAACGGCCAGGACTACCCCTATCAGGGGCAGCTGGATTTTGTTGATAACCAGTTCAACGCCAGCACCGGCACCCTGCAGTACCGCGCGGTGATCGCCAACCCCGAAGGGCTGTTCCGTCCGGGCCAGTTTGCCCGGGTGCAGATGCCGGTCGCGGCTGCCCGCCAGGCCATTCTGATTGACCAGAAGGCGGTGCTGACTGATCAGGATCGTCGCTATGTCTATGTACTGGACGAGCAGAACCGCGCGACGCGCCGTTTCGTCGAGACCGGCCGCCGGGTGGATGGCTTGCTGGTGATCAGTGGTGGCCTGCAGTCTGGCGACCGGGTGGTGGTCAACGGCCTGCAGAAGATTCTCTTCCCGGGAATCGAGGTCGCGCCACAGCTGGTGGCCATGGATCGCAGCAAGCCGGTTCGCAACGAGGTAGCGCTGCAGACGGCGTTCTGACCCTGACCTGATTTTCCCCTTTTAACGATATTGCTGGGGCGTGCTCTGCGGAGCACGCCAAGGGAGCGTATTGCCGTGAATATTTCACGTTTCTTTGTCGACCGGCCGATCTTTGCCTCGGTGCTGTCGATCATCATCTTCGTGGTTGGCCTGATCAGCATCCCGATGCTGCCGGTCAGCGAGTACCCGGAGGTCGTACCGCCCAGCGTGCTGGTCAGCGCGAGCTATCCGGGCGCCAACCCCAAGACCATCTCGGAAACCGTCGCCACACCGCTGGAAGAAGCCATCAATGGTGTGGAAGACATGATCTACATGAAGTCGGTTGCCGGCAGTGACGGCAGTCTGGCGCTGACTGTGACCTTCGCCCTGGGTACCGACCCGGATCAGGCGCAGGTGCAGGTGCAGAACCGGGTGTCGCAGGCGCTGCCGCGGTTGCCGGAAGATGTGCGCCGCCTCGGTGTCACCACCCAGAAGCAGTCGCCCAACCTGATGATGGCGGTGCACCTGATCTCGCCGGATGACAGCCTGGATGCGACCTACATTCGCAACTACGCGGTGCTGCACATTCGCGACGAGCTGGCGCGGATTCCCGGCGTCGGTCAGGCCGGCCTGTTCGGCGCCGGTGACTACGCCATGCGCCTGTGGATCGACCCGCAGCGGGCGGCCTCGCTGGGCGTCAGCGCCGGAGACATCGTCGCCGCCGTGCAGGAGCAGAACGTGCAGGTGTCGGCCGGGCAGATCGGCGCACCGCCGATGCCGAACAGCTCCGACCTGCTGATTTCAATCAACGCCAAGGGGCGTCTGGACAGCACTGAAGCCTTTGGCGATATCGTGCTGAAGACCGGTGATGACGGCCAGATAACCCGTCTGCGCGACGTGGCTCGGATCGAGCTGGCGGCGCAGGAGGATTCGCTGCGTGCGCTGCTCAATGGCCGTCAGGCGGTCGCGCTGCCGATCTTCCAGTCGCCGGGCTCCAACGCGCTGGATGTCTCTGCCGCGGTGCGTGCCAAGATGGCCGAGCTGGCCGAAGACTTCCCGGCTGGCCTGAGCTGGGAAGTGGCCTACGACCCGACCGTGTTCGTCAGCACCTCGATCAGTTCGGTGATCCAGACCCTGCTTGAAGCGGTCGCACTGGTGGTGCTGGTGGTCATTCTGTTCCTGCAGACCTGGCGCGCCTCGCTGATTCCGCTGCTGGCGGTGCCGGTATCGATTGTCGGCAGTTTTGCCGTGCTGCTGATGCTCGGCTTCTCGATCAATACCCTGACGCTGTTTGCCATGGTGCTGGCGATCGGCATCGTGGTGGACGACGCCATCGTGGTGGTGGAAAACGTCGAGCGCAATATTGAACAGGGGCTGGCGCCACTGGCGGCGGCGCATCAGGCGATGCGCGAGGTCAGCGGGCCGATTGTGGCGATCAGTCTGGTGCTCTGCGCGGTGTTTGTACCGATGGCGTTTCTCGATGGCATTACCGGGCAGTTCTACCGCCAGTTCGCGGTGACCATCGCCATTACCACGGTGATTTCGGCGATCAACTCGTTGACCCTGTCGCCTGCACTGGCGGCCACCCTGCTCAAGCCCCATGGCGCGGAACCGGACCTGCCAACCCGCGTAATCAACCGCAGCTTCGGCTGGCTGTTCCGCCCGTTCAACCGTTTCTTCCAGCGTAACGCCGAGCGTTACGAGCGTCTGGTCGGTCGCAGTCTCGGTCGTCGCGGCATGGTGTTTGTGGTCTATCTGGTGCTGCTGGCGACCACGGTGGTGATGTTCCGTCAGGTGCCGGGTGGTTTCATCCCGACCCAGGACAAGACCTACCTGATTGGCAGTATTCGCCTGCCGGAAGGCGCCACGCTGGACCGTACCGAAGATCTGGCGCGTCGGGTCAGTGACTTGGCAATGCAAACCGAGGGCGTCTCGCACGCGGCCGCGTTCGTTGGGTTTAACGCGCTGCAGGGTACCAATACGCCGAACGTGGGCACTGTGTTTATCCTGTTTGACGATTTTGATGTGCGTGACCGTACCGCGCTGGAAATTGCCGACGAGATCAACGGCAAGCTGGCTGGTATCAAGGAAGGCTTTGCCATTTCCTTCATGCCGCCACCTGTGTTTGGTCTGGGCGCGGGCTCCGGGTACTCGCTGTACATTCAGGACCGCCGCGGCGATGGCTACGGTGCGCTGCAGCAGGCGACCGACAGCATGGCGATGGCGCTGAGTCAGACGCCGGGGCTGGGCTTCCCGATTACCTCGTATCAGGCCAACGTGCCGCAACTGGACGCTGAAGTAGACCGGCTGCAAGCCAAGGCGCAGGGCGTGCGACTGGATGAACTGTTCGGCACCCTGCAGTTGTATTTCGGTGCGCAGTACATCAACGACTTCAACCTGTTCGGTCGGACCTACCAGGTGCGCGCTCAGGCTGATGCGCCGTTCCGCGACGAGCCGAGTGATCTGGACAGTCTCTATGTGCGCAACGCCGCCGGCGAGATGGTGCCGCTCAATACCATGGTCAGCCTGAAGCCGAGCTTCGGCCCGGACCCGGTGATCCGTTACAACGGCTACCCGGCGGCAGATCTGATCGGTCAGTCCGATCCGACCATGCTGTCCTCCACCGAGACGCTGGACACGGTTGCCTCGGTGGCGGCCAAGGCGCTGCCACCGGGCATGGATATTCAGTGGACCGACCTGAGCTTCCAGCAGGTCAATCAGGGCAGCGCCGCGCTGGTGGTGTTCCCGGTCGCGTTATTGCTGGTGTTCCTGGTGCTGGCGGCGTTGTACGAGAGCTGGGTGATGCCGCTGGCGGTAATCCTGATCGTGCCGATGTGTCTGCTGGCGGCGATGCTCGGGGTCTGGTGGACTGGCGGTGACGCCAACATCTTCGTCCAGGTCGGTCTGGTGGTGCTGATGGGGCTGGCATGCAAGAACGCGATCCTGATTGTCGAGTTTGCCCGCGAGCTGGAGATGGACGGTGTCGAGACCGTTAAGGCCGCGCTGGAAGCCAGCCGCCTGCGTCTGCGCCCGATCATTATGACCTCGGTCGCCTTCATCGCTGGCGTACTGCCGTTGGTGCTGGCCTCTGGCGCCGGCAGCGAGGTGCGCAACGCCATGGGTATTACCGTATTTACCGGCATGCTCGGTGTGACCCTGTTCGGGTTGCTGCTGACTCCGGTGTTCTATGTTGCGCTGCGCAAGCTGGCTGGCACCTCGCTCGCCGTCGAGCGCCCCGCGGCGCAGCAGGAGGAAAAAATCGATGCATAAACTTCTCCCTCTGGCCTTGAGCGTGATGCTGACCGCATGCGCCGTGGGCCCCGATTATCAGGCGCCCGAGCCAGTGCAGCTGGCGAGCTTCAGTCAGGCTGATGCGCCGGCCGATCAACGTCAGGCCAGCGAGCAGCGCTTCTGGTCCGGCTTCAATGACCCGCAGTTGGCGGCGCTGATCGACCGCGCGCTGGCGCAGAACCTGGATGTGCAAACCCTGCTGGCGCGCTATCAGGGCGCCGAGGCACTGCTGCGCGGTGCCCGTCGCGACCGCTGGCCGAGCGTGACGCTGCAGGGCGGCGGCGGTGAACAACATCTGGCTGAAGTCGAACGGAGCGATCCCGACCGCGCTCGGGTCGAGCAGTACTCGCTTGGTGCCGTCGCCAGCTGGGAGCCGGATTTCTATGGCCGCCTGCAGCGCGCGGTGGAAGCCGGCGAGGCTGACCTTGAGGCCAGTGCGGCAGACGTGCAGGCGCTGCAGGTTGTCATTGCCGGTCAGGTTGCCAGTGGCTATTTCACCCTGCGCGGCCAGCAGCAGTTGCTGGCGGTGGCAGAGCAGAACGTCGAATTGCAGCAGGCGTCGCTGGACATCGTTAGTGCCCGACTGGATGCCGGTCGCGGCACCGAATTTGATCGGGTCAGAGCACAGGCTGAGCTGGATGCCCTGCGCGCAGCGGTGCCGCAGCGTCAGGCCGAGGTGCAGCTCAGTCTGCATCGCCTTGCGGTGTTGACCGGTCAGCCGCCGGCGGCGCTGAACGAATCGTTGTCTGCCGCGCAGACGTTGCCGGCGCTGACGGCGCGCATTCCGGTCGGTACGCCCGCCGAGGTGCTTCGGCGCCGCCCGGATATTCAGGCGGCCGAGCGCCGTCTGGCGGCGGCCACCGCGCGGATTGGCGTGGCGACTGCTGACCTGTTTCCGCGCTTCACGCTGGGTGCGCTGCTCGGCTCAGTTGCCGGCAGCGGTGGTGACCTGTTCACTGCCGGTGCCGAGTCACGCAGCGTGAGTCTGGGCATTGACTGGACCTTCCTCGATGTCGAGGGCGTGCGGGCGCGTATCGCGGCGGCCGACGCCACAGGCGCCGAGCGGCTGGCACAATATCAACAGGCGGTGTTGCTGGCGCTGGAAGAAACCGAGAGCGGGTTGGTGCGCTATCGCCACGCGCAGGAGCGCAGCCGCTGGCTGCAGGCTTCCAGCGAGGCGGCGCAGGCGGCGGTTGATCAGGCGCGGCTGCGCTATGAGCAGGGCTATATCGAGTACTTCGAAGTGCTGGATGCGGAGCAGCAGCTGACCGGTGTGCGCAGTGATCTGGTACAGAGCCGGATCGAGACGGCAACCGCGATGGTCAGTGTCTATCGTTCGCTGGCCGGCGCGCCGCCGGTACCGGAGGCGTAGGGGCACAGCGTGCTGTGCCCGGACGGTGCAGAGGTCTCGCTGGATATTCTGCGGTCGTGACGTCGGGCACGGCATGCCGTGCCCCTACAGCGGTGGCGAGGCCTACTTCTGCGTAGGGGCACAGCATGCTGTGCCCGGACGGCCTTGAACACGGCGCTGGGCGAGGTTGTCGAGATCGGTCGGTGGAGAAGCCTACGGCGTTCTCCACCCTACGAGTCATCGGCAGGAGCTTAGAAGTTCGCGGGCGTAGTCGCGCTGATCAGCACGCAGGGCACGTCGAAGGGATTGCGGAAACGGTGCGGCTGACTGCTGTCGAAGTAGTAGCTGTCGCCGGTTTTCAGCACATACACCTCACTGCCGACGGTCACTTCCAGCTGACCGCTGACCACGGTGCCGGCTTCCTCGCCTTCGTGGTTGAGCATGTCCGGGCCGGTGTCGGAGCCTGGCGGGTAGGTCTCGTTGAGGAAGGAGAAAGCGCGGTTGGGGTGGCCCTTGCCGACCAGCTTCATGGTGACTTCGTTGGAGCCGATGTCGAGTAGTTCGTCGGCGCGGTAGATCACCTTGCGCTGGGTGTCTTCTTCCAGCTCCAGCGAGAAAAAATCCACCAGTGACATGGGAATGCCGGAGAGAACTTTCTTCAGTGAACTGACCGAGGGGCTGACGCTGTTCTTCTCGATCATGGAAATAGTGCTGTTGGTGACGCCGGCCCGTTTGGCCAGTTCACGCTGGGATAAACCTTTGAGTTTGCGAATGGTTTTGAGACGAGCACCCACGTCCAATGGCTGATTCCTCCAGGAATGATGGACAAAACGCCGCAGTGGCGGCGTTCGACCGAGGGATAATTGCACGGCTGTTCAGAATTTTCAACAGCCGTGCCGACGCCATCACCCAATGTAGTGACGGGGTACCCGATTCAGGTTGCAGAACAGCTGATAGGGAATGCTGTCGGCCCAACTGGCGACTTCGCTGGCGTTCAGGCCATCGCCCCACAGCGTCACCGCGCTGCCCAGACCGCTGTCGGGCAGGTCAGTCAGGTCGACCGTCAGCATGTCCATCGACACCCGGCCAATCACCCGGCTGCGTTGGCCGTTAATCAGCACCGGCGTGCCGTCCTTGGCGTGGCGCGGGTAGCCATCGGCGTAGCCCATGGCAACCACACCGACACGGGTCGGGCGGGTGGTCGTGAAGCGTGAGCCATAGCCGATAGGTTCGCCTGCCGGCAGCTCGCGTACCGCGATGATGCGCGAGGTCAGCTGCATTACCGGACGCAGTTTGGCGGCGTTCTCCTGCGCGAACTCGAACGGGGTGGCGCCGTACAGCATGATGCCGGGGCGCAGCCAGTCGTTGTGCGCCTGCGGCCAGGCCAGAATGCCGGGTGAGTTGCACAGGCTGGCCGGGCCATCGAGGCCGGCGGTGGCGGCGGCGAAGGTTGCCAGCTGCTGCTCGGTGCGGCCGGTCTCGGGCTCGTCGGCACGCGAGAAGTGGGTCATCTTGGTCAGGCTGGCAACCTGCGGCAGCGCGGCCAGACGGCGCCAGATGTCAGCGTATTCGGCAGGGCTGAAGCCGACTCGGTGCATGCCACTGTCGAGTTTCAGCCAGATGTGCAGCGGGCGGCTGAGGTTGGCCGCTTCCAGTTGCTGCAACTGGGCGTCGTGATGGATCACGGCCCACAGGTCATGTTCGGCCAGCTGCGGCAGCTCATCTGCCTCGAACCAGCCTTCGAGCAACAGAATCGGGCCGCTAATACCGGCTGCGCGCAGCTCCAGTGCCTCTTCAATGCAGGCGACGGCAAAGCCATCGGCGTCGGCCTGCAGTGCTTCGGCACAGCGCACCGCACCATGTCCGTAGGCGTTAGCCTTGACCACAGCGAGCGCGCGACGACCGGACAGCGACTTGGCCAGTTGATAGTTGTGACGCAGGGCAGACAGATCGATCAGGGCTTGGGCTGGGCGCATGGCAAGGGATCTTGAATAAAAAAAGACGGGGCAAGGTGCCCCGTCAGAATATCAGACGTCGCTGAACGCGTGGGAGCGGCGACTGATGAGAGCAAACAGGTTGTACCGCGGACTCAGGGCCGCGCAGCGACAACGGACATCTCGACCAGAATTTCCGGCTCGCACAGCTTGGCTTCCACGGTCGCGCGGGCCGGTGCAGTACCCGCCGGCAGCCACTGATCCCAAACACTGTTCATGGCCTCGAAGTCGGCGTCGATGTCTTTCAGGTAAATGGTCACCGACAGAATGTGGGTCTTGTCGGTACCCGCTTCGGCCAGCAGCTTCTCGATCTCTGCGAGCGTGCTGCGGGTCTGCTCGGCGGCGTCCTTGGCAAGGTCGTCATCGGCGGCAACCTGACCGGCAAGGTAGACCGTGTTCTGGTGAATCACGATCTGACTCATGCGGTGGTTAGTGTGCAGACGCTGGATGGCCATGGTGCTGGTGTTCCTTGTGGTTGGTGTAACGGTCAAAGCTGTAATCGCCGGCGTTCAGCGCGGGCCTGTCGCCGGACAGCAGGTCGGCCAGCAGTTTGCTGGAGCCGCAGGACATGGTCCAGCCCAGGGTGCCGTGACCGGTGTTGAAGTACAGGTTGCGCAGGCTGCTGGCACCGATGATCGGCGTGCCGTCTGGAGTCATCGGGCGAAAACCCGTCCAGAAGGTGGCTTCGGCCACCTTGCCACCCTGCGGGAACAGGTCGGACACGACCATTTCCAGCGTGGCGCGGCGCTTCTCTTTCAGGGTGTCGTCAAAGCCGGTCAGCTCGGCCATGCCACCCACGCGGATGCGGTCGGCAAAGCGGGTCACGGCGACCTTGTAGGTTTCATCCATGATGGTGGAAACCGGTGCCATGGCGTCGTCTGCCACCGGCAGTGTCAGCGAATAGCCTTTAACCGGGTAGATCGGCAGGTCAAAGCCGAGCGGACGGGCCAGTTTCGGCGAGAAGCTGCCGAGGGCCAGTACATAACGGTCGGCGGTCAGTACTTCGCCGCTTTGCAGGCGTACGCCGTTAATCTGCGCGCCGTCGCTGAGCAGCTCTTCGATGGCACAGTTGTAGCGGAACTCGACGCCCAGCTCGGCTGCCTTGGCGGCCAGGCGGGTGGTGAACAGGTGGCAATCACCGGTCTCGTCGTTGGGCAGGCGCAATCCGCCGACGATCTTGTCGGCACTGGCGGCCAGGCCCGGTTCGACGCGTACGCAGCCGTCACGGTCGAGCACCTCGTAAGGCACACCGCAGCGTTCCAGCACGGCGATGTCCTGCGCGGCGGCATCCATCTGTTTCTGGGTGCGGAATACCTGCAGGGTACCCTGCTCGCGGTGTTCGTAGTCGACGCCGCTGTCGCTGCGCAGGTCCATCAGGCAGTCGCGGCTGTATTCAGCCAGGCGCATCATGCGTTCCTTGTTGATCGCATAGCGAGCCTCGGTACAGTTGGCGAGCATCTGTACCATCCAGCGATACTGGTGCGGGTCGCTGGTCGGGCGAATGGACAGCGGCGGGTGCTTGGCCAGCATCCATTTGACGGCCTTGAACGGCACGCCCGGCGCGGCCCATGGCGCAGAGTAGCCGGGGGAGATCATGCCGGCGTTGCCGAAGCTGGTCTCCAGACCGGCGCCCGGCTGGCGATCAACCACGGTGACCTGATGGCCGGCGCGGGCCAGATACCAGGCGCTGGTAACGCCGATGACGCCACTACCGAGGATGAGAACCTGCATGGTGTTGCTCCCGGAAAATATCCTGTGAATTTGCCCTTGGGCGATATCGCTATTCTATGGCAAGTGATCTGGACTGATTTTTCGTTTATTTTGCGTATTGCAGAGCGAGATTCTCTTGTGGATTCGTTTTTTAGAGGTATTTCATGAAAACTAAAAAGGCTTCCAGTCGCGAGCTGGATCGCATCGATCGCCACATCTTGCAATTGCTGCAGGAAGAAGGGCGAATGTCTTATGTAGAGCTGGGCGAGCGGGTGGGCCTGTCTACCACGCCCTGTATGGAGCGGGTGAAGCGGCTGGAACGGGAGAAGTTCATCCTCGGTTACGGCGCGCGGCTCAACCCGCACAAGCTGCAGGCGAACCTGCTGGTGTTCGTGGAGATCAGCCTGTATTCCAAGTCGGCAGACATCTTTGACGATTTTCGCCGCGCCGCGACCAAGCTGCCGCACGTACTGGAGTGTCATCTGGTATCTGGCGACTTCGATTACCTGATCAAGGCGCGGATCTCGGAGATGGCGTCCTACCGCAAGCTACTCGGCGACATTCTGCTGCGCCTGCCCGGTGTGCGGGAGTCGAAAAGCTATATCGTGATGGAAGAGCTGAAGGAGACGCTGGCGTTGCCGATCCCCGAGTCGGACTGAGCGGGATTGTCGGGCCGTCGGTATCTGGTTATGCTGGCGTCAATTTTTATTTACGAAGTTTCACTATTTCAAACGCCAACGACCGCTAACGGATAGCCCCATGCTGCGCAGTTCAACCCATACTCACGAGCACGCCCCCTCCTATTACGCCGCGACCATCAACCAGCAGCTCGGGCTGCCGGTACTGCAGGGGGAGGAGCAGGCCGACGTCTGCATCGTTGGCGGTGGCTTTACCGGCGTCAACACCGCGCTGGAACTGGCTGAGCGCGGGCTCTCGGTGGTCTTGCTGGAAGCGCATCAGATTGGCTGGGGTGCCAGCGGTCGTAATGGCGGCCAGCTGATTCGCGGCGTTGGTCATGACGTCGACCGTTTCGAAAAGCAGATTGGTGCCGAGGGTGTGCGTAGCCTGAAGCTGATGGGTATCGAGGCGGTCGAGATCGTCACCGAGCGGGTGGCGCGCTTCAATATCGACTGCGATCTGACCATGGGCTACTGCGATCTGGCCAACAAGCCGGCGCACATGGAGGGCTTTCTGGCCGACCGCGAGGAGCTCAAGTCGCTGGGCTACCGCCACGAAATGACGATGATTGAGCGCGATCAGCTGCACAGCGTCGTTGGTTCCGACCGTTACATTGGCGGCATGACCGATATGGGCTCCGGTCATCTGCACCCACTCAATCTGGTGTTGGGTGAAGCAGCGGCTGCGCGTCAGCTGGGCGCGCGTTTGTTTGAACATTCGCCAGTCACCCGTATCGACTACGGCAGCACCCTGACCGTGCACACCGCGACGGGCCGAGTGCAGGCCAAACAGCTGGTGCTGGGTTGCAATGCCTATATGGGCCAGCTCAATCCAAAGCTCGGCGGCACCGTGATTCCGGCCGGCAGTTACGTGATTGCCACCGAGCCGCTGGGCGAGGAGCGCGCGCGCAGTCTGATCCCGCAGAACATGGCGCTGTGCGATCAGCGCGTGGCACTGGATTACTACCGACTCTCGGCTGATCATCGCCTGCTGTTTGGCGGCGCCTGCCACTATTCGGGCCGCGACCCGGCGGATGTGGCGGCCTACATGCGGCCAAAAATGCTTAAGGTGTTCCCGCAACTGGCTGACGTGAAGATCGAGTTCCAGTGGGGCGGCATGATCGGCATCGGCGCCAACCGCCTGCCGCAGATTGGCCGGCTGGATGAGCAGCCTAATGTGTTCTATGCCCAGGCCTACTCCGGTCACGGCGTCAACGCGACGCACCTGGCAGCGCGCCTGCTCGCCGAGGCGATGGCAGCGCAGGCGAGCAGCGGGTTTGATGTGTTCGCCAAGGTGCCACACATGGCCTTCCCGGGAGGTCAGCGCTTCCGCGCGCCTCTGCTGGCGATGGGCATGCTCTGGGAGCGTACCAAGGAACTGTTCTGACACGTCGGTCTGAGCCCGGGTTGCGCGAAGCCCGGGCGACGAATGGCTTTGTATGTCGGCTAACATATTTACTTTTGTATGTTGACTGACATTTAATGGTGGCTCCCTGTCCGGAGCCGCCCAATGACCTCCATTTCAGTCTCCTCCAGCGCGCTTGATGCGCGTACCACTCGCCTGTTGCAGGCGCCAGTCCTGCCGCTGCTGCTCACGCTTGCCTGGCCAAATGTGCTGATCATGTGCGCGCAGGCTTCCACCGGGATGATCGAAACCTGGTGGGTAGCCAAACTGGGTACCGATGCGCTGGCTGGCATGGCGCTGGTGTTTCCCGGCGTGATGCTGATGCAGATGATGTCTGCTGGCGCCATGGGCGGCGGGATTTCCTCTGCCATTGCGCGGGCGCTGGGTGCCGGGCGACGTGATGATGCCAACGCACTGGCCTGGCACGCGCTGCTGATCAACGGTGCCATTGGGCTGCTGTTTACCCTGCTGGTTTTGCTCTTTGGTGCCCCCCTGTACCGCCTGCTTGGCGGTGACGGAGCTGCGCTGGAGGCCGCGCTGGCCTATTCCGACGTGGTGTTTGCCGGCATGCTGGCGCTGTGGCTGATGAACGCGTTGGCGAGCGTGATTCGCGGTACCGGCAATATGCTCTTCCCGGCGCTGGTAACCTGTTTCGGCGTGTTGTTGCTGATCCCTCTCTCGCCGCTGCTGATCTTTGGGCTGGGGCCGCTGCCCGGGTTCGGCATCGCAGGTGGCGGATTGGCGATGGTGCTGTTTGCGCTGACGGGGTCAGCGGTGATGCTCTGGTACGTGCTCAGCGGTCGCTGCGTCGTGCGCCCGGCGCTCAGCCTGCCGCGTTCGCGCTATCTCAGGCCGATTCTCGGTGTGGGGCTGCTGTCGTCCATCAGCACCTTGCAAACCAATCTGGTGATTGCTGGTGCGACGGCACTGGTGGCCGCCGGTGCGGGCGTGCAGGCGGTTGCTGGATTTGGTACCGGCGTGCGGCTGGAGTACCTGCTGGTGCCGCTGGCATTCGGGATCGGCGCCCCTCTGGTGGTACTGGTGGGGACCAATCTCGGCGCAGGGCAACACCAGCGGGCCCTGAACATTGCGTTGGCTGGCGGTTTTGTGGCCTTTGCCGTGACCGAGTGCGTTGGTCTGAGCGCGGCGCTGTGGCCGCAGATGTGGCTGCGGCTGTTTACCAGCGATCCGCAGGCGCTGGCAGCGGGCGCGGATTATTTGCGTATCGTTGGCCCCTGTTACGGGCTGTTCGGTCTGGGGTTGGCGCTGTATTTCGCCTCGCAGGGCAGCGGTCGGCTGCTGTGGCCTTTGATCGCGGGCTTCGTGCGGCTGTGTATTGCACTGGTTGGCGGCTGGCTGTTGTTGCAGCTGACCGGCAGCATTGCGACGGTATTCGTTGCGCTGGCGCTGGGCATGCTGGTCTACGGGAGCGTGATGCTGCTGGCCGTGTGGCGTGGTAGTGCCTTTCGCAGCCTGGAGCGGCGCAAGTTTGGTCGAGCCGATCCGGCGCTGGACTAGCGCTGGTCGATATCGACCAGTCCGTGCGGTAACTCAGCGACCTTGGCGGGCTGAGCGCTCAGATCGATCAGGTCGCCGTTGGCGGGCACCAGACCACCCAGACCCAGTTCACGGCCGAGCGCCATGTGGGCGTGCTGGTGGTAGCGTTCGCCGTGTACCGGCAGCAGGTGACGGGCTTTCAGCCAACCATAGAGCTGGCGCAGGTCGTCCTGTGGTGGATGGCCTGAGGCGTGCACGTCGGGTCGCATGTCATCGTCGATCAGCTCGACACCCTGCTCTTTCAGGCCCTGCTTGATGCGCTCCAGTGCAACCTCGTTGCCGGGGATCAGGCGAGAGGAAAAGACCACAGTGTCACCCGGCTCCAGACTCAACTGCGGATGGCTGCCAGCGGCCAGCCGGCCCAGTGCGGCACCGGGTTCGCCCTGGCTGCCGGTGCAGACCCAGAGCTGCTGCTCACGGGGCAAGTGACCCAACTCCCATGGTCCGATGTAGCCGGGCCGCCCCGGCAGGTAGCCGTGGGCGCGGCCGATACTGTGCATATGCGTCAGGCTGCGGCCAAGCAGCGCGGCGTAGCGCCCGCAGTCGAAGGCGATATCGGCCAGACTGTGCAGGCGCGCAAGATTACTGGCAAAGCAGGTCACGATGACGCGTTGGCGGCAGGGCCGGATGGCGTCTTGCAGACCGTTTTGCACCGCGGCTTCCGAGCGGCTGGCACCGGGCACAGAAGCGTTGGTCGAGTCGCCGATGATCACGTCGACCCCGCCGCGACCAATCTGCTGCAGGCGCGCCTGCGCGGTCAGTTCACCAACCACCGGGTGGTTATCCAGCTTCCAGTCGCCACTGTGGTAGAGGCGTTTGCCAGCTACCTCCAGCACGATGGCGTGAGATTCGGGGATTGAGTGGGTCACCGGAATCCATTCGGCCTGAAAGGCGCCAATGCCGACCGGCTGCAGCGGGCGGATCTCTTGCAGGCGTGGCCAGGTGAGTCCGGGATCAAGCTTGGCGCGAATCAGTTGGGCGGCAAACGGACTGGCGTAGATCGGACAATCCAGCGCGCGCCAAAGGTGCGGAATGGCGCCGATGTGGTCTTCGTGACCGTGGGTGATCAGCAGGGCTGACAGCTTGATGTCGTGCCGCTCAAGGGCGGACAGGCTGGGTACCGAAACGCTGTTGCGACCGCTGGGCGTTGGATTAAGCGCGAAGCCGCAGTCGACGGCAATCCACTCACCGCCCGAGCCGTAGAGATAAAAGTTGGCGCCGAACATGCCTGCGCCGCCCAAGGCCACAAACCAGGGGCCGGGCTGGCGGTGGAGTTGGTCGAAGCGTGGGGCGGGCATGGGCGGTCTCGCAGGCAGCGTTGTTGCGGTGGTCTGGCTGGCAGGTTAGCACAGCGGCGCCTCTGGGGCCGTGGGTGCCTAGCCAAAAAACCAGTAGCAGACGCCGATGGCGGTGAGCATGCCGGCCAGATCGGCCAGCAGCGCACAGCCGAGGGCGTGGCGCACGCGGCTGATGCCGACCGCGCCGAAGTAGACGGCCAGCACGTAGAAGGTGGTCTCGGTGCTGCCCTGGAAGGTGGCGGCCAGTTGCGCGGGGAAGCTGTCGACGCCGAAGCTGTTCATGGTCTCGATCATCATCGCCCGCGAACCGCTGCCCGACAGCGGCTTGATGAACGCGGTCGGCAGCGCGTCGATAAAGCGGGTGTCCCAGCCGAGTCCCTCGACCAGCCAGCGGATACCGTCGAGCAAGGCATCCAGCACGCCGCTGGCGCGCAGCACGCCGACGGCGACCAGCATGGCGACCAGAAACGGCAGCAGCGAAATGGTGACCTCGAAGCCCTGCTTGGCACCCTCGATAAAGCTGTCGTAGACGTTGACCTTGCGCAGCGCCGCGATCAACAGGAAGGCGATGATGATGCCGAACAGGGTCAGGTTGCCGACCAGTGTAGAGGTCGCTGCCAGCGCTTCGGCAGACAGCCCGGCCAGCGTGGTGAGCAGTAGTCCGAGCGCCAGCGCGCCGCCGGCGAGATAGGCCAGCACCACCGGGTCCCAGAGTTTCAGGCGCTGGATCAGCGCAACACTGAGCAGGCCGACCAGGCTGGAGGCACTGGTGGCCAGCAGTATCGGCAGGAATACCTCGGTCGGATCGCTGGCGCCCTGCTGCGCGCGGTACATGAAAATCGTGATCGGCAGCAGTGTCAGCGACGAGGTGTTAAGCACCATAAACAGGATTTGCGCGTTGCTGGCGGTGTCCTTGCTCGGGTTCAGGCTCTGCAGTGCGTGCATCGCCTTGATACCGATGGGCGTGGCGGCGTTGTCGAGCCCGAGCACATTGGCGGCAAAGTTCATGGTGATATGCCCAAGTGCAGGGTGCCCTGCCGGCACCTCCGGCATCAGGCGGCGAAACAGCGGTGTCAGCAGGCGTGCCAGCTGGTTGATCAGCCCTGCCTTCTCGGCAATGTTGAGAAAGCCCAGCCACAGGGTCATGGTGCCGACCAGCACCAGTACGATGTCCACGCTCAGGCGCGCCATCTCGAACAGCGCGGTGACCAGGCGGCTGAAAACCTCGGCGTCGCCCAGGCCGATCCACTGCCAGAGTGCGGCGGCGAAGGCACTGATAAAGAAACCGAGCCAGATCCAGTTCAGCATGGGGCGTCAGTCATCCGCGTTGGCGCAGTCTGGTCGGCGTGCAGGCAGCCCGTCGCTCGGCGGTACATACCACTCAGGCACCGTCTGGCTACGCAGGGCGCTGGCTTGCTCGGGTACCAGTGCGCCGAGCAGGGCGGCGGTTTCACTGTCCGGTACGCCATCAAACCGGCTCGGGCGGAAACGCATCTGGAAGGCGGCGATAACGTTGCGGGTCGCCTCATCCAGCTCGCCATGCAGCGGCACAGCATAGCCCCAGCTGTGCAGCGTCTGCTGGAACCAGCGGGTTGCCGGGGTGCGGCCATTGAGCCACTGCTGCATCGCTTCTACGCCCTGAGGGTCTGCTCCCACTGCAACGCCGGCGGTGACCAGCTGTGGCCAGGGGAAGCGTGGGCCCGGGTCGACCTTGCGTTGCGGGGCAATGTCACTGTGTGCCAGTACCCGCTCCGGCGGGATGTCGTGGCGTTGTTCAATGTCGCGCAGAAGCAGGATCAGGGCGTCGATCTGGCGCTGGTCCCAGTCGTGCCAGCGGCGGCAGTCGACCTGATCGGTGTAGCCTGGATGTACCAGTTCAATGCCGATGGAGCTGCTGTTGAGCCAGGTTCTGCCCTGCCAGCTGCTGTCTCCGGCGTGCCAGGCGCGCTGGTTTTCGTCCACCAGACGGTAGATGACCGGGTCGTAATCGCTGATCAGGTAATGGCTGCTGACGTCTTTTTGCGTCAGCGTGTGCAGCGAGCGCTCAAAGCCGGAGGAGGTGTAGTGCAGGACAATGTACTGCACGCGGCTGTCCTGGCTGTGGGCCTGGTAGCGCTCATCGATGATCAGTGAGGGGGCGCAGGCCGTCAGCAGGGCGCTGCAGCAGACCAGCAAGGCAAGGCGGACGGCTGAACTCATGGGCTGTCGGCGGCGACGATCCGGTTGCGGCCCTGCTCCTTGGCCCGGTACATGGCCTGGTCGGCGCGGTCGAAGGTGCTGTCCAGAGTGTCGCCGTCGCAAAACTCGGTGTAGCCAATGGAGATGGTCACCGGTACCGGCTCGTTCTTGAAATGAAACGGTGTGCCCTCGATGCCGCTGCGCAGTTCTTCCAACGCTGTGGCGCCCTGCTCTGGCGAGACGCCGGGCATCAGAATCACGAACTCTTCGCCGCCAAAGCGACCGATGAAGTCAGTCTTGCGCAGCCTTCGGGACAGCTGCTGAGCGATGAGACGCAGGACCTTGTCACCGGCAAGGTGACCGAAGCGATCATTGATCGACTTGAAGTGGTCGACATCCAGCACCACCAGCAGCAGTCGGCCGCCATAGCGCTGCCAGCGCTCGTGTTCCTCTTCCATGCGGCGCTGCAGGCCAGCGCGGTTGGCCAGACCGGTCAAGCTGTCGAGCATCGCCTGACGGCGTTGCTCCTCCAGGTGGCGACGGAAGGTTTGCGCCTCCAGCTCCATGACCTGAATGCGTTCGACCATGGTGGTCAGCTGCGCGGATACCTGGTTGTCACGCTGCTCGCGCAGTTCGCGCGCCTTGTCGATGTTTTCCAGCAGCGAGTTCAGACGTGACTCGACGTTGGCCTTCAGTGCGCTCAGGTCGTCCGCTTCCTGCACGTTGTTATTCAACACCTCAACCTGATCGCGGATGTCGCCGGCCAGTTCGCGCTCGGCTTCCAGTGAGCCGCTGTAATTGGCCTGCGCCTCCTCCAGATTGCCCTGAAACTGACTCAGGCGCTGGTTGAGCTGCTGCAGATAGCCTTCGAACTCCGCCTGCCGGCTTTCCTGCGCGGCAAGTACCAGGCTGGAGAGGCTGTCGAGTGCTGCGGCCAGCTCGTACCAGTTCAGGCCTCGACTGACTTGCTCTCGCAGCCGATCACGGACGGCCTGCTGCGTTTCCAGCACCTGCAGCTCGTTGAGCAGACGCAGCAGAATAGACTCAATGTGGGCCGCTACCTGGGTGAAGTTCTGCTCGTCGCCGCTCAGATTGCCGATTGGCTCGCGCTCGGTGTTGTGCTCAGCCTCCGCCTCTATGTCGGTATCCGATACGTGCTCATCGAGGTCTTGCGACGGCTCGTCGTCGCTTTCGAATTGCGGGCTTTGCGCCTCTGTCGGTTGAGCGTCGCTGTCGGTGCGGCGACCGTTGCGACCGAACAGGCGTTCCCACAGGCTGGATGGCTCTGTACCAGGTTCAAGATTGAGAATCTGGCCCTGGAGCTGCTCCAGGTCGCCGAGGACGTTGTCGAGTTGGCGCGGCAGCTCGCTCAAGTCATCCAGGCGGCGGTTGAGCGTGCGCAGGGCTTTGGCGGTCTCGCGTGGCAATTCATCGGACTGCAGCTGCTCGATAATGCCATGCAGGCTCTTGCTGATATTGCTGGTGCGCTCCTGGCGCCGCTGGTCGGCGGTCAGCACGGCATGTTCCAGCTTTGGTAACAGCTCGGCCAGCATGCTGGACGGGGCATCGGCGCGCAGCGCGCGGCGTAATTCGCTCAGGCGCTTGTCGAGCAGGGGGTCAATGCCGGACGCAGCAATACTGACCCGCACCAATCCACGCTTGAGCAGCTCCGTCTGCTCGCCAGGCTCGGAATGCTGGTAGGAGCCGTTGGCGTTGGGGTGGGTGTCTGGCATGAAGGCTCCGGCAGGTTAATTCCCAGAGATTATAGGTGATGCAGAGCTGCTGACTAGCCTTTGCACAGCTGTGACGGCAATTTGATATGCATTGCAACCGGCAGGTGATCGGAAATCGGTTGTGCAAGCACATCTACCTGCTCAATGCTCAGGCTTGGGCTGACCAGAATGTGGTCCAGAACCCGCGCAGGTTTCCAGCTGGGGTAGGTGCCGGGCAGATCGGGTGCCTGCAGGTCGGCTCCCTTCAGTGGCGAGTGGTGCAGCAGGTCCTCGGCGTGGGTGTTCATGTCGCCCATCAGTACCACATGGCGGTGATCAGCGAGACGTTCACGTATATAGGCCAACTGGTTTGCGCGTCCCTTGGTGCTCAGGGCCAGGTGCATCATCACCACCAGCAGGGAGTCCTCGCCTTGCCCGAACTGGGTCAGAATGGCGCCACGGCCTGGCAATATACCGGGCAGCTTGTGGTCTTCCAGCAGATCCGGCGCATAGCGACTCAGCAGGCCGTTGGAGTGCTGGGCGAACCGGCCGAGGTTGCGGTTTAACTGCTGATACCAGTAAGGAAAGCCGCTTTCACGGGCCAGATGTTCAACCTGATTGACGAAGCCGGAACGCAGGCTGCCGCCGTCGACCTCCTGCAGTGCCACCAGGTCAAAGTCGTTAAGCAGCTGCGCGACCCTGCCGAGCTGTTGCTGGCGGCTGGCGCTGGGCAGAAGGTGCTGCCAACTGCGAGTGAGGTAATGGTGATAGCGCTGGGTGTTGATGCCGACCTGAATGTTGAAACTAAGCAAGCGCAAGACGTCGGGAAGGGGGCGCTGGTCGGTCTGGCACTGGCTGTTTATTTCCAGCTTACCCGGAGCCATGTGGCCCCGGGTGGTGCGTGTCGAGCTGATATTGCCGACGGACAGCACGGTATCAGCCCTGGTTGGCCTGACGTTCCTGCTCGACCAGATACTCGGCGATCTTCAGCATGTTTTCGAAGGTGCCGGCCATCTTGCCTTCGATGCGGTACTTGCCGTTGACGATCAGGCAGGGAACGCCGGTGGCGCGATAGTCGCGTGCCAGACGGCCAGCCTGTTCGATACGGCTTTTCACGCCGAACGAAGACCAGGCGCGCTCGAACTGCTCGGCGGTGATGCCGTACGGGGCGAGGAACGCGATCATGGCGTCGGTATCTTGCAGCTGGTTTTTCTCGCGATGAATTGCGTTGAACACCGCGTTATGGGTTTCTTCCAGCTTGCCCAGGCTTTCCAGGGTGTAGAACAGTTGGCCGTGGGTGTTCCAGAGGCCGCCGAACATGGCTGGAACCGGACGGAAGTTGACGTCTTCCGGCAGGGTCTTGGACCACTCTTCGATGGTCGGCTGGAAGGCAAAGCAATGGGGGCAGCCGTACCAGAACAGCTCGGCGATTTCGATTTTATCGGGATCCTGGGTCGGTGCCGGAGTCGGCAGGACCACGTAATGCACGCCTTCCTGATAGGTGGCTTCCTGGGCTTGGGCCAGGGCGAAGCTGCCGAGCAGCCAGATCAGGGCAACGCTGAAAAACGCACGCATGTAGTTCTCCATAACGGGGTAGTGACAGGTTTCAGACCCGACAGTAGAGCAAAGATTCCGCGATTACCAGACGTAACTGTGGCGCGGTATTACCGGTGTGAAATGCGCATGCAAAAAGGGGTAGCCGATGGCTACCCCTTTTTTGTCGCAACAGTGCAAGCGCTTAACGCAGGCCCTGGATATAGCTGGCAACAGCCTCGATATCCTTGTTGCTCAGGCGACTGGCGACGGTTTGCATGATCATGCTGTCGCCGTCATTGGTGCGGTTGCCTTCGCGGAAGTCGGTCAGCTGCTTGGCGGTATATGCCGCGTGCTGGCCAGCCAGGTGCGGGTAGCCGGCCGGGGGGTTGCCCTTGCCAGTCGGGGAGTGGCAGCCGGTGCACGCCGGCAGGCCGGTTTCCAGATTGCCGCCGCGGAAGATCTCTTCACCGCGGGCAGCCAGTGCCGGATCAGCTGCGCCGAGGCTACCGGTTTGGGAAGCGAAGTATGCCGCTACGTCAGCCATATCCTGCTCGCTCATGCCGTCCAGAATGCCGGTCATTTCGATCACGGTGCGACGGCCTTCCTTGATGTCAGTGATCTGTTTGAGCAGGTAGCGTTCGCCTTGGCCGGCCAGTTTCGGGAAGTTCGGGGCAGGGCTGTTGCCGTCTGCACCGTGGCAGGCGCCGCACACGGCAGCCTTGGCCTGGCCAGCTTCAGCATTGCCCTCAACAGCGTGCGCACCAGTGGCGACGCCCAGGGTCAACGCCAGACTAACGAGTAATTTATTCATCGGCTAATCCAATAACGGCTAAAAGAAAACGGTTGGCAGTGCCTGCAGTCCGGCCTTGGTGACCGCGTTATCAATGGCAGGCAGCCGTGATTGTGTGCCCATGCTAGCGGCGCGTTACGCGGGGCGCAATGGCTGAAATGCCGCACCCTCGGCCGCACCTGCGACGCTCATGAGTCTCTGGGGCGCCTGAACCTGACATTGCGCAAGGGCGCGGGTCAATTGGTCAGTGCTTCCCACAACCGCGGCATTATATACTAAGCACGCCGCAAACGTGAATGTCATCAGTGTCCGGCTCCAGCATGTCGGCCAAAATGGAAATCCCATGTCCTCCAGCACGCCTCTTGTTTCCCTCTGCCAGCAGTCGACTTTTATCAAAAGTGCGAGCCTGGTTACCCAGTGTCCACCCGATATCGGTCTGGAAGTCGCCTTCGCCGGCCGCTCCAACGCCGGTAAGTCCAGTGCGCTCAACACGCTGACCCACGCGAGACTGGCGCGTACCTCCAAGACGCCGGGCCGTACCCAGCTGATCAACTTCTTTCGCCTCGATGACGAGCGCCGCCTGGTGGACCTGCCCGGTTATGGCTAC
The DNA here is from genome assembly GCA_038114645.1 of Pseudomonadaceae bacterium. Classification (GTDB taxonomy): domain Bacteria; phylum Pseudomonadota; class Gammaproteobacteria; order Pseudomonadales; family Pseudomonadaceae; genus Halopseudomonas. Next base: position 106,374 of record JAYNRF010000004.1, on the reverse strand, counting down.
GCCAAGGTGCCGCTGGAGCTGAAGGCGCACTGGCAGCAGCACCTGGACGCCTACCTGACCGGCCGTCACAGCCTGGTTGGTCTGGTGCTGGTGATGGATCTGCGTCATCCGCTGTCGGATTTCGACTGCATGATGCTGGAGTGGGCGCGCAAGAGTGACATCCCGGCGCACGTGCTGCTGAGCAAGGCGGACAAGCTGGCCTTTGGGGCGGCAAAGAACGAGCTGCTCAAGGTGCAGGCGCGGATGCGCAAGGAGCTGCGCTCGAATGCCAGCGTGCAGCTGTTTTCCTCGCCCAAGCGCCTTGGGGTGGAGCAGGCGCATGAAGTGCTGGCAGGCTGGTTGTTTCCGCCGGAGAGTGAGTCTGAGGACGCGGGCGCGGAGTCTTGATCGTTTAGGCTTGGCAAAAAAAGGGTAAAAAAAACCCCGAGCTTCTATGGGGAGGGAGGCTCGGGGTTCAACGAACCGGGCTGTGCTAGGAAAGGGAGTGCCCGGTTTTTCTGCCAACACTAAATCACATCTAAGGAGCATGAATGGCTCTTAAGCCGTTCAAAAGTTCTGACCGATCGGGTTGCAGATAAGTTCAAAAAAGTTTTAGACGGAAGGGTTATGAAAACGGCAGTGCTTAGGTGCTGCCGTTTTCAGCCGCAAGCTTCAAGCTGTAAGCCGCAAGCTAAACCCGCACAGTACTGGGTCTTACGGGTTTTCTTGCAGCTTGCTGCTCGGCCCTTCGGGCCGCTTAGTGCGCCTCGTCCCAGTTGTTGCCCACGCCCACTTCGACCACCAGCGGCACGTCCAGCTCTGCTGCTTGCCCCATGCGCTCCTTGAGGCCCTGACTGACGGCCTCAATCTGGTCTTCGCGCACTTCCAGCACCAGTTCATCGTGCACCTGCATGATCACCCGGGCATCCAGCGAGCTTTCCTCAAGCCATTGGGCAACCTTGATCATCGCGCGCTTGATGATATCGGCGGCGGTGCCTTGCATCGGCGCGTTGATCGCGGTGCGTTCGGCGGCCTTGCGCATGGCCTGGTTCTTGGCATGAATTTCCGGCAGGTACAGGCGGCGGCCGAACAGGGTCTCGACGTAGCCCTGTTCGCTGGCTTGCTCGCGGGTGCGCTCCATGTAGGCCAGTACGCCCGGGTAGCGAGCAAAGTAGCGATCGATATACGCCTGCGCCTGTTTGCGGTCGACGCCGATCTGTTTGGCCAGGCCAAAGGCGCTCATGCCGTAGATCAGCCCGAAGTTGATCGCCTTGGCGCTGCGGCGCTGGTCGGTGGTGACCTCGTCGAGGGTGACGCCGAATACCTCCGCTGCCGTGGCCTTGTGCACATCGAGGTCGTGGCGGAAGGCATCCAGCAGGCCTGCATCCTGGGCCAGATGCGCCATGATGCGCAGTTCGATCTGCGAGTAGTCGGCCGCCAGCAGCTTGTAGCCCTTGGGGGCAATAAAGGCCTGACGAATGCGACGGCCTTCGGCGGTACGAATCGGGATGTTCTGCAAGTTCGGGTCGGACGAAGACAGTCGTCCGGTTGCCGCTACCGCCTGGTGGTAGGAGGTGTGGATGCGGCCGGTGCGCGGGTTGATCTGCTCCGGCAGGCGGTCGGTGTAGGTGCTCTTGAGTTTGCTGACGCTGCGGTACTGCATGATCACCTGCGGCAGCTCGAAGCCCTGCTCGGCGAGGTCGGCCAGGACGGCTTCTGCGGTCGATGGCTGCCCCTTGGCGGTTTTCGACAGCACCGGCAGGCCCTGCTTTTCATACAGGATGGTGCCCAGTTGCTTGGGTGAACCGAGGTTGAACTCTTCACCCGCCAGTTCGAACGCCTGGCGTTCCAGCGAGACCATTTTTTCACCCAGCTCGATGCTCTGCTCGCCGAGCAGCTTGGCATCGACCAGCGCGCCGTTGCGCTCGATACCGGCCAGTACCGGCATCAGCGGCATCTCGATGTCTTGCAGCACCTTTGCCAGTGACGGCTGTGGTTGTAATTTAGCCCACAGGGTCTGGTGCAGGCGTAGGGTCACGTCGGCATCTTCAGCGGCGTAGGGGCCTGCCTGTTCCAGCGCAATCTGGTCAAAGGTCAGCTGCTTGCTGCCCTTGCCGGCGATGTCTTCGAACTTGATGGTGCTCTGGCCCAGATATTTGAGCGACAGGCTGTCCATGTCGTGGCGGGTCGCGGTAGCGTCCAGCACATAGGATTCGAGCATGGTGTCGAATGCCACGCCCTGCACCGCGATGCCGTAATGAGCCAGCACGTTGATATCGTACTTGGCGTGCTGCGCGACCTTGGCCTTGGTCGGGTCTTCAAGGAAGGGCTTGAGTGCTGCCAGCACGGCGTTTCGATCCAGCTGGTCGGGCACGCCCATGTAACTGTGGGCGACCGGAATATAGGCGGCCTCATTGGCTTCGACCGCCAGCGAAACGCCAACCAGTTCTGCGCGTTGGGCGTCAATGCTGGTGGTTTCGGTGTCGAAGGCGAACAAATTGGCGTTTTTCAGCTTGTCGAGCCAACGCTCGAAGTCGGCCTGCTCAGTGATGATCTCGTAGCGCTTTTCCACCGCTTCATCCGCGTCACTGCTGGTCTCGGCGCCTGGGTCTGCCTTGGCCTCGCGCAGCAGATCATCCAGCCAGGTCTTGAATTCCATCTCGCGGTACAACTCGATCAGCGCGTCCCGGTCGGTCTCGCCCGGCATCAGTGCGTCGACCTTTACCTCCAGCTCAACGTCCAGCTTGATAGTGGCCAGCTGGTAGGAGAGGTAGGCCATCTCCTTGTGCTCTTCCAGCTTCTCAGGCAGCTTCTTGGCGCCGCGAATCGGCAGTTCCGGCACCTTGTCGAGACTGCTGTAGATCACGTCCAGACCGCCGCCGACACCGGTCAGCAGGCCGAGTGCGGTTTTTTCGCCGACTCCCGGGACGCCCGGAATGTTGTCGACCTTGTCGCCCATCAGTGCGAGATAGTCGATGATCAGTTCCGGACCGATGCCGAACTTGTCGTGTACGCCCTGAATGTCCATCACGGTGTTGGTCATGGTGTTGACCAGCGTAATGTGCTCATCGACCAGTTGCGCCATGTCCTTGTCGCCAGTCGAGATCACCACTGCGCGGCCGGCATCGGCGCTCTGCTTGGCGAGGGTGCCGATCACGTCGTCCGCTTCCACGCCTTCAACGCACAGCAGCGGCAGCCCGAGCGCGCGCACGGCGGCGTGCAGCGGCTCAATCTGGGCGCGCAGTTCGTCTGGCATCGGTGGGCGGTGCGACTTGTACTGCTCGAACATGTGGTCGCGGAAGGTAGGCCCCTTGGCGTCGAACACCACGGCAAACGGGCTTTTCGGGTACTGCTTGCGCAAACTCTTGAGCATGTTCAGCACACCCTTCACGGCGCCGGTGGGCAGGCCCTTGCTGGTGGTCAGCGGCGGCAGTGCATGGAAGGCGCGGTAAAGGTAGGACGAGCCGTCCACGAGAACGAGCGGAGTGGTATCTGTCATGCGTCAGGTCAACAATTTGAAAGTCATTGGGGCTAGAATGAAAGCATCATTCACGCAAAGGACAAGACTATCATGATTCGCAAACTTGGCTTTGGATTGGCCGCTTTCCTGCTGTTGGGCAGTGTTTCGGTCATGGCGCAGGACGCGGTCCCGACCGAGCCCGAGGTAACCATCCGTCAGGAAGGTGATCGCACGGTCGAGGAGTATCGGGTCAACGGTTTCCTCTACGCCATCAAGGTGACGCCGAAGACCGGTGCGCCCTACTACCTGGTCGCGGTTGATGAGGACGGCAACTACGTGCGCTCTGACCAGCCCAACGGCTTGCGCATCCCGTCGTGGAAAATCTTCGAGTGGTGAGTTGAGGCATGTCCGTTTTTACGCCGGTCAGCCGTGAGCAGCTGGACGCCTTTCTTGCCGGGTTTGAGGTTGGGCGGCTGGTCGACTTTCAGGGCATCGATGGTGGCAGCGAGAACAGCAACTTCTTCGTTAGCTGCACGGGCGGTGAGTTTGTTCTTACCCTGATCGAACGCGGTGACCCCGAGGCATTGCCGTTTTTTGTCACATTGCTCGAGTGTCTGCATCAGGCCGGCCTTGCCGTGCCGTATGCGGTTGCCGACCGGCAGGGCAATGCCTTGCATCAACTCAACGGCAAACAGGCGTTGCTGCAGCCGCGTTTGCTCGGGCGACATGTCGAGCAGCCGGATGCCGCGCACTGTGAAGCGGTTGGCCGCTGGTTGGCGCAGCTGCATGCGGCAACCTCAGCTAGCGCATTGGCGCGCCAGAGTGAGCGTGGCTTGCAGTGGATGCAGGTGCAGGTGTCAGCGCAACTTGGGCGTCAAGGCGAAGCTACAGGGGCGTTGCTGCAACCGCTGGTCGAGCTGATCGGGCGCTGGAGGCAGCAGGCTCCGGAGTTGCCGCAGGCGGTGCTGCATGCGGATCTGTTCCGTGACAATGTGATGTTTGACGGTCACCATCTCAGCGGGGTGATTGACTTCTATAACGCCGCCAGCGGCTGGACACTCTACGATGTGGCCATCGCTGTTAACGACTGGTGCCTTGACGGGGCTGGAGCGCTGGAGCCTCGACGTACCCGCGCGCTGCTGGCTGGCTATGCATCACAGCGGCGTTTTACCGCAGCCGAGCAGGAATGCTGGCCTGACATGCTGCGACTGGCGGCACTGCGCTTCTGGCTGTCTCGGCAGATTGCGGCAGAGCAGCACGCCGGTCAGGCGGGTGTACTGGTCAAGGATCCCGCGCACTTCCTGCAGCTGCTAGCACAGCATCAGCGGGTTTCAGTGGGCCTGCCGTTGGCCCTGTAGGTCGGCTGCAACCGCCGCTTCACGTGCTGCTCGGCTCCATTGCGCCGTTCGCGGCGAACCAGTCGAGGTGAGCATGGTCATAGCGCAGGAGACGACATAATCCGGTGTTCGCTCTCTGGAGTCCCGCTGCATGCTGATTGCCCACCTGCCCTCCGGCTACATCCTTTCCAGTTATCTGGTCCAGTGTGCGCGCCGTTTACCGGTGCGTCCGTCCTGGATGCTGATCGCCGGTATGTTCGGTGCCATCGCGCCGGATCTGGATATGTTCTATTTCCACTTCGTCGATTTGGGTATGAAGCACCACCACCGCTATCCGAGTCACTGGCCGTTGCTCTGGCTATGCCTGATTGCAGTTTCGCTGTTGCTGGTGCGCTATCGCAGCGCGTTCGCCGCTGGATGGCTGGTTCTGACCTTCAGCCTAGGCGGTATGCTGCATGTGTTGCTGGATACGCTAGCCGGCGACATCTGGTGGCTGGCCCCTTTCGTTGATCAGCGCTTCGCGTTGGTTAAGGTTACCGCGCGCTACAAGCCGTGGTGGCTGAATTTTGTTATGCACTGGGTGTTTCTGGTCGAGCTGTCGATCTGCGCCTGGGCAGTGTGGCGCTGGCGCATCAGACGTCGCTGGTTGCCCGAGGCAGTCCCCAGCAGCGCCTGACGGCAGGGCCGCTTACAGCGACTCCAGACACCCGGCCAGGCTGTTGGTCAGGGCGTCGAGCAGTTTGATGTAACCGTCGGCACTGACAGCGATGTTGGCGCCGAGCGGATCAAGCTGCGCGGTTTCGACCGGCAGACCATCGGTCAGGCTGTTGACCAGCCTTGGGGTAAACTGGGGCTCACTGAACACGCAGGCGCGGCCCACGCTGCGCAGTTGATCGCGCAGGTTGTTGACATGGCGGGCGCCGGGCTGGATTTCGTGCGCCAGACTGAATACGCCGCTGTGCTTGATGCCCAGATACTCTTCCAGATAGCCGTAGCCGTCGTGAAAGACGAAATAGGGCTTGTCCTTGAGCGGCGCGAAGCGGGCCTGCAGCGCTTCTTCCTCAGCGCGAATGCGCGCTTCGAAACGCTGCAGATTGGCATTCAGCCGGGCCTGCTGGTCGGGATAAAGCGGCTCCAGATCGGACTTCATCCACTGGGCAATGGCCAGCGCATTGGCGGGTGACAGCCAGATGTGCGGGTCCAGGTTGCCGGCATCGTGGTGGTGATCGTCATGACCGTGTTCGCTGTGCTCCTCGTCGAACTCACGCAGGGTCAGCCCCGGAACCTCCATCAGTTCTCGGGCCTGCGGGTTCTCGTGCAGCAGGCTGTCGAGAAAACGCTCGAGATCCGGACCAACCCAATAGATACGCTCGGCGCTGGACAGGGCGCGGCGGTCGGAGGGGCGCAGGGCAAAGGCATGGGGAGAGGCGCCGGGCGGCAACAGCACGGCAGGCTCGTCGATGCCGTCGAGCAGGGCGGCGCTGATCTGCTGAATCGGCTTGATGCTGGTCAGCACGCGGCTGTCAGCCAAAACGGAGGACGACAGCAGCAGGCCGGCAGCGAGTGCCAGCAGGGAACGGATCGACATGGGGAATACCTCGGGAATTAGAACTGTTATATGATAACAGCCCATTGACCTCTGAAACGACCCCCGCCGCCAAACGGCACCGCGGCGCAGCCAGCGAGGCAGCCCATGAGCGAATCCCATCACCTTCCCGATCCACAGCAGCCGCACAACCATGCGCACTGCGTCAGCCATGCTCTCAGCGCGGCAGAGCAGGTTTGCGCGCGCGACGGTGTGCGCTTTACCACCCTGCGCAAGCGGGTGCTTGAGCTGGTTTGGCAAAGCCACAAGCCGCTTGGCGCCTACGACATTCTGGAAACCCTGTCTCGTGACGACGGCCGCCGTGCGGCGCCGCCGACGGTGTATCGGGCGCTCGACTTCCTGCAGGAGCAGGGGCTGGTTCACCGCATTGCCTCGCTGAACGCCTTTATTGGCTGCCCCAGTCCGGAGCATCGCCATCAGGGGCACTTTCTGATCTGTCTTAACTGCCACATTGCAATCGAACTGGAACAGTCCGGGATCAGCGATGCGATTGCCGCAGCGGCTGCTGCACAGGGTTTTGCCGTCAAGAGCGAGACAGTGGAAATCAGCGGGCTGTGCGCCCAGTGTCAGGCGGCGGCATGAACGAAGAGCTGCTGTCACTCAAGCAGGTCAGTCTGCGCCTGAACGCCACTGATGTGCTCGAAGGCGTCAATCTCAGCGTCAGGCGTGGCGAGATTGTGACTCTGATCGGCCCCAATGGTGCGGGCAAGACCAGCCTGGTGCGTATCGTGCTAGGTCTGCTGAAGGCCAGCGGCGGCAAGGTCTGGAGGCGTTCGCGCCTGCGTATCGGCTACATGCCGCAGAAGCTGCAGATTGATCCGTCGTTGCCGCTGACCGTGCTGCGCTTTCTGTTGCTGGTGCCCGGCACCAAGCGTCCTGCCGTTGAAGCGGCACTGGCTGAAGTGGGCGCGGAGCATCTGCTGGCGCGGCCGCTGCAGCAGGTATCCGGTGGTGAACTGCAGCGCATCCTGCTGGCGCGCGCGCTGTTGCGCAAGCCTGATCTGTTGGTACTGGATGAGCCGGTGCAGGGTGTGGATGTGAATGGGCAGATCGAGCTGTATCAGTTGATCACCCGGCTGCGTGACCGCTATGGCTGCGGTGTTCTGATGGTTTCCCATGATCTGCATCTGGTGATGGCGACTACCAACACCGTGGTCTGCCTCAACCGTCACGTCTGCTGTTCCGGCCATCCCGAACAGGTCAGCCTGGACCCGGCCTTTGTCGCCATGTTCGGCGAGCAGGCCAGCGCGCTGGCGGTCTACAACCACCATCACGACCACGCCCATGACCTGCATGGCGAAGTAGTGCCCCACGACCACAGCCACGGACCCAACTGCAACCATGCCTGATTTTCTTGTTTACGCACTGTTGGCCGGGCTGGCGCTGGCATTAGTTGCCGGGCCGCTTGGCTCTTTTGTGGTCTGGCGGCGCATGGCCTATTTCGGCGATACGCTTTCGCACTCGGCGTTGCTCGGCGTGGCGCTCGGCATGTTGCTGGACATTAACTTGACGCTGGCGGTGACGGTTGGCTGCGTGCTGATCGCGGTGCTGCTGGTGGCGCTGCAGCACAAGGAGTGGCTGGCCAGCGACACCCTGTTGGGGATTCTCGCGCACAGTACCTTGTCGCTCGGGCTGGTGGTGCTGGCGCTGACCGAGAATGTGCGGGTTGACCTTATGGCTTACCTGTTCGGCGACCTTTTGGCGATCAGCCTGAACGAACTCGGCTGGATGCTGGGCGGCCTGATGGTGGTGCTGGTGCTGATGAGCCTGCTCTGGCGCAGCCTGCTGTCGATCACCGTGCACGAAGAGCTGGCGCGGGTTGAGGGCTTGCCGGTCACGGCGATTCGACTGGCGCTGATGCTGCTGATCGCGATTGTGATTGCGGTGGCGATGAAGGTGGTCGGGGTGCTGCTGATTACGTCGTTGCTGATCATCCCGCCCGCCGCGGCGCAGCGTCACGCACGCACCCCCGAGCAGATGGCGCTGGGTGCCAGTGTGCTGGGGATGCTCGCAGTGCTCGGCGGGTTGGCGTTGTCCTGGCAACTGGATACGCCGGCAGGCCCATCGATTGTCGTCTGCGCGGCGGCGATGTTCATGCTGGCGCTGGCGATTCCGCGGCGCGCCTGATTACTCGGCTGCCATGATCCGTGGCAGCCACTGGGCCAGTTTGTCGGTGTCCAGCGGCGGGCGGATAAAACCGACATAGCGGCCGCTCGGATCGACGATGATGACCTGGCCGCTGTGATCAACCAGGTAGTTCTCGCTGCTGGTGTCCGGCTCGATATAGGCAACCGACAGCGCCTTGGCCAGTGCAGCCAATTGTTCCGAATCGCCGGTGGCACCAGCGAAACCGGCATTGAAGAACTCCAGATAGGTCGCCAGTTGCTCCGGTGTATCGCGATTCGGGTCGACGCTGATCAGCGTAACCTGCAGCTGGCTGCGTGCCTCCTCTGGCAGCTTCTGCACCAATTGCCGCAGCTCGGCCAGGGTGGTCGGGCAGATATCCGGGCAGAAGGTGTAGCCGAAGAACAGCAGATCCCACTGGCCATTCAGGTCATCGCGCCCCCAGGGCTGTGCGGCGGCTGATTGCAGGCTGATGTCGGGAATCGGCCTGGGCGTATCAAACAGGTAGATGCCCGCCTGTTGCAGCGAGGTGCGATCCAGCGGTGCTGGCCGCGTCACCTTGTTGACCACTGCCCCGACCACCAGCGCAATGCTGGCCATACATACCAGTACGGTTTTCTGTACCCCGGTTAAAGCCATCCAGCCACCTCGAAATAGTGGTCCATCAGCAGGGCTACAAACAGCCACAGCAGGTACCACAGTGAATACTTGAACGTCTTGATGGCGGCATGCGGGCGACTGTCGCGCAACAGGGCAATCGCCCAATCGATAAAACGCAGGCCCAGCGCTACCGCGGCCACCAGATAGAGCGGGCCGCTCATGTGAATCACGAATGGCAGCAGGCTCACGGCGAGCAGGATAAAGGTATACAGCAGAATGTGCAGCTTGGTGTAGTGCTCACCGTGGGTGACGGGCAGCATCGGGATATCGACTTTTGCGTATTCCGCCTTGCGGTGAATGGCCAGGGCCCAGAAGTGCGGGGGCGTCCAGGCGAAGATGATGAGTACCAGCAGCAGCCCTTCGGCCTGAATCTGCCCGGTGACGGCGGTCCAGCCAAGCAGCGGCGGAGCAGCGCCTGCCACCCCGCCAATGACAATATTCTGCGGTGTCGCGCGTTTGAGAAAGGCGGTGTAGACCAGCGCATAGCCGAGTAGTGAGGCGAGGGTCAGTACGGCGGTCAGGGTGTTGGTCCACGATAGCAGCACGGCAAGACCGGCGCTGCCCAGCAGAATAGCGAACAGAACGGCATTCAGCGGCTCGACCCGGCCCTGGGCCAGAGGTCGGCGTTGGGTGCGGGCCATGTGGATGTCGATGCGACGGTCAACGACATGGTTCACCGCGGCGGCTGATCCGGCGCACAGAGCGATACCGAGATTGCCGAGCAGTAGCGTGGTCCAAGGCACAGCCTGCTCGCTGGCGAGCAGCATGCCGATGGCCGAGGTGATGATCATCAGTGCGACGACCTTGGGCTTGGTCAGCTCCAGATAGTCGCGCCAGCCAGCACGGGCCGGCACCGCATGGGTGATGCTCGCCATGGTCTATTCCCCCTGTCGGTGCGTTTAGCGCACCTGTGTTGTTGTTCTCGGAGTATGGTTGCCCAATAGCGGCCTCGCCAGTACGCGTCGTGGTTTTGCTACCAGCCGTATCCGTGCCGGAGCGGGTGCGCGCACGCGGTACACGACACTCAAGGTGCAAAGCAGCAACAGCGCAGCCATGCCGTTGTGGGCGACTGCGATGGCCAGCGGCAGGGCGGCGAGTACGTTGGTGATCCCCAGGCTCACCTGCGCCGTCAGTGCCAGACACAGCAGCGTGGAAAGGCCCCGCAGACGTGCACGCCACAACTGCCAGCCGAGCAGCAGGACAAAGAAGGTGGTCAGCAGAGCGCCGAGGCGATGGGTGAAATGGATCGCGGTGCGCCCCGGCCCTTCCAGCATGCCGCCGAGGTAGTTCGGGCCGATTTCCTGATGCAGCAGGTTGAAGCCGGTGTGAAAGTCCATGTCCGGCCACCATTCGCCGTGACAGGTGGGCAGGTCTATGCAGGCCACTGCCGCGTAGTTGGTGCTGGTCCAGCCGCCGAGCATGATTTGCACAATGACTACCGCGAGCGTGACCTTGGCCAGTGTGCGCAGTCGTGCGAGCGCCCGGGTTGGTGTCAGGGCGGGCAGGCGGCCGGATAGCCGCAATACCAGCAGAAGCAGCAGACTCAGGGTAGAGAAGCCGCCGAGCAGGTGAGCCGTGACCACCTGTGGCCAGAGTTTGAGGGTGACTGTCCACATGCCGAACAGCGCCTGACAGACCACCAGTGCCAGCAGACCCAGGCACAGGCCCGTGGGATAGTCCGGATTGCGACGCTGGCTGATGCCGATGACGGCAAGGCTCAGGATGACCAGGCCGAGGGTGCCGGCGGCGTAGCGGTGAATCATCTCGGCCCAGGCCTTGAAGGCCTCGACCGGGTCGTCGGGGAAGCGCAGCTGCGCCGCTTCAAGGGCGTGGTCGCTTTGCGGCACGGTAAGGAAACCATAACAGCCGGGCCAGTCCGGGCAGCCGAGGCCCGCGTGCACCAGTCGGGTGTAGGCACCCAGGATGACCACGACGAAGCAGAGCAGCAGCCCTGCCAGAGCAAGTTTGTAGCCGGGTTTACGCATGACTCAGCCCACCTTCGACAGTTTCAGCAGTCGCTTGAGGTCATCCAGCAGGTCTTTACCCGGCTGGTTGGCGCTGTGATGCAGCACGACGCGACCGAGCGGGTCGACCAGCCAGAGCTGCGGGCCGATCAGCCAGCTATCGGGCTGGGTCTGCAGGCTGTGCAGGTAGGCGTTGCTGTCGAACTGGGTACGCTGCAGGCGTGGAAACGCGCTTTCCAGCCGGGCCACCTCGTCCTCGCGCAGGGCGACCGGAGAGGCGAGCACGTGCTCGACACGGTCTGCCTCGCGGCCGACGGCCACGTTGATCTGGCGGGCTTCGTGGATCAGCGCCATGCACTCGCGCTCACAGGCCCCGGTGTGCGTGACCACCAGTCGCCAGGGGGCGCCGTAGCCAACCGGCTCCAGGGTCAGCTGCCAGTCGCTGAGCTGAATGGCGGGCTCGACCAGGGCGGACTTGTTCGAGTGTCCCTGTGGTACGCCGATGCGAAAATGCGCCATCAAGCTGGCGATCAGAATTGGGACCACGACGACGCCGATGACGGCGAGCAGCTTGAGTTGGCCGCGTGGGCGTTGTTGGGCGTGGTCAGGCTCGGTGAGGCTCATCATTATTATTCCCCCGATGGTCGGGCCGAAAACCGGCCCAGATAAAGAGTGCAAGCAGTGCGGCGGCGAGGCCGAACCACTGAATTGCATACCCGACATGACGGCTGGCGCTCATCGGCAACGCTGGCCAATCGAGCTGCAGCGCCGCTTTAGTCCCCTCTCCGGTCAGTCGCGCGCTCCAGTCATGCAGCGCAATACCGGACTCGTCTCGCAGCGCGTGGAGGTCGAGTTGGGCGAGTACACAAGGGCTTGCCTGGCTATCGCATTGCCGACTGCCCGGGCGCCATCCGCTGCTGCTGGCGGGCAGCTTTTCGGCCAGCAATTGCAGCTCACCGCTGGGCGTATCGACAGTAGGTAACTGGCGGCGGTCTGGCCAGGCCAGCCAGCCGCGGTTGATCAACAGCCAGCTGCCGCTGGTGTCTTTAAAGGCTTGCAGCACTTCGACACCAGCGTGGCCGTCACGGGTGCGGTTATCGAGTAGCCAGACGTGCTGCGGATCCAGCTGGCCATGCAGGATCAGCGGTTGCCAGTCGGCGGGTGGTGTTTGGCCGAATGACGCCAGTGGCAAGGCCGGAGTCTGCTGCACTGCGTCGATGGCAGCCTGCATGACGCGCTTCTCTGCTGCGCGCTGTAGCTGCCAGCTGCCAAGACCGAGCAGGATCGGCAGCAGCGCCAGCGTAAACACCCAGAGCGGCCAGCCCGGTGCAAAGCGGCGGCTGCGTGGCGCAGACTCAGCCAGCAGCATGCTGGAGCCTCGCTATACTGGTGCCGACCATAACAACAATAAGGGGACGGCCATGTGGCTCAAGCTGGCCATTTTGATCCTGCTGATGCTGATTGTGATCAGCCTGTTCAGCGGGCTGTTTTTCCTGATGAAAGATACCGATGGGCGCGGGCGGCTGGTAACCGCCCTGAGCGTGCGCATCAGCCTGACGATCATGCTGGTAGGCCTGATCGCCTGGGGCTTCTGGTCGGGCAACCTGGTTTGGAATACCCCCTGGTTGCATTGAAAGCACGCCTGCGCGCATGGGTCAGAAGATGTAGACGAAGATGAACAGGCCGACCCAGACCACGTCCACGAAGTGCCAGTACCAGCTGGCTGCTTCAAAGCCGAAGTGCTGTTGCGGCGTGAAGTGACCCTTGGTGATGCGGACCAGCATGATCGCCAAAATCAGTGTGCCCATGGTCACGTGGGCACCGTGGAAACCGGTCAGCATAAAGAAGGTCGCGCCGTAGATGCCGGAGTTCAGCGTCAGGCCCAGCTCGTGATAAGCATGCTGGTATTCCAGCGCCTGCAGAATCAGGAACGCGGTCCCCAGTGCAACGGTCAGGCCGAGCCATGCCTTGGTTGCACCGCGCTTGTCTGCGCGCAGGGCGTGGTGGGCGAAGGTAACGGTCACGCTGGAGGAGATCAGCAGGATGGTGTTTAGCAGTGGCAGTTGCCAGGCGCTGATGACCTCGGTGGGCCCGGGGTAGGTCTTTGGATCAGGATTGACCAGCAGCGGCCATTCAAAAGTGAACGCTGGCCAGAGCATGTTCGCCAGGCCCTTGTCACCTTCCCCGCCAAGCCATGGCCCGGCAAAGGTACGCACGTAGAACAGTGCGCCAAAGAAGGCGGCGAAAAACATCACCTCGGAGAAGATAAACCAGCCCATGCCCATGCGAAACGAGCGGTCCATCTGCGGGCTGTAGAGGCCCTCGCGGCTCTCTTTGACGACGTTGCTGAACCAGCCGAACATCATGTAGGCGATCATCAGCGCGCCGGCGAAAAATATCCATTTGCCGAGGCTGCTGCCGGCGCCGGCCGTGTCGCCGTTCATCATGCTGCCGGCGCCGAATACCGTCAGTAGCAGGGCTACCGAGGCAATAATCGGCCACTTGCTCTGGGCCGGGACGTAATAGGTTTCATGATTGGCCATCTGTTGTTCTCCTTATTCCGGCAATCGTGCTCAGTGGGCCTGGGCTGACGCGCTCGCCAGCTTGTCAGGCATCCGTTCCGAAACATCAAACAGGGTGTAGGCCAGAGTCAGGTGTTTCACGTCGGCCGGCAGCGCCGGGTCGACAATGAAACGCACCGGCATCTCCACGCTTTCCCCCGGTTGCAACACCTGCTGGGTAAAACAGAAGCATTCGGTCTTGTGAAAATAGGCAGCCGCCTTCGCCGGCGAGACGCTGGGAATCGCCTGCGCCACCATCGGCCGGTCCGTCGGGTTGTGCGCGTAAAACAGCATTTCCCGGGTTTCACCCGGATGCAGGCTGAGTTGCTCTGCATCCGGACTGAAGTCCCATGACATGCCCTGTGCCCGGGTGGCGACGAACTGCACCCGCAGGGTCCGGCTGTCGTCGATGTGCTCAACCTGCTGCTGGTAGGCAGTGCTGCTGGTCTTGCCGTTGATGCCCAGGGCATCGCACATGACGTCGTACAGCGGCACCATCAGAAAGCCGAAGGCAAACATGCCGACAACGGTCAGAACCAGCCGCGCCACTACCGGTTTGTTGGATTGCTGCTCGCTCATGGCCAGCGCCTCCGCTTACTTCACCTCGGGTGGCGTGGTGAAGGTGTGGTACGGCGCCGGTGACGGCACTGTCCACTCCAGCCCTTCTGCACCTTCCCACGGGTTGGCCGCTGCTTTCTGGCCGCCCTTGATGCACTTGATGACGATGAACAGGAACAGCAGCTGGGTCACCCCGAACATAAAGGCACCGACCGAGGACAGCATGTTGAAGTTGGCGAACATCACGTTGTAATCGGGAATCCGCCGCGGCATCCCGGCCAGACCGACGAAGTGCATCGGGAAGAACGCCAGGTTCATGCCGATGAAACTCATCCAGAAGTGGGTCTTGGCCAGGGTTTCGTCGTACATGTGGCCGGTCCATTTCGGTAGCCAGTAATAGGCCGAAGCAAAGATGCCGAAGATCGCACCCGGCACCAGTACGTAGTGGAAGTGCGCCACCACAAAGTAGGTGTCGTGATACTGGAAGTCGGCCGGCGCGATTGCCAGCATCAGACCGGAAAAGCCGCCGATGGTGAACAGGATCACGAAAGCCACGGCGAACAGCATGGGCGCTTCAAAGGTCAGCGCACCGCGGAACATGGTGGTCACCCAGTTGAATACCTTCACCCCGGTTGGCACCGCAATCAGCATGGTCGCGTACATGAAAAACAGCTCGCCGGTGATCGGAATGCCGACGGTGAACATGTGGTGCGCCCAGACAATGAACGACAGGAAGGCAATCGAGGCGGTGGCGTACACCATCGAGGTGTAGCCGAACAGCGGCTTGCGGCTGAAGGTCGGGATGATCTGGCTGACCGCGCCGAACGCCGGCAGGATCATGATGTACACCTCGGGGTGACCGAAGAACCAGAAGATGTGCTGGAACATCACCGGGTCGCCGCCACCGGCAGCGTTAAAGAAGCTGGTGCCGAAGTGAATGTCCATCAGCATCATGGTGACCACGCCCGCCAGCACCGGCATGACTGCAATCAGCAGGAAGGCGGTGATCAGCCAGGTCCAGACGAACAGCGGCATCTTCATCAGCGTCATGCCCGGCGCGCGCAGGTTGAGGATGGTAGCGATGATGTTGATCGCGCCCATGATCGAGCTGATACCGGCCAGGTGAATGGCGAAGATGAAGAAGGTGACGCTGGGCGGCGCGTAGGTGGTCGACAGTGGGGCGTAGAAGGTCCAGCCGAAGTTGGGCCCGCCACCTTCCATGAACAGCGTCGACACCAGCAGCCCGAAGGCCATCGGCAACAACCAGAAGCTGAAGTTGTTCATCCGCGGCAGCGCCATGTCGGGCGCGCCGATCATCAGCGGAATCATCCAGTTGGCCAAACCGACGAAGGCCGGCATGACCGCACCAAAGACCATGATCAGGCCGTGGGTGGTGGTCATCTGGTTGAAGAACTCCGGCTGCACCAGCTGCAGACCGGGCTGGAACAGTTCGGCGCGGATGACCATGGCCATCGAGCCGCCGAGCAGGAACATGGCAAAGCTGAACCACAGGTACATCGAGCCGATGTCCTTGTGGTTGGTGGTGAGCACCCAGCGCATCAGGCCCTTGGCAGGACCGTGAGCATGGTCGTGGTGATGGGTATCGATCACAGCACTCATGGCAGGTCTCCTATTGGGCTTCTTTGGCGTTCAGCACGTCAACGGGGGCGAGCATCTCGCCGGTGGCATTGCCCCAGGCGTTTCGCTCGAAGGTGATGACGGCAGCGATGTCGACTTCAGACAGCTGCTTGCCGAATGCCGCCATGGCGGTGCCAGGTTTGCCGTGGAGTACGATATCGAGGTGGGCGGCCATGTCCTGGGTGACAATCGGGCTGCCCTTGAGCGCCGGGAACATCGGCGGCAGGCCTTCGCCGTTGGGCTGGTGGCAGGAGGCGCAGGCGGTGGCGTAGACTTTTTCGCCGCGCTCGACCAGCTCGTCCAGCGTCCAGTTCTTCTCGCGCAGCTCGGCTTCCTTGGCGGCGGCCGCTTTCTGCTCGGCCAGCCAGGCGTCGTACTCGTCCTGCGGCAGTACTTGTACGACCACCGGCATGAAACCATGGTCCTTGCCGCACAGTTCGGTGCACTGGCCACGGTAGATGCCTGGCTCTTGAACGCGGGTCCAGGCTTCGTTGATAAAGCCGGGGATAGCGTCTTTCTTGACCGCAAAGTCCGGCACCCACCAGGAGTGGATGACGTCGGACGCGGTCACCAGAAAACGGACTTTCTTGCCGACCGGAATAACCAGCGGGTTGTCCACTTCCAGCAGGTAGTCCGGGTTTTTGGCGCTGACGTTGTTGATCTCGTCGCGCGGGGTGGTCAGCGTGCTGAAGAAACTGACGCCTTCGCCCACGTACTGGTATTGCCAGCGCCACTGATAACCGGTGACCAGAATGTCCACGTCTGCCTCGTCGGCGTCGTAGATGTCGATCAGGTTTTTTGTGGCCGGAATGGCCATGACAATGAGGATGACCAGCGGGATCACCGTCCAGAGGATTTCCACGCCGACGTGTTCGTGGAAGGTCGCCGGCTTGCTGTCATTCGATTTTCGATGCATCAGCATCGACCAGAACATGACACCAAACACGACAATGCCAATGACCACGCAGATCCAGAAAATGGTCATGTGCAGATCGAACACGGACTGACTGACTTCAGTGACGCCCCGCCGCATGTTGACGCCCCATTCGGCTTGAGCCGACAGGCCAAGCGCGCACAGGGACAGGCCAACTGGCCAGGTGATTGCAGCTCGCAACATTCCCGGTTCCCCTTTTATTGTTTTTATCGCTTCCGGTGCACGGAAAGGGGGTATCAAGCAAAACACTGCGCAGATACCCGAAACCGCAGGATGCGCAGCGCGAAGAACGCGGTGTATCACCCCCGGTCGGAACTCCCCCACAGGCTACCGACAATCCGAGTATAGACAGGGGTTTTACCTTCGCAATGTTGTGATCATTTTGGCCTGATGCGCTGCAGCCTGCGGATGGCGTGGGCAGCAGGAGGGGTAATAGGCTTGGTGACGTTATTATTACAATTCGATCTAATGGCTCCGGATGAGTCACTTTGACGGAATTGGTACCCTCTGCTAGGTTTTCCCGCAATGCGAATGAGATCAATGTGCTGCTGTACTCCTGCAGCAGTTAGCCGTCGTTGTGGAGCGTGAGAATGAATATAACAGGCCTCAAGAGCCGCATTGCCGATGCCATGGTGCAACCTGACTCGGTCGGGGCGATGCAGCGCTGGCTGGCGTCCCGTATTCCGGCCCTGCACCCGGCCATCCGTCTCGAAAATGACCAGGTCGAGACCCTCAACAGTTTTGCCAAGGCATACATCGAGCAGGTGCCGGATGTGCTGGAAGCGGCAGTCGCCGTGGCGGACGCCGCGCAGTTGCGGGCGAGCATGCTGCCGGTATTGAAGGTGGCGGAGGCGTTCTTCCTGCAGCCGCCGGATTTGCCCAGCGAACACAAGGGATTGATTACGCTGCTCGATGAGGCCTATCTGGCGCATCGGCTGGTAGAGGAAGTGAACGACCGCTACGTTGCGCACGGCGTTGCGCCGCTGATCCCGATGGATACAACCCGGGCCAACCTGATCGTGCATCAGTTGATCGGTGAAAAGTTTGCCAACCAGCTGGATACAGCGGTGGAGGCTGCGGTGGCCGGCTTGTTGCCCGAGGATCTGTTCCAGTCGGGTGAGTTCAAGGCCTTCCAGGCTGAGCAGGACCCGGCCAACGTGCGGCAGTTGTGGGCGCAGTGGCCGTGCATGTCGCAACAGTTGGGTGTGGACATAGAGCTGCGCGGCGCGGCCTGAAAAAAGAAAGGGCTCGCATGGCGAGCCCTTTTAGCAATCAGTCTTTCTTTTTCAGCCTCGGGTTCGGGAAGAACTGCACGGTCTGACTGGTGGGTTTGGTCGGCGCCTTGCGCGTTTCATTGACTCGGGTGCTCAGCTCCCTCGGCACCGAGTTACCGCGCGCATCCAGCGTATCGGCGTAGCCGCAACTCACGCATTCGCGGTGCGGCACACCGTCTTCCTCGTACATTTTGATGGTGTCCATTGCGCTGCACGCCGGGCAGACCGCGCCGGCGATAAAGCGTTTGATCGGGCCCTGACTCATGCCGCTTCTCCTGTCAGGCCGGAGTGGCGCAGCAGCGGATCAATCGACGGCTCGCGACCACGGAAGGCGACAAACAGCGCCATCGGCGCCTCGCTGCCGCCGCGGGCGAGGATGTTGTCACGGAAGGCGCGACCGGTCTCGGCGTTCAGTACGCCCTCTTCTTCAAAACGCGAGAAGGCATCGGCCGACAGCACTTCCGCCCACTTGTAGCTGTAATACCCCGCCGCGTAGCCGCCGGCGAAGATGTGGCTGAAGCCGTTCTGGAAGCGGTTGAAGGACGGCACCTTGATGACGGCAATCTCCTCGCGTACCTGATTCAGCACCTGCTGTGCGCTCAGCTCCGGCTGCTTGCGCACGTGCAGTTCAAAGTCGAACAGCGAGAACTCGATCTGGCGCAGCATGCCCAGGCCTGACTGGAAGTTCTTGGCAGCCAGCATCTTGTCCAGCAGATCCTGTGGCAGCGGCTCGCCGGTTTCATAGTGACTGGAGATCAGCGCCAGCCCCTCCGGCTCCCAGCACCAGTTCTCCATGAACTGGCTGGGCAGTTCGACCGCATCCCAGGCAACGCCGTTGATACCGCTGGCAGAGGCGTAGTTCACCCGGGTCAGCAGGTGATGCAGGCCGTGGCCGAACTCGTGGAACAGGGTGGTGACTTCGTCGTGGGTCAGCAGCGCCGGCTTGCCGCCCACCGCCGGGGTGAAGTTGCAGACCAGATAGGCAATCGGGCGCTGCAGGGCGCCGTCAGGCAGCAGGCGACGGTCACGGCAGCCGTCCATCCAGGCGCCGCCGCGCTTGTTGGCGCGGGCGTACAGATCGAGGAAGAAGCGGCC
The DNA here is from genome assembly GCA_038114645.1 of Pseudomonadaceae bacterium. GTDB lineage: Bacteria > Pseudomonadota > Gammaproteobacteria > Pseudomonadales > Pseudomonadaceae > Halopseudomonas. Next base: position 87,184 of record JAYNRF010000004.1, on the reverse strand, counting down.
GATGACTTCGCCCTGCTCGATCACCTCGAACAGGCGCGCGTCCTTGTGCCAGCGCTCGAACTCGGCGACTTCACGCAGTTCAATGCCGTACAGCTTCTGGACGATGCCGAACATGCCGTTGATCACGGTATCGATCGGGAAGTAGGGGCGCAGCATCTCCTGCGAGATGGCGTAGCGCTGCTGGCGCAGTTGCTCGCTGTAGAAGCCGACATCCCAGGGCTGCAGGTCGTCGCAGCCCTGCTCGGCAGCAAAGGCGCGCAGTGCGGCAAGATCCTGTTTGGCGAAAGGTTTGCTGCGCTCACCCAGATCACGCAAAAAGCCCAATACCTGATCGGTGCTTTCGGCCATCTTGGTTGCCAGCGACAGCTCGGCGTAGTTGGCAAAGCCCAGCAGCTCGGCCAGCTCCTGACGTAATACGAGAATCTCGTCGATCACCGGACCATTGTCGAACTGGCCGGCGTTGGGACCCTGATCGGAGGCGCGGGTGCAGAAAGCGGTGTAGACCTCCTCACGCAGCGCACGGTCCGTGGCGTAGGTCATCACCGGGAAGTAGCTGGGGAACTCCAGGGTAATGAGCCAGCCGTCCAGCTCACGGGCTTCGGCAGCCTGTTTGGCTTGTGCCAGTGCGGACTCGGGCAGGCCGTCCAGCTGGGCGGCATCGGTGATGTGTTTGGTCCAGGCCTGGGTGGCGTCCAGCACCTGATTGGAGAAGGTGCTCTGCAACTCGGACAGACGCATCTGCAGTTCGCCGTAGCGTTTTTGCTGCTCGGGCGGCAGGGCGATGCCGGACAGTTTGAAGTCGCGCAGGGCATGCTCAAGGATGGTTTGCTGAGCACGATCCAGCGTGGCGAACTCGTCGCTGGCGGCGAGCTGCTGGTAGGCATCAAACAGCGCCTGATTCTGGCCCATCTCGGTGTAGTACTGGCTCAGCAGCGGCAGGCAGCTTTCATAGGCTTCGCGCAGCTCCGGGCTGTTCATCACGGCATTCAGGTGGCTGACTGGCGACCAGGCGCGGCCGAGGCGCTCACCCATGTCATCCTGCGGTTCGATCAGGTTGGCCCAGGTCCACTGCGCCGGTGGATTGGCCAGCAGGGCATCGAGCTGCGCGCGGTTGTCGGCCAGAATCTGCTCGATGGCCGGTTTGACGTGCTCGGCACGGATCTCGGCAAAGGGTGGCAGATCGTAGGGTTGCAGCAGCGGATTGGGCATGGCGGGTATCCTGATTCGATCGATGACTTACAATGCGCCCATGGTAATCAACTCGGGCGCGCTTGGCATCGTGACTTCGTTAGAAGTTCTCAATGACGGCGATAGCCGCAAAATTCAAGGGTGATGCGATGAACGTACGTGGGTTCAGGGACTGGCAGCCGGTAGTGGGCGACCGGGTTTTTGTCGATCCGTCGGCGGTGGTGTTGGGTGATGTGCACCTTGGCGAAGACTGCTCGGTATGGCCCGGCGCGATCATCCGCGGTGACATGCACAGGATTCGTATCGGTGACCGCACCAGCGTGCAGGACGGCAGCGTGCTGCATATCACTCACGCCGGTCCGTTCAACCCGGACGGTTATCCGCTGACAATCGGCGATGACGTGACTATCGGCCACAAGGTGCTGCTGCACGGCTGCACCATCGGTAGTCGGGTGCTGGTCGGTATGGGCAGCATCGTGATGGATGGCGCGGTGGTCGAAGACGAGGTGATCATTGGCGCCGGGTCTCTGGTGCCGGCCAACCGCACGCTGGAGAGCGGCTACCTCTATATGGGCAGCCCGGCCAAGCAGGTGCGCGCGCTGACCGACAAGGAGCGCGCCTTCTTCACCTACTCGGCGGCCAACTACGTTCGTCTGAAGGATCAGCATTTGCTGGAAAACTGGGCGTCCAGCTAAAGCAGGCTTGGTTATACTGCCCCGACAACGGATTGATGCAGGCAGCACGTCAGTGGATACAGCACCGCAAATGGAACAGCAGGTGGGAGCCGGTCTGGAGGAGTCAGCACGGCGCTCACTGCTGCGGCTGATTTTTAGCAGCACCGGGATTCTGCTCTGCGGTTTTGCCGTGCTGCAGTTTGGCAACGACAATACCCTGCTGGCGACGCTGGAGATTGCCGTGGGCCTGTTTCTGCTCTGGTCCGCCTGGAAAATTACCCAGGTTCGCTGGCTGACACCCTGGATCTACGGCTACCTCATTCCCACCTTCTGCTTTCAGCTCTACATCATGTTGATGCCCGATGCCTCGGCAACTGCCTTCGTCTGGATCTACATGGTGCCGGTGCTGGCTTACCTGCTGCTCGGCCGTCGGGCCGGGCTGGTTCTGTCGATCCCCTTCATGCTGGCGGCGGCGCTGCTGTATCTGTTGCGCTACGCTGACCTGGCATCGGCTGCCGGGCTGATCGATGTCGGCAATGCGGTGGTGTGCGGGTTGATGATCCTGCTGTTCGTGCACTTTTACGAGGGCCGCCGCGCGGTGGCGCAGCGCTCGCTGGAGCGGCTGGCGCAGACGGACGGGCTGACCGGGGTATATAACCGGGCACGTTTTCAGCAGCTATTTGCCCAATGCATCGAACAAGGGCAGCGCAGCAGCGACGGCTTTGCGCTGGTGCTGCTGGATGTCGACCATTTCAAACAGGTCAACGACGGTTGGGGTCATGAGGCCGGTGACCGCGCCTTGCAGCACTTGTGTCGGGTGCTGGGCGAGCGCCTGCGCAGCAGCGACGTGATTGGCCGACTTGGCGGAGAAGAGTTTGGCCTGCTGCTGCACAACACCGACGCGACGGCGGCGAATCAACTGGTTCAGGCGCTATGCCAGCAACTGGAGCGCTCGCCACTGATCTGGCAGGGGAAGCCGCTGCAACTGACGGCAACCTTTGGTGTGGCCTGCTGGCCGCGCGATGCGGTGGATGTGGCTGGCCTCTATCGCTGTGCTGACCAGCGCCTGTATCGCGGCAAGGCGTACGGCAGAAACCGGGTCATCAGTGAAGGCGGGCCGCTGCTGGTCAGTGATATCGGCTGAGACCGTTTCGGCGGGCGGATTGCCGGTCAATCAAGTCTGTGAATAGTAGGTGGCCCGGCGGTGGAAGCAGCGCTGGTTCGTTTATGATCCGAGAGTTCGCGGAGTAGTCCGCCCTTTCATTCATTCAAACAAGAGGCATCCCATGTCTGCGTATACCAACCGCAAAGTCGTGCTTAACAAGCGCCCGCAGGGTGAAATCCAGGATGGCGATCTGGCGCTGGCCGAAGAGCCGGTACGTGAGCTGAAGGACGGTGAAGTCCTGATCAAGACGCTGTGGCTGTCACTCGATCCCTACATGCGCCCGCGCATGAACGACAGCAAGGGCTACATGGACCCGATTGAAATCGGTGCGCCGATTGTTGGCGAGAGTGTTGGCCGTGTTGTCGAGTCCAAGTCCGACAACTATGCCGTGGGTGACGTCGTCACCGTGTACTCCGGCTGGCAGGAGTACTGCATCATTCCGGGCAACGCCGAGATGGTCTACAAGATCAAGGATCAGGGCGTGCCGCTGCAAACCTATCTGGGTGTGGCCGGTATGCCGGGCCGCACCGGTTATTGTGGCCTGATGTATGTCGGCAAGCCGAAGGCCGGCGAGACCGTTGTTGTGGCTGCCGCTTCCGGTCCGGTTGGTACCGTGGTTGGTCAAACCGCCAAGCAGGAAGGCTGCCGCGTCGTCGGTATTGCCGGTGGCCCGGAGAAGTGCCGTTATGTTGTCGAAGAGCTGGGCTTTGATGCCTGCATCGATTACAAGGCCGGCAACCTGGACGCCGATCTGGCAGCGGCCTGCCCGAACGGCATCGATGTCTACTTCGAAAACGTCGGTGGCGAGGTAGCCAAGGCGGTCGCCAAACTGATCAATCCGGGTGCCCGCGTGCCGATCTGCGGCTACGTTTCTGCCTACAACGCCGAAGACCAAAGCAAGGTCGAAACCCCGTTCCACATCTTCGGCGCGCTGGATCCGAAGCCGGAACACCGTTTCTTCCTGGTCACCGAGTGGCAGGACAAGCATCAGGAAATCACCGCGCTGCTGGCTGGCCAGGTGGCTTCGGGCGCGCTGAAGTACAGCGAAACCGTTGCTGAAGGTCTGGACAATGCGGTTGAAGCATTCAAAGGCATGCTCAAAGGCAAAAACTTCGGCAAGCAACTGGTGCATATTGCCGACTAAATAGTCCCGTCCCAGAGCTGTTTCGGGTGCAAGGTGCGCCCGAAACAGCGCCTGTTTTCCTGCGTTCTACCTGCCCTCATCGCTGTCCTCAACGCCTTTCTGGCGACAAGTTTCTGACCAATTCGACGACTTTTGGTACAGAACGTGCATTCTTCTGCACTATCCTGAGCCAGACCGCATAGATCTGCTCAGCGGCTGCACCGCGGTGGTGCGCGGCAAAGACTGCTGCGCTATCAAAGTGCCAGTTACCAAATGGAACAGGTATCGCCCATGCCCATCCCGATGATCGATGTTCTGTGGTTGGTTTTGTGTGCCGGTCTGGTGTTCAACATGCAGATCGGCTTTCTCTGTCTGGAGTCGGGCCTGACCCGCAGCAAGAACGCCATCAACGTGGCGGTGAAGAACATGGCAGACCTGAGTGTTGCGGTGTTCTGCTACTGGTTGTTCGGGTTTGGATTGATGTTCGGTGGCAGCGCCGGCGGCTGGTATGGCGAAGGCTTCTCGATGCTGCCTTTCTCCGATACCTGGCATTCTGCATTCTTCCTGTTTCAGGCGATGTTCTGCACCACGGCAGCAACGATTGTGTCCGGCGCGGCTGCCGAGCGCATGCGCTTCTCTTCTTATCTTCTGGTCACGCTGATCATCGCCGGTTTCATCTATCCCCTGTTTGGTCATTGGGCCTGGGGCGGGGTGTTTGCTGACGGCCTGGGTTGGCTGGCTGACAGGGGCTTTGTCGACTTTGCCGGCTCAACGGTGGTGCATGGCGTCGGCGGCTGGGTAGCGTTGGCGGTGATTCTGATTCTGGGCCCGCGTCAGGGCCGCTTTGAGCAGGATCGCGATGGCCGCAGCATGCCGGGCTCCAACCTGCCGCTGGCGATGCTCGGTGCGCTGATGCTGATGTTCGGCTGGTTCGGCTTCAACGGCGGCAGCACCTTGAGCTTTGATGGCCGGGTGCCGGGGATCATAGCCAACACGGTGCTGGCGGCGATCGCCGGCACCCTCGGCGGGATGGTGATGTCCTGGTTGCGCTGGCGGTTGATTGACCCGGTTTATCCGCTCAACGGCTTGATCGCCGGGATGGTCGCTATCACCGCCGGTGCGCATGTGGTGGACGCTCCGGCGGCGTTCTTTATCGGCCTGATTGGCGCGGTAGTGATGTATCTGGCGGATCGACTATTGACCCGGCTGCAGATCGACGACGCGGTTGGTGCGGTACCGGTGCATCTGGCCAGTGGTATTTGGGGCACCCTGGCGGTGGCGTTGTTTGCCGATCTGTCGGCGCTTGGCACCGGCCTGACGCGCCTGCAGCAATTCGTTGCCCAGCTTGAGGGTGTGGTGGTCGCCGGGCTGTGGGCTTTCGGTCTGACCTGGTTGCTGCTGCGCTCGGTTAATCGCTTCTGGCCGATGCGGGTGACGCCAGACGACGAACTGGCCGGTCTGAATGTCTCCGAGCATGGGGCCCGCACCGAGCTGATCGAACTGCTGGAAGCCATGGCTGCGCATCAGCGTGATGGGCGATTTGAGCGTGATGTTCCGGTGGAACCTTTCACCGAAGTCGGCCAGATTGCCGCGCAGTACAACAAGGTTATCCACGCCCTGCGCCGTGCGGTTGGCGTGACCCAGAGCATCATTCGGGACATTCGCGACGGCGTCGTTACCTGCAATCGCGATGGCATTCTGGCGACCTGCAATCCGGGTGCCGAGCGCCTGTTCGGCCTGTCTGCGGGTGCGCTGATCGGTCAGCCGTTGCAGCGGTTGGTGGCCGAACGCAACTGGGAAGGTCTGCCGCTGCCCGACGCCGGTAGCGAGATCAAACAGGAAGTGCTGTTCAGTCGTAACGAGCATGACCAGTTTGTCGCTGAGCTGACGGTAAGCAGCGGCTCGCTGGAAGATGACCTCTACACCTGCATGATTCGCGATATCACCGAGCGCAGACGGATTGAGCAGCAACTGTTTCAGGAGAAGATGCTGGCGCAGGTGACGCTGGCGTCGATCGGCGACGGGGTGATCACCACCGGCCCCGATGCGCGGGTGCGTTATCTCAACCCGGTCGCCGAGCAATTGACCGGTTGGCGTGAGGCGGACGCGGTCGGCAAGCCGCTCGACGAGGTCTATTGCCTGTTTGATGAGAGCTCCGGTGAAAAGCTGCTCAACCCGGTCAGCGCCTTGTTGCGGCGCTACCGTCAGGCTCTGAGCCGACCGGCAGGCAGTATGACCCAGTTGCGACGTCAGGACGGCAGTGAGGTAACCGTGCAGGATGCGGTGGCGCCGATCCGTGATGCCGAGGGGCATATCATCGGCGCGGTGCTGACCTTCCGCGATGTGACGGTGAACCGTCGGCTCGCGCTGGAGCTGTCGCATCAGGCGGCCCACGACACCCTCACCGGACTGGTCAATCGCAAGGAGTTCGAGCGTCGGGTGGCGCTGGCGCTGCAGCCGGGGGCCGGTCAGCGGACCGACAAGGTGCTTTGCTACATGGACCTTGATCAGTTCAAGATCGTCAACGATACCTGCGGTCATGCTGCGGGCGACGAATTGCTGCGGCAGTTGGCGAAGTTGTTCCAGTCGCACATTCGCAGCTCGGATGTGCTGGCGCGGCTCGGCGGTGACGAGTTCGGGCTGCTGCTGAGTGGTTGCACTCTGGAAGAGGCCATTCCGGTGGTCGACGGCATTCGGGCGCTGGTCGAGGAATACCGCTTCAGTTGGGAGGGCAAAACCTTTGCGGTTGGCGTGAGCATCGGCCTGGTGCAAATCGAGGAGCAGGTGGCCAGCCTGGATGTCCTGCTCAGCGCCGCCGACAGCGCCTGCTACGCGGCCAAGGACGCGGGTCGCAATCGGATTCACCTGTATCAGGCCGACGACGCCCAGATGCAGGAGCGGCGCGGCGAGATGCAGTGGGTGAATCGGCTGCGTCAGGCACTCGACTCCGACCTGCTGCGGCTTTACGTTCAGCCGATCCATGCGATCAGCGAGCAGGAAAGCCAACCTGGCTACGAGGTACTGGTTCGTATGCTGGGCGAGGATGGTCGGATCATCCCCCCCGGTGCCTTTATGCCAGCAGCCGAGCGCTACGATCTGGCTTCGGCGATCGACCGCTGGGTGGTCGGTAACTTCCTCGCCTGGCTGGGTGATTACAGTCGCCGGCAGACGGGCTCGCTGGGCAACTATTCGATCAACCTGTCGGCGGCCTCGATAGGTGAAGAGAGCTTTCTCGAATTCGTCCTGGAGACCATCGAGCGTCACTGTGTGCCGGCCAACCTCGTGTGTTTCGAGATCACCGAGACCAGCGCTATTGCCAACCTGAACAAGGCCGTCGTGTTCATGCAGCGGCTCAAGGACATCGGCTGCCAGTTCGCGTTGGATGACTTTGGCTCGGGGCTGTCCTCTTTTGCCTATCTGAAGTCGTTGCCGGTGGATTACCTGAAGATCGACGGGGTATTCGTCAAGGACATCGTCTGCGACCCGATAGCCCGTGCGATGGTCGCTTCGATCAACAATATCGGTCACGAAATGGGCCTGCAGACGGTGGCCGAGTTTGTTGAAAGCGAGGAGATCCTCGAGCAGCTGCGCGAGCTGGGGGTCGATCACGCGCAGGGCTACCATCTGGGTCGCCCGCAGCCGCTCAGCGAGCTGAACGGCGTGCGCATGATGCCGCGCTAGGATTTGGCTCCTGGTTGCGGCTCCGGTCGGGTCCAGAGCCAGCCGGCAACGCAGCAGAGAAACAGCGGCAGACTCCAGCGCAACCACAGCGGAGAGGGCAGCAGCCAGATCATCAGGATGCTGCTGAGCATCAACGCACTGGCCGCCCACTTGGCCCGGCGCGGCACGGCGCGGTGCTCGCGCCAGTCGCGGATTAGCGGGCCGTAATGCGGGTGCAGCAGCAGGCGCGCTTCCAGCTCCGGCCAGCCACGGGCCGAAGCCCAGGCGGCGACCAGCAGAAAGGGCGTGGTCGGCAAGCCGGGAACCACGACGCCGATCGCGCCAAGAGTAACGCACAGCGACGCCAGTGATCGCCAGAACCAGATCATGGGCGCGCTTTAGTGGTGGGGTTGGGCATGGCAGCTCGTCCGCAGAACACCGGGTCAGCTTATCCCGAACTGCCTGCGGGCGTCACGGTGCTTCAGGGCAGCCAGATGCGGAACTCGCCGCCGCCCAGCTGACCGCCGTTGCTCAGGGCAATATGTCCGCAGACGCCGTTACGCTGATGCAGTTGGGCAATCCGCTCGCCGAAGTACAGTCCCAGGCCGGTGCTGCCGGTACTCATGTTGATGCCGAGAATGTAATCCGACTGGTTCTTCAGCATCGCCGGCGGGTAGCCGCTGCCGTCGTCGCTGATGGTGATCACCAGTTGATCGTCTTCCAGTCCGGCCTTCAGATGAATGGCCGAGCGGGTGTAGCGGATCGCGTTGTTGATCACGTTGCCGACCACCGAACCGACCAGTTCGGCGTCGAAGAAGCCCATCAGGCCGAACTCGTCGACCTCGTAACTGCCCTCAATGTGGCGTGAACGCAGGATGTCGTCGTGACGGGCCAGCTGGTCTTCGAGAAACTCTTCGACATCCAGGTAGCTCGGGCGCAGCGGCAGCTGATCGACGCCTAGTTTGTAGAGCCCCAGCATCTGCACCAGCATGCCGTTCAGACGCAGGAACTCGTATTCGATGACGCCGCGTTCGGTGCTGTCGTGCTCGCTGACGGGCAGCCGCTCGACCAGCTGGCCGTACGATTGGGTCAGCAGCGCCAGTGAGTTCTTCATGTCGTGAACGGTCGAGGCGATCACGGTAGAGAAATCGAGAGACTGCTCGGAGGGTTTCTCGCTCATAGCGACTCGGCTCGCTCTCGCAGTTTGTTGTAGCGCTCGAAACGCGGGTCTGAGGGCGGCATGTTGCGTACCCGCTTGAGGCAATCCAGACACTCCTGGCGCAGGGCATCGTCCGGGCTGGCCATTACCAGGCGTAACAGTGACTGCGCAGTGTTGAGTGCGTAGCTGATGTTGCGTGGCTGCAGCGCCAGCGCATTGCGAAAGGCTTCAAGAGCCTCGGGGAAGCTCTTGTTCTGGTAGAGCTGCATGCCCTGGCGGTTCAATTCCATCGCCTGATCGCCGCTGCGCAGGATGTCCGGGTCGCTGGTCTGCTCGGCGATGCCGGCCATGACCTTGGGGTCGTCGCCGTAGATTTCGGCGCAGGTGCTGAGCATCTGGTCAGCCTGCTCGGCCTGCCCCAATTCGCGCAGTTGGGCGGCGATATGCAGTGCGGTATCTGCGGCAAAAAAGCCGTCCAGACTGGCCAGGCGCTCGGCTGCGTTGCTGGCCAGCTGCGCCGCATCGGCGGTTTTGCCTGCCCGCTTCAGCGCACCAGCCTGCAGCAGCTCGCCACGGGCGGTCAGTCCGTCGTCGCCGCGCCAGCTGCTGGTCATGTCGTCCATGGTCTGGCGAATTTCCAGCAGCGCCTTGGGGCTGGGCGCGCTGTCGCCGGCCTGGGCGCAGAGGCTGTCCGCCAGGCCGAGGTGATGCTCGGGGTCGCGAAATGCCGAGTGGCGGCCCAGGTTGACGGCCTGACGGAAGGCGCGCACAGCGCGATCCGGGTCCTGGTTCTCGCGGGCAATGCGGCCCAGTTCGGCTTGTCGCTGCGGGTTGTTGGGCGAGATCTTCACCGCCTGCTCGAGGAAGACCTGTGCCTTGAGCTGGTCGCCGCGTAGTTGCTTGACGCGGGCCAGACCGTCGTAAAGGGTTGGCAGCATCGGGAACAGGCTGATGCCCTGTTCGTAGAGGGCTTCGGCGCGTTCCAGCTGCTTTTTGTCGAGCAGGTGGTCGGCCAGCATCACCAGCGCCCACGGCAGCGGACGGTCGTCTACCACGCCCTGCAGCAAGGCCTGTAGCTCGGCATCACGACCCAGTGCCGCCAGCGCCTTGGCGCGGTAGCGCAGACACAGCGGCGCCAGCCGAGGCTGTTGCTGCAGCAAGGCGTCACAGGCCGTAACCACGCCGGCCTGATCATTGGCGGCCAGCGCGTCGAGTATCGGCGCGAGCAGCTTCTTGCGTTCGACCAGGCGGTCCAGGCGTTGCTGCAGGCTGGAGCGGTTAAAGGGTTTGGTCAGGTAGGCGTCCGGCTCGTACTCCAGTGCGGCCATCACCATCGCCTGGCTGCTCTCGGCGGTCACCATGACGAAGATGCAGTGGGGGCCAATCAGCTTGGCCTGGTGCAGCTCTTCAAGGACCTGCTGGCCATTCTTGCCGTCGCCCAGGTTGTAGTCGTGCAGGATCACGTCGTAGCGCGTTTTGCTGCACAGCGCGATCGTCTCGGCGCCGCTGGCGGCCACATCGATGTGCTGGGCGCCCATCTGGGTCAGCATGGCTTTCACCGAGGAGCGAAAGTCGCTGAAATCATCGACCACCAGAAAGCGCGTGTTGCTGTAGACGATCATAGGTTTACGTAATCCTGCGGTTGAGTATCGCTCTTCAGTCTAGACCCTGCGCGCAAGTATACAGTGAAATCAAAGAGCCACTACGGAACCACCCGGCAGAATCGCAATCCTGTCGGGTGAGCAAATTGGCAACAGACTCTAGCGGCGGCGCGCTATCGCATCAGACTCGATGACGTGCCTGCCAGTGGGCGCCATCATCGCAGCCTGCAGCAGTGTGGCGGCGACATCGTCGGCCTTGACCGCGCGCAGGCGTTTGGGAATCACCGGCTTGAAGGTGCGTGACAGCAGCAGGCCTACCAGCTCTCCCGGGCGTTCCTCCTGACGCGCGCCGTCCAGCAGCGAAGGGCGCACCAGCGTCAGCGAACGGAAGTCCATCGCCGCCAGATCCTGTTCAACTTCCCCTTTTACTCGCAGGTAGAACGAGCCGGAACGCGGGCTGGCGCCGAGCGAGGAGTTGAGCACGAAGGTGCGGGTGCCGGCGCGGAGTGCGTGGCGCGCGCAGGTGGCGACGTAGCCGCGGTCAACCGCGCGAAAGGCGTCCTTGGAGCCGGCGTGCTGGCGCGTGGTGCCGAGCGCACAGATTGCTGCGTCGGCCTGCCACCAATCGGCGTCTTCAGGCAGCGCCTCGAAATCGACCTGCGGGTTTTCCAGGTGTGCGTAATGTCTGACTGCCATCGGCAGTGGTGTGCGGCTGGGTGCGACGACGCGGGCAATACCGGGGTTGGCGAGCGCCTGACGCAGCACCTCCATCCCGACCAACCCGCTGCCCCCCAGAACCAGAAGTGTCTTGCCCTTATTGTTGTCTTCCATGCCTGACCCCCGAATTACGATGGCGCGTTAAGTCTCAGTTAAGCGCAAGTTACGCACACTGGCGGCGCCATACCGAAAAATGCGGCAACAAAGTATGACGTGCTGGCCAGCAGCGTTCGGACTCACTCTGTTGTCGAAGCAACTGACATGCCATCTGTGGAGACCTAAATGAATACCCAAAGCCTGCTTGATCAACTGCTGAAATCCGCCAGCGGCGCGCTGTCTGGCACGGGCCAGAACAGCCAGGGTGGCGACCGTCAGGGGGCGAGTCAGCTAGGCAGCCTGCTGTCCGGTGCCGGTGGTGGCGCACTCGCGGCTGGTGCAGTCGGTCTGCTGCTGGGCAGCAAAAAGGCGCGCAAGATGGGCGGCAAGGCGGTCAAATATGGCGGCCTGGCGGCGCTCGGCGTGGTTGCCTACAAGGCCTGGCAGCACTGGCAACAGAACAGCGGCAGCGCACCGCAGGGTGAGCCGCAGACCGTGGATCGGCTGCCGCCGGCGCAGGCCGAGCAGCACAGCCACGCGATCTTGCGAGCGCTGATTGGTGCGGCCAAGGCTGACGGCCATATCGATGATCGCGAGCGTGAGCTGATCGACGGCGAGATCGCCCGGCTGACCGGGGACGCGCAGTTGCATGCCTGGTTTGACGCCGAACTGCGCAAGCCGCTGGATCCGACGGAGGTAGCCCGTGCGGCGCAGACACCGGAGATGGCGGCAGAGATGTATCTGGCCAGCCTGCTGGTGGTCGATGAGCAGAATTTTATGGAGCGTGCTTACCTGCAGGAGCTGGCCAGTCAGCTGCGTCTTGACCCGCAGCTGCGCGTCGAGCTGGAGCGTCAGGCAACGACGGTCTGAGCGTCAGTGGCGGTGGCTGCGGCCGACGTGGGACTCGGCGTCCTGTGGCTGCACACTGCCGCTGGTTTGCAGTTGAGCAATGATGCCGCAGTGGTCGACGTCGCTGCCGTCGCCGCAGTGCTGGCGTAGCTCGACCAACTGCTGTTGCAGCTGTGCCAGAGCGGCCAGCCGCTCGCTGACGTGGCCGATGTGGGCATCGATCAGGCCGTTGACGTCGCCGCAGCTGGCCTGCGGCTGGCGGCGTAGCTCGAGCAGCTCGCGGATTTCAATGTGGGTCATGTCCAGCAGCCGACAGTTGCGAATGAACACCAGCTGTTCGACGTGACTGTCGTTGTACTGACGGTAATTGCCCTCGCTGCGCCGCGCTGGCGGCAGCAAGCCTTCGCGCTCGTAGTAGCGAATGGTTTCGACCGTGCAGTCGGTCCGTTTGGCCAGTTCTCCGATTTTCACCTGTATCGTCTCCGGCAGGCTTGACTCTGTAGTGGCTTGAGGGTTTCTACTGTGCCTCAAAGTTGCCCGGAGGTCACATGTCTGCTCATCACGCCCATGATCACGCCAGTCACGCCAACAGTTGCTGCGCCGCCGAGCCTGCGCTGCCGGGCCACGAGCTTGAACCCGCGGCTGGTGAGCAGCTCAGCCGGATTCACATTGAGCAGATGGACTGCCCGACCGAAGAAGGGCTGATTCGCCAGCGCCTGACCGGTATGGCGGGCGTAGGGCAGCTGCAATTCAATTTGCTCCAGCGGGTGCTCACGGTCAGCCATCTGCCGCAGCGGCGCGACGCGGTCATTGCGGCGATTGCCGAGTTGGGGTTCAGTCCGCGTCTGCTGGTGGACGACGCGCGGCCCGCTGTGGTGCGCAGTAAATCCTGGTGGCCGTTGGCGCTGGCGGGCGGCGTCGCACTGGCCGCCGAGGTGGTGCATTTCGCTGACGGCCCGGGCTGGGTCGGAGCCCTGCTGGCGCTGGTGGCGATTGCCCTGAGTGGTATCGATACCTACCGTAAGGGCTGGGTGGCGCTGCGGCATCGGACGCTGAATATCAACGCGCTGATGAGTATCGCCGTGACGGGAGCTGTGCTGATCGGCCAGTGGCCGGAGGCAGCGATGGTGATGGTGTTGTTCGCGATCGCCGAGCATATTGAAGCACGCTCGCTGGGCCGCGCCCGTGATGCCATCAGCGGGTTGCTGGCGCTCGCTCCGGAGCAGGCCAGCGTACAGCAGGAGGATGGCAGCTGGCGCGAGGTGCCGGCGGCGGAGGTTGCTGTTGGCGCGCGGGTTCGGGTGCGTCCGGGGGAACGGATTGCGCTCGACGGCGAGGTGGTCAGCGGGCGTTCAACGGTCAATCAGGCGCCGATCACCGGCGAGAGCATGCCAGTCGACAAGCAGACGGGGGACGGCGTCTTTGCCGGCACCATCAACCAGAACGGCACCCTTGAATATCGGGTCAGCGCGGTGGCCAGCCAGTCGACGCTGGCGCGTATCATTCACGCGGTGGAAGAGGCCCAGAGTGAGCAGGCGCCCACCCAGCGCTTCGTCGATCGCTTTGCGGCACGTTACACCCCGACAGTCTGCGTGCTGGCGTTGCTGATGGCGGTGCTGCCGCCGCTGTTTACCGATGCCGGCTGGTACGAGTGGATCTACCGGGCGCTGGTGCTGCTGGTGGTGGCGTGCCCCTGTGCATTGGTGATTTCCACCCCGGTAACCATCGTCAGTGCACTGGCCGCCGGCGCGCGCAAGGGGCTGCTGATCAAGGGAGGCGTGCACCTGGAACAGGGTGGCCAACTGAATCTGATCGCCCTCGACAAGACCGGTACGTTGACCGAGGGGCGCCCGGTGCAGACCGATTTCCAGCTGCTCGACGGCGTGGATGCCGCGGCCGCGCAGCAACTGGCGGCCAGCCTGGCGGCGCGGTCCGATCACCCGGTATCCCGCGCGTTGGCCAACGCCAATCGCCAGCCGCTGCTGGAGGTTGATGACTTCAGCGCGCTGCCCGGTCAGGGCGTCAGCGGGTTGATCGAAGGCGCGCGATATTTCCTCGGCAACGCGCGGCTGGCGGTAGCGCGCGGGCTGATGACCGAGGCGCTGCAAGAGCGTCTGAGCGCGCTGGAGCGCGAGGGCAAGTCGCTGGTGGTGCTGTGCAGTGAGCAGCAGGCGCTCGGGCTGTTTGCGGTGGCCGATACCCTCAAACCGGGCAGCCGTGATGCGATTCGCGAGCTGCACGCGCTGGGCGTCGACAGTCTGATCCTCAGCGGTGACAACGCGCCCACGGTCCAGGCAATCGCCACTCAGGTCGGCATCGATCACGCCTACGGCAACCTGCTGCCCGAGGACAAGCTGACGCTGATCAAGGCGCAAAGCGGCAAAGGCCGGACAGTGGGCATGGTCGGTGACGGAATCAATGACACCCCGGCGCTGGCGGCAGCCGATATCGGCTTTGCCATGGCGGCAGCGGGCAGTGATAGCGCGATCGAAACCGCCGACGTCGCGCTGATGGACGACGATCTGCGCAAGTTGCCAGCGTTCATTCGCCTGTCCCGCCGAACCCTGCGGGTGCTGCGCCAGAACATCTGGCTGGCGCTGGGCATCAAGGCGGTGTTTGTGGCGTTGACGTTGATGGGGGCGGCGACCATGTGGATGGCGGTGTTTGCCGACATGGGCGTCAGTCTGCTGGTGGTATTCAATGGTTTGCGACTGCTGCGTGACAGTGTCTAGAGCGGGAACTGTGCCAAGACAACCCGACGATTGGTGGTATTTTTTGCTGGACTGATAGCGATTTCTGCAACAGACTGTTTTTCACGAACAAGAACAATATAAGCGTGCCCCTACGGGAGGCATGCAAGGAGAACGACATGACTCGTCGCTATTCCGCGTGGTTGATGCCGACCGTGCTTGCTGTGGCCTTCTGCGCCGCATCCGTCTTTGTGTCCGCGCAGTCCGATCTGCCGGCACCGTCCTTTGTCAGTGCGCCGATTGCGTCTGTAAGCGATATGTTCAGCCGCTTCTGATTCCCCGCTTTAGCGTCCGCGGTTTGCCGGGCGCTTCCCCGTTGCTGTGTTGCATCCCTGCTATGCTTGCCCCTGTTTCCACCAAAGACTGAGTGTCCGTTGACTGGAGAGCGGTGTGAACACGTTGCAACTGCGCTGGCAGGCGCTTGCCGGTAAAACGCGTCTGGAAATAGGGATTGATGGTCAACTGCTGACCACACTGGTGCGGCAGTTTGAGCTGGCCCAGGGCTACTTCCCGTTTGGCGATACCTTTCTGTGTACCGAGGAGGTGGACTGGTGCGCCCGACCGGCCTGGCAGCGCAGTGCAGATGGTCATCCTGCGCGGCTGGTGTTGCTGGGCTGCGGCTGCGGCGATGTCGATTGCTCGCAGCTGTACGCCGAGGTGCGTGAACACGGCGGCTGGGTGCAGTGGGTGATGGGCGGTTGGCCGGAACGCGATTATCGGGGGCTGGGGCCTTACTGGTTCGAACTGACAGCGTATCGACAGGCAGTGCTTGGTGCGCTGCCGGCAGAGTGCCCGGTCGGACACCCTGCCTGACGGACTGCAGTACTCAACGCTCCATGATCTGCTTGACGCTGGACACCGGGATAGCCTGTTCGCGCCCTTCGGCATCCTCAAACAGGTACATGCCGGTGTCTTCATCGAGCTTGGGCTTGTTGTCGGTGGCTATCATCTCGCCGCTGTTGGTACTGATGATGTACTCGCTGGAACAACCCGCCAGTGCCATTGCACAGAGCAGCGCCAGGATCAGGTGTTTCATAGGTCAACACTCCTTCGTTGAGGCAGCGCGCACCACGCCCGTGATGCGCTAGCCCATATCACGTTAGACCCGGAACAGCCTGATTGCCACGCGAGCGCTTAGTGGTTGACCGCGTTGGGGTCGATGGAGGCACCGGCACCCAGTTCTGCGCGTTGCTTTGCCAGCTTTTCCCCCTCGGCGGCGGTGAAGGCGAAGGTGCGCTCGGGGTCGCTGGCGCGCATCTGCAGTGCCATCAGCTCCATGCCCTCGGCAACGACGATGTCGTGCTGCCCAGTGCTCAGTCCGTCGAGGATGGTACGGGCTGCATCGTCCGGGTCGATGCCGTTTTCGATATTGGCGTCTGAGCGGCCGCGGGCCTGCCCGGCACCCTCAAGGGCGTTGGTGGCGATTGCGGTACGCACCGATCCCGGAATAATGATGCTGACGCCAATACCGTAGGCTTTTTCTACCTCGGCACGCAGCGCTTCAAAGTAGCCGACTACCGCGTGCTTGGCGCCGCAGTAGCCCGTGCGCAGCGGCGCGCCGAGCTTGCCGGCAACCGAGCTGACAACCGCCAGCTGACCGCTGCCCTGTTCGACCAGACGCGGCAGCAGCAGTTGGGTGAGAGCGACCGGGGCGAGGTAGTCGACTTCCATCAACTGACGATAGACCTGCAGACTGGTATCCAGCGCCAGACTGCGCTGACTGATCCCTGCATTGTTGACCAGCAGGTCGACCCGGCCGCGCCAGGCCCATGCCTGCTCGACCAGCGCAGGCAGGCGGTCGTAGTCGGTGGTTTCAAAGGGCAGCACCAGGGTGTTGTCTGGCGCTTGTGCCGCTACTGCTTGCAGCGCGTCGGCGCGGCGACCCGAGAGGATGACGCTGGCACCTTGTGCCAGCATGGCCTTGGCCAGCGCTTCGCCGATGCCGGAAGAAGCACCGGTGATCCAGACCACCTTGGATGCGTAACTCATCTTTTTATTCTCCGTAAAGGGTCGCGCCGTAACTGGCCCGGCCAGGGGGTTCACCTTAGGGAGTTGGAGGTCGCTGAATCTGTCGACTTGGCGACAGTTTGTGGCAAAGAGTTGGCGTGCAGCATGGCGCGAGACCGGGCGCCGAACGGCGCCCGGTTACAGCGAGGCTGGCTCAGTTCAGTGCAGCGAGGATCGACTGGATCTGGCCGGCATCTACTTGGTTGGCGTTGGCCAGATTGAGGAACGACTGCGACGTGCCGCTCCAGGCATTGATCAGGCTCGGCAGCTTGCTGGCGACGGTGCTGGCCTGGCTGATGCTGTTGGTCAGTTCACCTGCCGCCAGGGGATTCGACAGCAGCGAGCCGGCGCTGCCCTTGGCATTGCTCAGCCAGCTCTGGAACGCGCCGCTCAGGGCAGAGCCTTCCTGCAGGCCGTTCTGGTAGTAGGGAATGGCTTCGGCCAGCGTGGCGCGGTTGGCGCTGCTCAGCGAGCCGCTCTGCGACAGCAGGCTCTGGATCAGCGCCTGGTTGCTGGTGGTCAGCTCGGTATCAGCGGCAATCGCCGCACTGTTGATGTCGGCGCCTTGGGTGTAATTGGCGGCGGCGGCCAGGGTGCGGCTGGCGATGTCGGTTTGACCGGTTGCCTCAAGGGTTTTCGCCTGCGCGGTCAGCATGTTGTTCATGCTGGCATTGAAGCGCTGCATCAGCACGTCCTGCTGCTGTGCCAGGTTCTCGGCGCCGGCTGCTTCGCCACCTTGCGCGGTTGCGCTCAGTGCCGCACCTGCGGCTGACTTCAGCGAATCCAGACCAAATGCGTTTGCCTGGGTTGCGGTCAGCATGCCGGCAGCGATCAGGCTCAGCAGGCCTGCGTGGATGCGAGTGTGTTTCATGTTTCGGTATTCTCCTGAATGTGTGCCACCTTCACTGTGAATCGCCCATGCGGAGACCTGCTGGCAGTCGTCTTCGTAGTGGAAATAGCTGAGATAGACCGCTTGGTCTCTTCTGGCGGGCGCCGGCACTGTAACCGATTTGGCTCGCTCCAGGGTGGTCTTTTGCCCGCTGGTTCGCATTTGCAGGAGATATTGGCTGCGGCCTTCAGCGGCGGCGTGAGCCGGCGCGCGCGCCAGGGCTCAAGTCAGAGGCGGAATCCTGCGACCAGTTCGTTCAGGCGGATGGCCAACTGAGCCAGCTCCTGGCTGGCACCGCTGGTTTGTTCAGCACCGGCGGCACTCTGCATCGACAGGTCTCGAATGTTGACCAGGTTGCGATCAACTTCGCGCGCGACCTGAACCTGTTCCTCCGAGGCGCTGGCGATGATCAGGTTGCGTTCGTTAATGGCGCTGACCGCACGTGTTACCCCTGCCAGTGCTTCGCCAGCCGCTTGCGCGAGCTGGAGTGTTGAGCCGGCCAGGCTAGTGCTGCCCTGCATGGCCTCCACGGCATTGCTGGCACCTTTTTGCACGCTGGCGATCATGCGTTCTATTTCTTGCGTCGACTGCTGAGTACGGTGTGCGAGGGCGCGAACTTCATCTGCTACAACGGCAAAACCGCGGCCCTGCTCGCCTGCTCTGGCTGCCTCGATGGCAGCATTGAGTGCCAGCAGGTTGGTCTGTTCGGCAACCGCGCGAATTACATCGAGCATCTGGGTGATGTTGTTGACCTCGGCCGCCAGCGCTTCCACGTCTTCGGCGGTCTGGCCGAGGTCGTTGCTCAGGGCGTTGATTGACGACACGGTCCGGCGCACCTGCTCCTGGCCGTTTACCGCGTGCTGATCGGTTTCGCGTGACGCCTCGGAAGTGCTGACTGCATTCCGCGCCACCTCTTCCACGGCGGCGGTCATCTGGTTCACCGCGGTGGCAGCCTGCTCTACCTCGTTGTTTTGCTGACGCAGACCGCGTGCCGCATCCTCAGTCACCGTGTTGAGCTCTTCGGCGGCGGCGGCCAGTTGGGATGACGAATGGCTGATGCCCTGGATGGTTGCACTCAGGTTTTGCTGCATGGTCGCCAGCGCGTTGAGCAGTTCGGCCGGCTCGTCGCGGCCCTTGCCGTGAATCGGGCGCGACAGATCGCCTGCCGCAACAGTGCGGGCAACCTGTACTGCCTGGCCAAGTGGCTGCACGATGCTGCGGGTCAAAGTCAGGGCGAGAGCAATGGTCATAATGACGCTGGCGGTCGCCAAGGCAAGTACGACGGCGACGCTGCGTTGATAAACCGTATTGACGTTGGCAGCAGCTGCGGTAGCGCCTTGCTGATTGAACGCGGTCAGCGCAGCCAATTTCTCTATCATGGTGTTGGCGTACTCGTTCAGGCCGCCGGTAACCGCAGCTTCGGCCTCTGCCATGCGGCCTTCGGCCGCGAACGAAACGACGATCTTCTCCTGCGTCATGTAGCGCTCACGAGCGGCGACGAACTGATCATAGACTGCGCGTTCTTGCGGACTGGAGATCAACTGCTGGTAGCGGGCGTCGGCGGCCTGCATGTCGGACTTGGCGTCTTCCAGGCGGGCGAGACTGTCCCGGATGTCAGCTTCGGTTCGCAGCGTCAGCATGCGCAGCGACAGCGCGCGGACTCTGGAGGTCGCCAGGCCAATCTCATTGCTCGCGAGAATTGCCGGTAGCCAGTTTTTGTCGACCTCGTCAGAAAAGTCATGCATGCGCTGCATCTGAAGTAACGCAACAGCTCCGACGACTACCATGAGCAGCGTCATCAGGGCGAAGAACAGACCCGCACGCAGGCCTATAGACAGGTTTCTGACGGACATTGGAGGCTCCTGAAACTGGACAGACAGGGATGTGCGAAGAGGGGGTGGCGTGCCTGAAGGGCCCTTGATTACCAGGTGCTCGAGGTTGCCGCTGCCAGGCCGTAATGGCTTCAGCTCCGGTGTCAGAAATTACAGCGGATTTGTTGCGATTTTGCTGCTGGGGCGGAGTGAGAAAACTGTTTCAAGTTGCCATTCTCAATACTATTGCGGCACTCTGGAATGCGCTATTACACCTTGGTCCTATGGCGGATGCAGAACACGTAAGCCGAGCCGGTGGGTGATCGGAATGTGGATGGCCGCCTTACTCCTTGGAGCGGGTTTGCTCTGCTTCGTACGCAACGCGTATTGGAGTGTGATGCTCGCTGTTTTCTTTAGTCTGCAACCCGCGGGGGCTGCGGACGCCTAACTGGATGGACGGACTTGAAGGCGTGTATGGCGATGGAGGGCGTGCAGGTATGAGTAGGGACAGTGTTTTTCCCATTAAGTCGATCTTCTGGGGCGCGATGTATCTGGTGCTCAGCTTGATGGTAATCGGGCTCGTCTCATGTCGTGGCGTAGTCGTATACACCCATCAGGATAAGACGGCTCTGGAAGCAAGTCGCTCGCAGGTCTTTTCATCCGAGCAGATGGCCGCGCAAGAGGCTGAAACGGCTGAGCATTTCAGGCGCTGGCTGGAAGCCGAGCGGCAAGCTTCTCCACGGCAGCAGCTGGATAGATTCAAAGCGGCGAGCGTCTATCTGACGTGGATTCCGTGGCTGGTTTTCGGCTGGGTATTTTGTCGGTGGCCGTTGGCCCATTTTCTTATCGCGCAGATCCCGGCGCTTTTCCTGTGGGCTGTCGGTTTGGTTTGGCCGGTCGAAGTCATTCTGATGTTGTTGGCGGCTTTGGTTTCAGCGGCCGCTCGCCGTCGCGTTTATGAGCCACTTTTGCAATGGAAGCGGCGCGGCCCCGGGTAGTCATGTCGAAGAGAGGCTGTGCTGTCTGCGCGGCTAGTGAGCCTTGTTGCGGTCCCTTGGTGGCGTATCGATTAGACAGGCGAGAGCCGACCGCAGTAGATCGCGGCGAGAGGCTGACAATATTTCGGGAGCATCGTCGGAAAATGGCGCACTCGGCGGGATTCGAACCCACGACCCCTGCCTTCGGAGGGCAGTACTCTATCCAGCTGAGCTACGAGTGCGTTGCGCTGTGGCGGTCATTGCGACCTTTGGCCGCACCTTGGGTGCCCTTGCGTGTTGCGGGCGGCGGCAGGTGCGTTTCAGCGCGGCAATGATACGCATTGAACGGGGCGACGTCCATGCCCCGGGCTGGATTCCTTGCGCTCTGC
Organism: Pseudomonadaceae bacterium; assembly: GCA_038114645.1. Lineage (GTDB taxonomy): Bacteria > Pseudomonadota > Gammaproteobacteria > Pseudomonadales > Pseudomonadaceae > Halopseudomonas. The sequence continues at coordinate 66,129 of JAYNRF010000004.1, read as the reverse complement.
TGCAAGCGGGGTACTTTGTCGGGTGGGGGTTTATCGGTATACTCGCGCACATTGTCCGGGCAATGCACTTGGGCGCAACACTTATAGCCATGATGAGGATGCACAAGGTGATGACTTTGAAGAAGATTCTGCTGGCCTCGGCGGCCATGCTGGCCGTAGTAGCCGGTAATGCTTTCGCTGCCACCGCGAACGAAGAGGCTATCGCTGAACGTCTGAAGCCTTACGGTACCGTCTGCCTGGCGGGTGATCCGTGTGCGGAAGAAGTTGCTGGCGGCGGTGCCGCTGCTGCAGGTCCGCGTTCGGGTGCTGACGTTGTTGGCAAGTTCTGCTCTGCCTGCCACAGCTCTGGTGTCCTGGGTGCGCCGAAGGTTGGTGACGCCGGTGCCTGGCAAGCTCGTCTGGACGGTCACGGTGGTGACTTCGACGGTCTGCTGCAGAACGCGATCCATGGTCTGAACGCCATGCCGCCGAAAGGGACTTGTGGCGACTGCTCTGACGAAGAGCTGCTTGCTGCAATTCACGAGATGTCTGGCCTCTGATCAGACGCATCGTGCTGCAGAGAAACGCCCCGCCTTGTGCGGGGCGTTTTGTTTTCTGCCTCAGGAGCCCTTGAGCAGGTCGCGCAGGTTGGACAGCGCCGCTTTGCCCCGAGCCTGCTTCTGCTCGACCGGGGCTTCCTCGGTGCCTTCCCACTCCAGATCTTCCGGCGGGATCTCGTCGAGGAAGCGGCTAGGCGCACAGTCGATGACTTCACCGAACTGGCGTCGCTTGGCGGCAAAGGTAAACGCCAGTGTCTTGCGCGCGCGGGTAATGCCGACGTAGGCCAGTCGACGCTCTTCCTCGACGCTGTCGGTTTCGATGCTGGAGCGGTGGGGGAGGATCTCTTCCTCCATGCCCATGATGAAGACGTGGGGGTACTCCAGACCCTTGGACGCGTGCAGGGTCATCAACTGAACCCGGTCGGAGTCCTCTTCCTCTTCCTGGCGTTCAAGCATGTCGCGCAAGACCAGCTTGGCGATGGCGTCTTCGATATTGCTTTCGCCGCTCTCGTCTTTCTCAAGGATGCTCTTGATCGAGTCGAGCAGGAACCAGACGTTGCCCATGCGTTTGGCGGCAATCTCGTCGCTGGAACAGTTCTGGCGAATCCAGTTCTCATAGTCCAGATCGAGCACCATGCGTCGCAGGGTTTCAATCGGGTCGCCCTCGTAGCATTGCTTGCGGATGCCATCTAGCCAGGTGATAAAGCGCTGCAGTTTTTCTGTGTAGCGCGCATCCAGTCGCTCGCCCAGGCCGATCTCGGTGCAGGCCTGATACATGGTGATCTGGCGCTCGTTGGCGTAGGTGCCGAGCTTCTCCAGCGTGGCTGGGCCGATTTCCCGGCGTGGCACGTTGATCACCCGCAGCAGCGCGTTGTCGTCGTCCTGATTTACCAGCAGACGGAGATAGGACATCAGATCCTTGACTTCCTGGCGGCTGAAGAAGCTGGTGCCGCCAGACAGGTGATAGGGGATTTGATGGTGCTGCAGCTTGAGTTCGATCAGGCGCGCCTGATGGTTGCCGCGGTAGAGAATGGCGAAGTCGCGCCAGTCGCGCTTGTGCTGGTGGTGCTGATTCTGAATTTCCACCGCAACCCGCTCGGCCTCGGCCTCCTCATTGCGGCAGCGGATAACGCGTAATGGTTCGCCGTAACCCAGTTCGCTCCACAGTTGTTTCTCGAATACATGCGGATTGTTGGCAATCAGCGTGTTGGCGGCGCGCAGGATACGGCTGGTGGAGCGGTAGTTTTGCTCAAGCATAACCACCTTGAGGTTGGGAAAATCCTCTTTCAGCAGCGCGAGGTTTTCCGGCCGCGCGCCGCGCCAGGCGTAAATCGACTGGTCATCGTCACCCACCACGGTAAAGCGCGATTGGCCACCGACCAGCATCTTCACCAGCAGGTACTGACTGGCGTTGGTGTCCTGATACTCGTCGACCAGCATGTAGCGGATACGAAACTGCCATTTCTCCAGCACGTCCGGGTTGTCGCGAAACAGCACCACCGGAATCAGGATGAGGTCGTCGAAATCCACTGCGTTATACGCTTTGAGCGTGCGCTGGTAGTGCATGTAGACGCTGGCGGCGGTCTGTTCCTGCGGGGTCTTGGCCTTGGCCAGTGCTTCCTCCGGCAGGATCAGGTCGTTCTTCCAGTTTGAGATTTGCGCCTGAATGCCTTCCCCACCGTCGTCTGCGCCGTAGTCCTTGTGCATCAGGTCGGTAATCAGCGCCATGGCATCCTGCTGATCGAAGATCGAGAAGCCAGGCTTGTAGCCCAGGCGCTGATGCTCCTTGCGGATGATGTTCAGGCCGAGGTTGTGGAAGGTGGAGACCGTCAGGCCGCGGGCATCCGGCCCCTTGAGCAGTTTGCCAACACGCTCCTTCATTTCGCGCGCTGCCTTGTTGGTAAAGGTCACGGCGATGATGTTCTGCGCCCGGATGCCGCATTCCTTGACCAGGTACGCGATCTTGCGGGTGATGACGCTGGTTTTGCCACTGCCAGCCCCGGCCAGAACCAGCAGCGGCCCGCTGATATATTCGACGGCTTCCTGTTGGCGGGGGTTGAGCTGTGACACGGTGCGGAGACTCCTTGGCGGGCGGGCAATAGTAGCAGTTTTCGTTCAGAGACCGGATGAGTGGTGCGCGGGAAAACTTGGTAATTGGGCAAAATTTCGCTATAACTGACTTCACAAAAATGCTGTATATATCTAAATTTAAAAGAATCTTTGTTACTCGAGGCACTGCGTAACACACCTGCTCGATCTGATTTTTGTGCGGTTTGAAAGAAAGATGTCAGTCAAATCAAGAAGATAGCTTGTGCTGGCTGGAGGGTGAGATGGTTACAGTGAGTGTTGTTCTCGAACCTTGGGGGATCGCCAGTTGAGCGATGACGGCGCGACGCAGCGGATAGTGTTGCTCGATAGCGACCACGGAGCCTTTGTGCAGCTCTGTCGTCGGCTGTCGGCAGTGGCTCGTCTGCCTTTCGTACTTGAGCGCGCCGATGACTGGCATCAGTTGCAGACCCGAATCAACCAGGGCGAAGTGCAGGCTGTGCTGGCGCGCACAGCCAACCTGCCGTTGCTGCAGGATTGCGGTGTTCCGGTCATCCATCTGGCCAGTGAGCCGGATTTCTCCAGCTTCAACAACGGGCTGAATGACAGCATCTGGGATCAGTCCTCCGCCAGCGAGATCGTCCGCTGCCTGCAGTACGCCATTGAGCGTCATCGGCTGCGCACCGCGCTTGAGCGGGCTGCCAGCTTTGACTCGCTGACCGGAACCTGCAACCGGCAGATGCTGCAGGACCGACTCAAGCAGGGCATGCGTCGGGCGTTGCGCACCAATCAGCCGCTCGCTGTGTTCTGCGTCGATATGGATAACTTCCGCCACGTCAATGACACCCTCGGACACAGTGCCGGTGATGCCATCATCTGTGATGTGGTTGACCGCCTGCGCTCGGTGCTGCGCAACACCGACACCATCGGCCGCATGGGCAGCGACGAGTTCGCTCTGGTGGTCGAGGACTACGGTTCGGCCGGCAACCTGCTGCAGATCGCGCAGAAGATCATCAATGAGCTGGCCGAGCCCTTCAACGTCAACAGCGAAGGCATGCTGCTTGGCTGCAGTGTCGGCATTGCGACCTATCCCGAAGGCGGGCAGACCGTCGACAGCCTGTTGCTGCACGCCAACCTGGCGATGCTGCAGGCCAAGGGGCAGCGCGGCTGCAACTACCACTTCTACGACGAGCGCATCAACCTGCAGGCACACAGCCTGATCGAGTTTGAAGCGTCGTTGCGTCACGCGCTGCGGCGCAGCGAGTTTGAGCTGCACTATCAGCCGCGGGTCGAGCTTAACAGCGGCAAGATTGTGGGACTCGAGGGTTTGATTCGCTGGCGTCACCCGGAACGCGGCCTGCTGGGGCCCAACGAGTTTATCCCGCTGGCCGAGGAGACCGGCCTGATCGTGCCGATGGGGTACTGGGTGATTGCCCGTGCCTGCCACGATCTGGCGCAGATGAAAAAGTTGGGCATGCCGCCGGTACATGTGGCGGTGAACATGTCCTTCCGACAGTTCCAGGACAGCGCGTTGCTGTCGACCGTGAAGCGCTTGCTTGAGCGCACCGGTATTGACCCCCACTGGCTGGAGTTCGAACTGACCGAGACCGCGGTGATGCAGCAGCCCGAACAGGTGCTGATGACCATGGACGGTATGACCGGGCTGGGCCTGCGCTTCTCGCTGGACGACTTCGGCACCGGCTTCTCGTCATTCGTTCACCTGCACAGCCTGCCGATCAATTTGCTGAAGATTGATCGTAGCTTCGTCAAGGCGATTGCCGAGCGCACCGCTGACCGCCAGCTGGTTGGGGCGATGATCGACATGGGCCACAGTCTGGGCCTGGAGGTGGTTGCCGAAGGGGTTGAGCACCGCGGCCAGCTGGAGATCCTGCGCAGCCTCGGGTGTGATCAGGTGCAAGGGTATTTCATCAGCCCGGCGCTGGCGTTCGAGGAGTTGTGCTACTTCATGGATGCGTACGCGGTAGGCCGGGAGGAAGTACTCCAGCCGTCTGCTGGCCTGTCCCTCATTTCCTGATTTTCGCGTTTCAACGCAAGGCGACAACCGGCACCGCTGGCGCCAGCGTCTCGGCACCGGTGCCGCCCCACTGCTTTCCACTATAGACCACGCGTTCGCATTCGCCAGTTCTGGGTGCCGTGCGCCCTCAGCCCGGCTGGCGGTCGAGTTGCCGATACTGCAGCGCCTCGGCCAGCTGCGGACGGCTGATCTGCTCTGTGGCATCGAGATCGGCCAGCGTCCGGGCAACCTTGAGCACCCGGTGACTGGCCCGATGGGACAGGCCAAGGCGAATGACGGCCTGCTCCAGCCACTGGGCATCCGTTTCGCTTAGACGGCAATGGCTGCGCAATCCCTCCAGCCCGAGGTGGGCATTCAAACGTTGCTGGCGCTGCAGCTGGCGCGCCCGGGCGGCAGCCACCTGCGCTGCTGCGGTCGCGCTGTCCGGTTGGCCCGGACCGGCATTGCCTTGCAGGCTGAATGGCTCGTTGCGCATGGCGACATGCAGATCAATGCGGTCGAGCAGCGGGCCGGACAGCTTGCCCCGATAGCGCTGAACCTGCTCGGGCGTGCAGCGGCAGCGACCGGATGGATCGCCGAGGTAGCCGCAGGGGCAGGGATTCATCGCGGCCACCATCTGAAACCGGGCGGGAAAGCGCAGTTGTTCCCGTGCCCGGGCGATGTGGATTGCGCCGGACTCCAGTGGCTCGCGCAGCATCTCCAGTACCTTGCGATCAAACTCCGGCAACTCGTCGAGAAACAGCACGCCGTGATGGGCCTGACTGATCTCGCCGGGTCGCGGTTGACTGCCGCCGCCGACCAGTGCCGCCGCCGATGCACCATGATGGGGCGAGCGAAACGGGCGTACCGGCCAACTGCTCAGCGGGGTTCGGTCGCAGACCGATTGAATCGCGGCGACCTCCAGTGCTTCGCTTTCCTGCAGCGGCGGTAGGATGGCGGGCAGGCGGCTGGCAAGCAGGGTTTTGCCGGTGCCGGGTGGGCCAAACAGCAATAGATTGTGACCGCCAGCGGCAGCGACGATCAGCGCCCTTTTGGCTTGCTCCTGCCCTTGTACATCGGCGAGGTCGGCAAGGGAGGACGGTGGCGGCGGGTTGACTGTGGCCAGCTCCGGCAAGCCTGCTTCGCCCCGCAGGTGGGCGCAGAGCGGCAGCAGGTGTTCAGCGGCGATCAGCTCAATACCGCTGACCAAGGCTGCTTCCGCAGCGTTGGCAGCTGGCAGGATCAGCTTGCGCCCCGCTTCCCGGCAGGCCAGCGCCACGGGCAGCACGCCCTGAATCGGTCGCAGCTCACCGGACAGCGCCAGCTCGCCGATGCACTCGCAGTCATTCAGGGCCTGTGCCGGAATCTGGCCACTGGCGGCGAGCAGGCCGAGGGCAATGGCGAGATCAAAGCGTCCGCCGTCCTTGGGCAAGTCGGCGGGCGCCAGGCTGATGGTAATGCGCTTGCTGCCAGGGAACTCAAGCTGGGCGTTCAGCAGCGCACTGCGCACCCGATCCTTGCTTTCGCGAACAGCGGTTTCCGGCAAGCCTACCAGCGTCAGGCTGGGCATTCCGTTGGCGAGGTGTACTTCGACCTGCACGGCCGGTGCATCAATTCCCAGCCGCGCGCGGCTGTGGATGGTGGCCAGGGACATGATCGCTCCTTGATCAATACCTGATACTGCCGAGGGTCAGGTCATAACGGTGAGGTTGGCAGCGGGCCCCGCTGCCGGGTGTGTCCTGTCAGCCCTGTTTGGCTTCCAGTTCGCTGACGCGCTTCTCTAGCGCCTCAAGGCGTTCGCGGGTGCGCATCAGCACTGTCTGCTGGGTATCGAACTCGTCGCGGCTGACCACATCGAGCTTGCTCAGCGCGCTTTGCAGCAATGCCTTCAGATGCTTCTCGACTTCAACGTTGGGTAGTCCCTGCTCGCTCATCAGCAGTTTGGTTGCCTGAGCGCTGACGGTGTCGATCACCAGTTTGTGCAGCATATGCCTTTTTCACCTGCGGGTTTGAGGGCTGACGGGGAGCTAAGTTTAGCACCCCGATTCGGTCTGCCGTAATCCGCGCTTTGGTTGTGCGTACATTGTGCGCGCGCACCATGGTGTTGCACTACACTGGTGCACGAACCGCGTGTTAATGCTGGTCTATAGCTGTCATTGTATTTTAAGTATTTGAAATAAATAGGAAAAACAAAATTGGCAGGGTTTCTGCAAAGCATGCTTCAGCTGATTCCGGCGGCGTATCCCATAACGGGGCACAGCGTCGGGGCGCAGCCAGAATCGTGAGCGATCACATCGGGAGCACAATAATGAAGCGATTGACCCTGGCAGGTTTGACCCGCAATCCGCTGTCTGGCAGCGGGAACACCCAGGCGCTGCCAGAGGGGGCAGGGAAGCAATTGATCTCTGCCTGTGTCGAGATGAGTGCGCCGGCATGTGCAGGGCGTGTCGGCGATTCTGACGACTGCGACAGCACTTTTGCTTTGTCCGTTTCTAAAAGCCTCTAACTCGGCATAGACTTGTGCTGTCCCCCAGGGCAGTCCATCACACGGGAGTATCAAAATGAAACTAGTAACGGCTGTAATCAAGCCCTTCAAGCTGGATGACGTGCGTGAAGCGCTGTCTGAAATTGGCGTTCAGGGCATCACCGTAACCGAGGTCAAGGGCTTTGGCCGTCAGAAGGGCCACACCGAGCTGTACCGTGGCGCTGAGTACGTTGTCGACTTTCTGCCGAAGGTCAAGATCGACGTCGCAATCGCTGATGACATGCTGGACCGCGTCATCGAGTCCATCACCAAGGCAGCCAACACCGGCAAGATCGGCGACGGCAAAATCTTCGTGGTGAACCTCGAGCAGGCCATCCGCATCCGTACCGGCGAGACCGGCACCGACGCCATCTGAGGCGGGTTGTTTAACAGACAGCAGTAACCAAGCCTATATGGGGGGCTTAAAATGGAAGACATCGTACAAATCAAGTACGCGCTTGATACATTCTACTTTCTGGTCTGTGGCGCACTGGTAATGTGGATGGCGGCTGGTTTCGCCATGCTCGAAGCTGGTCTGGTCCGCGCCAAGAACACTACTGAAATCCTGACCAAGAACGTGGCCCTGTACGCAGTAGCGTGCACCATGTATCTGCTGGTCGGTTACCACATCATGTACTCCAGCCCGGAAGGCGGTATCTTCCCGAGCTTCGGCGTACTGATTGGCGCTGAAAACACGGTTGAAGACGTGCTCGCCGGCGGCGACGATGCACCGTACTACTCGGTTGCTTCCGACTTCTTCTTCCAGGTCGTGTTCGTTGCGACTGCCATGTCCATCGTTTCCGGTGCGGTTGCCGAGCGCATGAAGCTGTTCGCGTTCCTGGTCTTCGCCGTGATCATGACTGGCTTCATCTACCCGATCCAGGGCTTCTGGAAGTGGGGCGGTGGCTTCCTGAACGAAGCTGGCTTCCTCGACTTCGCAGGTTCTGGCGTGGTTCACCTGACTGGTGCTACTGCTGCTCTGGCCGGTGTTCTGCTGCTGGGCGCTCGTAAGGGCAAGTACGGCTCCAACGGTCAGATCAACGCCATTCCGGGTGCCAACCTGCCGTTGGCTACTCTGGGTATGTTCATCCTGTGGCTGGGCTGGTTCGGCTTCAACGGTGGCTCGCAGCTGGTTGTTTCCAACATCTCCGACGCCAACGCTGTTGCTCAGATCTTCGTCAACACCAACGCTGCTGCTGCTGGTGGTCTGATCGCTGGTCTGGTTGTTGCCCGCATCCTGTTCGGCAAGGCTGACCTGACCATGGCTCTGAACGGCGCGCTGGCTGGCCTGGTTGCCATCACTGCCGAGCCGCTGACTCCGAGCGGTCTGCAAGCCACCCTGATCGGTGCTGTAGGCGGCGTGATCGTAGTCTTCTCTGTCCTGGCTCTGGACAAGCTGAAGATCGACGATCCGGTCGGTGCCATCTCTGTACACGGTGTAGTCGGTATCTGGGGTCTGCTGGCTGTATGCCTGACCAACGGCGATGCTTCCTTCACTGCTCAGCTGATGGGTATCGTGGTTATCTTCCTGTGGGTGTTCATCGCCAGCCTGATCGTCTGGAGCATCATCAAACTGGTGATGGGCCTGCGCGTCAGCGAAGAAGAAGAGTACGAAGGTGTGGATATTTCCGAGTGCGGTATGGAAGCCTATCCGGAGTTCACCAGCAGCAAAAAGTAATCGCTGACTGAGAACTCGCAACACCAGAACGGGGCGCCCATTGGGCGCCCCGTTTTTTTATGTCTGTAACCCTTGCAGTGCCGCCTGGGAGGGCCGAACTCCTGCTCGGCCTTGGCGGTGCAGGGAGTGACGCTAGTCGAGCGGGAGCTCGACCTTCCCGGGCAAGTGCTTCCGGTGGCGGTGTTACCTGTGTGCCCGGTTTGATGCGTAACCCATTTGCCCACTATAGGCCGCACTGATTTGCCCGACCTCACACTCCACCGTCATTCCCGCGCAGGCGGGAATCCAGTGTTGCCGCGCAGCCCGGTCTGGATCCCCGCCTGCGCGGGGATGACGTGGCTATCAGGGTGAAGAGTATGGGGCGGGTTGTGTGGGTTGGCGGCTGACGCGGGAGTCGTCGGGAGGGTCGAGCTCCTGCTCGACCGGGAGCTTGACCTCCCCGTTAGTGGGCCGGGTCAGGCCTGTGTGGGGATCTCGACTCGCACCAGCAACCCACCCATTGGGCTGGCCGCAAACTGCACAGTGGCCTGATAGCGTGCAGCCAGATCGCGCACGATCGCCAGCCCCAGGCCGTGCCCCGGCATCTGCTGGTCCAGTCGCCAGCCGCGGGTACCGAGCTGATTGCGTTCCGCTGTCGGAACACCGGCTCCGTCATCCTCGACCACCAGCGAGCGGCGTGCGCCGTCGTCGCTCAGGCGTACCCGAACGCGGCTGCGCGCCCACTTGCCGGCGTTATCGGCGAGGTTCCCCAGCAGCTCACTGAAATCCTGTTCTTCAATCGGCCAGCGGGCGGTGTCGATCAGCGTGCTGTCGAGATCGAACTCGACGTTGCTGTGCAGGCGGCCGAGCATCCACAACAGCTCGCGTGCCTGCTCCAGCGGCTGGCAGCTGCTGCCGGCCAGCGGGCCGCCGGAATGGCTGTCGTGCAGGCTGCTGTCGAGCTGACGGGTGATGTCTTCCAGGCGCTGACTGATCTGACTGCGGGCTGCGGGCGTGATGGGCTGTTCGCTGCTGATCAACTGGTTGATGGCGGCGATGGGGGTCTTGATCCGGTGCGACAGGTTGGCATTCGCTTCACGCACTTTCTGCAAGCGGCGCTGCAGGGTGTCGAGCAGTTGATTGAGCTGGCCGATCAAGCCGCTGAACTCCTGCGGCACGGCGTCATCGAGGCGTTGCAGCCGACCTTGCTTGAGCGCCTGCAGGTCCTGCTGCAGCTGGCGCACCGGGCGCATCGACAGCTGTACCGCGAGCAGGATCAGGGCGAACAGTACCGCCAGCAGGCCGATGGCGACCGCTGCGGTCCACAGGTGCAGCTCGTGGGCGCCGTCCTGCAGGCGGCTGTAGTCTTCGGCGGCGACGATGGTGACGGGCTCGCCGTTGATCTCGCGCACGGCGCGCCAGGCCATGTAGCGGTGGGCGCTGGCCTCGCCGTTTGGCGTGCCGTACAGCTCGACCAGTCCTTGGTTCGGCAGTTCCAGCCAGGGCAGCAGCAACGCGGACCACTGCGGGTGCGACAGCAAGGTGTGGTCGCCGGCACGGATCACGAACAGGTGGTGCGACAGCGCGCCGAAGTAGTTGCTGTCGAGTGTTTGCGGTCCGCCGCCGCTGGTCAGTTGCTGCTTGATCATGGCGACTTCCTGCTGCAGCCGTTCGCTGACGAAGTCACGCGCCATGCGATCCAGCAGCGCCCCATGCAGATACCAGGCAAGCAGCATGAACAGCGTGGCAAACGGCAGCAGCCAGAGCAGCAGGGTGGTGCGAATCGAGCGGCTGCGCTCAGGCTTCGGTGTTGAAGACATAGCCCTGCCCCCGGTGTGTCTTGATAGCGTCGCGACCGATCAGCAGGCGCAGCCGGCGGATGTAGGTTTCTATGGTGTTCAGGGTTGGTTCGGCGTCGAGATTGTACAGTTGCTCGAGCAGTACTTCCTTGGGGTGCAGCCGGTCGGGACGGCTCATCAGGCAGCGCAGCAGACGGAACTCGGTGCCGGTCAACGGGTGCCACTCGCCATCCGGGGTGCGCACCCGCTGCCGCTCTTCGTCGAGCAGGTAGTTGCCGGCCTGCATTTGCGTATGACTGCGTCCTTTGCTGCGGCGCAGCAGTGCCTGCAGGCGCGCCAGCAGCTCTTCCGGATGGAAGGGCTTGGTCAGATAGTCGTCGGCTCCGGCCTTGAGGCCGTTGACCTTGTCCTGCCAGCGGTCGCGGGCGGTCAGCAGCAGGATCGGCAGGTCACGCCCGGCGTCGCGCCAGTGCGCCAGCAGCTGCAGGCCGTCGCCATCGGGCAGGCCGATGTCGAGCACGATCAGGCGGTAGTCCTCCTGCTGGATCAACTGCTCCGCGGTCATCGCCGAACCCGTGGCATCCACCGCAAAGCCAGCCTGACTCAGGCTCTCATGCAGGCTGTCGCGCAGCAGGTCGTCATCTTCTACCAGCAGCAGGCGCACTGGCGGGCTCCTTTTTCTTTGCTCGGGTTCAGTCAGGATTCAGTTTCGGCGGGCAAGCTTGCAGCTATTCCCGACAGATGGGGCAGAGAGTGCATCGGCAACCGGGGTGGTTGTCAATTCTGTCGGATTCATTGGCTACAGGAGAGACAACATGAATCGCACACTGAACTGGTTGGCTGCAGGCCTGATGCTTGCCACGGCGACGGCCGCCGGGGCATCCCCAGGCGCGGGCGGACAACCCGGTGCCCCGGCTGCGGCCAAGCGCACCATTGAGGTTGTCATGCACGACAACTACTTCGAGCCCGAGCAACTGAATGTCGCAGCTGGCGAAACGGTGCGCCTGCGGGTGCGCAACGAGGGCTCGCTGGTGCATGAATTCAACATCGGCACTGCTGCCATGCATGAGGCGCATCAGGGCCAGATGCAGATGATGGTTGAGCACGGGGTGATTCAGGGCGGCCACATCAACCACGAACGGATGATGATGGACATGGGCGGCGGCCACACCATGGAGCACAACCATGCCAACAGCCTGTTGCTGGAGCCGGGTCAGGAAGCGGAGCTGGTCTGGACCTTTGCCAGCGCTGACAGTCTGGAGTTTGCCTGCAACGTGCCCGGCCACTACCAGTCCGGGATGATGGGAGATATTCATGTTGAGTAAGGGCATTGCCGCGGCGCTGGCGCTGCTGCCGCTGTTTGGCTGGGCCGGCGAGTATCGGCTGACGGTCGACCCGGTCACCATCGACACCGGTGAGTTCCGCAAGCAGGGGATCGGCTACAACGGCGCCTCGCCCGGGCCGGTTCTGCGCTTTCGCGAGGGCGAAGACGTCACCATTCACGTCACCAACAACCTGCCGGAAACCACCTCGGTGCATTGGCACGGGCTGGTGCTGCCGTTCCAGATGGACGGTGTGCCGGGGCTGAGCTATCCGGGTATTGCGCCGGGTGAAACCTTTACTTACCGCTTCCCGATCAAGCAGTCCGGCACATACTGGTTCCATAGCCATTCTGGGTTTCAGGAGCCGGATGGCGCCTATGGCGCGATCATCATCGAACCGAATGGTCGTGAGCCGTTTCGCTATGACCGCGAGTACGTGGTGCAGTTGACGGACAAGCACCCGCACTCGGGTGACCGCATCATGCGTAACCTGAAAACCTCCGCTGACTACTACAACCGTCAGCAGCAGACTGTGGGTGACTTCTGGCGCGATAGCCAGGAACGTGGCCTGGCAGCGACACTCGGGGATCGCCTGATGTGGGGCGATATGCGCATGATGGCCAGCGACATCGAGGACGTGCAGGGCTTTACCGGCCTGATCAACGGCAAGGGGCCGGAGCAGAACTGGACCGGGCTGTTCAAACCGGGCGAGCGCGTCCGCCTGCGCCTGATCAACTCCTCGGCGATGACCTATTTTGACGTCCGCCTGCCCGGCCTGAAGATGACCGTGGTGCAGGCGGACGGCAACAACGTCCAGCCGGTGACAGTGGATGAGCTGCGCATCGGCGTCGCGGAAACCTACGATGTCATCGTCCAGCCGAAGGAAGACAAGGCCTACACGGTATTTGCCGAATCCATGGGGCGCTCCGGTTTTGCCCGCGGCACGCTGGCGCCGCGTGAGGGCATGCAGGGTGAGATTCCCGAGCTGCGTCCGGCACCGTTGCTGACCATGGCTGATATGGGCATGGCGCACGCGGGCATGGGGCATGGCGACATGGCGGGAATGGATCATAGCGGCATGAACCACGGCGCTATGGCCGGTATGGATCACAGCGGCATGAACCACGGCGACATGGCCGGTATGGATCACAGCGGCATGAACCACGGTGACATGGCTGGTATGGATCACGGCAACATGAACCATGGCGAGGCCGCAGCACTGCCCGCTGATCCCTTCTACGCCCAAGGCAGCGGTCTCATTCCCCAGGCCTATAACGACGGTCGCTTCCTGTCCTATGCCGACCTGCGCGCCCAAAAGCCCTTGTATGAAGACCGCGAACCCACTCGCGAGATCGAGTTGCGGCTAACCGGCAATATGGAGCGCTATGTCTGGTCGATCAACGGCATCAAGGAGTCGGACGCCGAGCCGATCCGGCTGCAGTACGGCGAGCGCGTGCGCTTCAAGTTCGTCAACGAAACCATGATGACCCACCCGATGCACCTGCACGGCATGTGGTCGACTCTGGATGTCGGTGCCGACCAGTGGAATCCGGTCAAACATGTGATCAGCGTCGCGCCGGGCACCACCGTGTATATGGAGACGGAAGTCGACGCACCGGGCAAGTGGGCCTTCCATTGCCACCTGGCCTATCACGCGGCAGCCGGGATGTTCCGCACCGTGATTGTTGAAGGCGGTCCGCAAGGAGGTGATTCATGAAGCGGCTGATCGTTCCGCTGTTGATGCTGGCCGCACCGGCAGGTGCCGAGCAAATGGCGCACTCGATGCATCACGGCTACTTCTGGGGTCTGCAGGCCGATGCGCTGGAATACCGTTACGGTGACAGTGGTGAGGAGCTGGGGTACTGGAGCACCGAAGCCTGGTGGGGCACTGACGAGTTGAAGGCGCTCTGGCTCAGCGAAGCCGAATACAGCTTCGACCACGACAGCTGGGAGACGCTCGACAACCGTCTCGCGCTGCAAACACCGGTGAGCGACTTTATCGATCTGCGCGGAGGTCTGCGCTTCGACACCCCGGACGGTGAAAATCGGCACTATGCATTCGTCGGCCTGAATGGCCTGCTGCCCTATTGGCTGGAGATGGACAGCAATCTGTATCTGAGCGAACACGGCGATGTGTCGCTGGACCTCGCGCTGGAATACGAGCTGCTGCTGACCAACCGGCTGCATCTGACCCCGGAGCTGGAGTTTGACGTGGCGTTTTCCGACGATGAGGCGGTGGGCGTCGGCCGTGGTCTGAGTGGCATGGAGGCTGGGCTGCGGCTGAGCTACGACCTGGTTGATCGCGCCATCGTGCCTTACGTGGGTGTGCACTACGAGCGAGCCTTTGGGCGTACTGCCGAGTTCGCTGCAGACGAGGGGGAAGACAGGGATGGCTGGTTTGCCGTGGCAGGGCTCAAACTGCAGTTTTGATCGGCGTGCTACCCTGCGCCCAATTGCACTGTGGAGACACCGGTCATGTGGCTGCAACGCAGCATTTCTCTCAAGCCCCGCACGCGGGGCTTTCACCTGATTGATGACGAGGTCCTGCGCGCGCTGCCGGAGCTGACGGACATGCGCGTCGGGCTGCTGCATCTGTGGCTGCAGCACACGTCGGCCTCGCTGACCGTCAACGAGAATGCCGATCCGCTGGTGCGCGGCGACTTCGAGGCGTTTTTTCGGCGCGCGGTGCCGGATGACGCGCCCTACTTCAAGCATACCTACGAAGGGCTGGACGACATGACCGCGCATATCAAGTCGAGCTTGCTCGGCGTGCAACTGACGCTGCCGGTGAGCGCGGGCAGGCTGGCGGTTGGCACCTGGCAAGGGCTCTATCTGGGGGAGCATCGGGAACATGGCGGGAGTCGCCGGGTACTGGCCACCTTGCAGGGTGAGCGCGACTGATCTGGGTGCGGGCGGGGATGCTCGCCCCAATTCAGGGCAGCTATTCTCGGCCAGCGAGCGGCTGGCAATCGGTGCTGTTGCCCTGCAGCCCGCGCAACTGGTTGATAAACGAGTCATTTTCGATATTTATCGAAAAGCTGGCACCAACCGTGCATTAAGTCTCAGTGAAACGGGATGAGTCGTCATCGACTCATGACGCATCACACATCGGAGTGGTACTCAGGCGAACTAGGGTTCCGGCTTGCGCAGCAAGTGTCTGGTCCGAGAGTTTTCCGGCTCTCAAGGAATGAGGGCTACACGGCGGGATAAAAGCCCGGGAGACCGTCATGACGACGTTGTCCCCGTGCGCCTTTTCTCACTGTGTAGGAGTTGTACCCATGACCGAACCTCGCTTCAGCTTTATCCGCAAGTCTCTGGCCGGCCTCAGTCTGGCTGCCGCTGCCGCGCTGTCTCCCGTTGCTGCTCAGGCCGCTGACTCGATGACCATCGGCACCGTTGTCTGGGCTGGTTACGGCCCGTTCTACGTTGCCGACAAGCTCGATCTGTACGAGCAGTTTGGTCTGGATGTCGAACTGCAGTTCTTCAACGACCCGGCGCTGCTGCCCTCGGCCATGGCCGGTAACGCAGTCGATGGCGCCATGCTCACCTACGATCAGGTGGTTGGTTCCGTAGCCAAGGGCCTGCCGCACCGTGTGGTGATGCCGATCGACTTCTCCTACGGTGGTGATGCCATCGTTGCCGACAAATCCATCACCAGCGTTGCCGATTTCAAGGGCAAGCAGGTGGGCTTTAACCCGCTGTCGCCGTCTGACTTTCTGCTGGCCTACGCGCTGCAGATCAACGGCATGGGCGAGAAGGACATCCAGTCCGTCAACATGACCCCCGAAGGCATCCCCAGCGCCATGGCCTCCGGCAGCCTGCCGATTGGCGTGACCTACGAGCCGAACGTATCGCAGATCCTCGCGATGGGCGGCGGCGACAAATTCCACGTGGTGTATTCCTCCAAGGACGCACCGGGCCTGATCACTGACGTACTGGCCTTCACTGAAGACCAGATCAAGGAAAACCCGGAAGCCATCACCGCGATGATCAAGGGCTATCAAGCCGGTCTGGAATACATGCAGGGGCACCCGGAAGAAAGCGCCGAGATCATCGGCAAGGTGCTGGGTGTGAGCGGCGCCGAGGCAATCGAGCAGATGGAGGGCGTCTACAACATCCCGCTGGCTGAGATGGGGCTGAACTTCGTCGAGTCGGCGGAAACCACCTCTTTCTACGGCAGCGGCGCGGTGATTGCCGACCTGCTGCTGAAGAACAAGCAGATCCCGGCGGTACCGGATTTTGCCGACACCTTCGATGCCAGCTTCGTCAGTGAACTGACCAAGTAAGACCACGGGCAGGCGCGTTGCGCCTGCCCTGATTCGGACTTGCGGAGGAATCATGTCCACGTCCAAACCCCTTTATCGATACGCTGATGGCCGCGTCTGGAACAGTCTGGCGATCGCCTACAGCGTTGGCGGCTACCTGATCGGCCTCGGTCTGCTGCTGACTCCGTTCTGGCTGGCCAAGCTGGGCGGGCTGCTGTTGCTGGCGCACGCGATGATCATCGGCGCCTACCTGATTCACGAATTTGCCCATGGCACCATTTTCAGCAAGCCTGCGCACAACGCGCTGGCGGGCGAGGTTTTCAGCTGGATGACCGGCGGCTGCTACGCCGACTTTCAGGATCTGCGGCGCAAGCACATGCGTCATCACGTCGACCGTGCCGACGTCATCACCTTCGACAGCAAGGTGTTTATCAACAGCTTGCCGAGCTGGGTACGCAAACTGATTCTGGCCCTTGAATGGGCGTATATCCCGGCGGTCGAGCTGATCATGCACTTCTATGTGGTGCTGCTGCCATTCATCAGCAAGAGTGAGAAACACCGTGCCCGCCGCGGCAAGGTGCTGACCGTCATGCTGATCCGCGCCGTGCTGTTTGCCGTGCTCGGCTGGTTGTCGTTCAGCGCACTGGTGCTGTACTGCGTCGCCTGGTTGATCATGGTCACGGTGCTGCGCTTTGCCGATGCCTATCAGCACACCTACGACGCCTTCGCGGTGCTGGAAGAAGACGGCAAGATTCCGGCCGACAAGCTGCGCGACCGCGCTTACGAGCAGCTCAACACCTTCAGCAATGTGGTGTCGCTGCGCTGGCCGTCGCTCAACCTGTTGCTGCTCAACTTCGCCTATCACAACGCCCACCACGAGAAACCGGTGGCGCCTTGGTACCGCTTGCCCAAATTGCACGAAGAACTGTACGGCAGCGCCTACCGTCAGGTAGTGCCGATGAGCGAACTGCTCAGCAGCTTCCACCGTCATCGGGTACGCCGCGTATTGAGCGACGACTACGGCGTCTTTGTTGATGGTCCCAAGCGTGCCGAGAATTTCTACGGCGCGGTGGGCGTGTCCTTCCTGACGGCGGTGTGAGCATGCAGACGCTGGACTATCAGGGCCGCACCGTGGTGATTACCGGGGCCGCCAGTGGCATTGGGCTCGGGCTGGCGCAGGCGTTTGCCGCGCAGGGTGCGCGCCTGGAGCTGGTTGATCGCAATGCGCAGGCGCTGGCGGCGACCGTCGAGCAGCTCTCGGCGGTGACCCAGGTGCACGGTCGGGTGCTGGATCTGAACGACGACGCGGCGGTGGCCGATTACGCCAGTCGACTGGGCCAGCGTCAGTCGCAGGTGGATGTGTTGGTCAACAACGCCGGCATGGAACAGCCAACGCCGCTCAGTGATAGCGCGGCCGACGCCAACCGGCGCTGGCAGCACCAACTGGATAACAACGTGGTGTCGATGCTGCGTCTGACCCGCGCACTGCTGCCGCTGCTCGGCAAGGGCAGCAGCGTGATCAACCAATCCTCGATCTGGGGGCTGAGTGCAGTCGCCGGATTCTCCGCTTACGTCGCCAGCAAGCACGCGGTGATCGGCCTGACCCGTTCATTGGCGTGGGAGCTTGGCGCGCAGGGTATCCGCGTCAATGCCGTGTGCCCCGGCTGGGTCGGCACCGACGCGGCCATGGCGTCCTTGCGCAATATGGCGCAGGGCAGTGGTCGCAGCGAGGCCGAGGAGCTGGAACACATCCTTGCCGCGCAGGCGATTCCCGAATTGCTCACCCCGGCCGATCTGGCCGGCACGTTTCTGTTTCTCGGCGCGCCGGCCTCGGCCGCCATTACCGGGCAGGCCATCGTGGTCAGTCGCGGGGAGGTCATGCACTGATGTTGAAGGTCGAGTTGAAAGGCCAGCGCATTCTCGTCACTGGTGCTGCGACCGGCATCGGCCGCGCCTGCGCGCTGATGCTGGCCGGGCAGGGCGCCGAAGTCTGGATTAACCATCTGGGCCAGGCCGGTGCCAGTGCCGATCTGGTTGAGCAGATTCGCTCGGTTGGCGGGCGTGCGGTGGCGATAGAGGCCGATGTCAGCGACCCGGACGCGGTCGAGGAAATGTTTGCCTGCATCACCGCCACCGGCCCGCTGCACGGCCTGGTCAACAACGCCGGGATTATTCAGGAGCAGGGCTTTCTGGATACCTCGGAAGAGGATTGGCGCCGCATCATGGCGGTCGATCTGGATGGCGTCTATCGCTGCTGCCGCTGCGCGCTGGAAAGCATGAGCGGCGCGGGTCGTGGCGCCATCGTCAATATCGCGTCCGAGCTGGGTCAGTTGGGGCGCGAAAACTACGTGGCCTACTGCACCGCCAAGGCGGGCGTGATTGGCATGACCAAGGCGCTGGCGCGCGAGTTTGCGCCCGCGATTCGCATCAACGCGGTGGCCCCTGGCCCGGTGGAAACCGCGATGGTGTCGCTGGAGCACATGAGCGAGGAGTGGATTGCCAAGGAACTGGCCATCCCGGCAGCGCGCCTGGGTCAGCCGGAGGAGATTGCCGCGGCGGTGTGCTTCCTGCTGTCGCCGGCGTCGAGCTTCTTTACCGGTCAGGTACTTGGCGCCAACGGCGGCGCCTGGATGGGCGGCTGATGTTGAGTCCCCAGTGGATTCTGATCCTGGCTGCGGTGCTCTGGGGCTCCAGCTGGCTGCCGCTGCACGCGTTCGCGGCGCAGGGCATTGCTGGCTTCCCGATGGTGTTGGCCAGCTACGGCATGATCGCGCTGGTCGCAGTACCGCTGATGCTTTGGCAAAAGGCGCGCTGGTGGCCGCAGCGCTGGGGTGTGTTTGGCATTGCACTGTTTGGCGGCTGGTCCAACGCGGCGTTGCTGTCGTCGCTGTCGCTGGCCGACGACCCGGTGCGGGTGATGCTGCTGTTTTATCTGACGCCGGTCTGGGCGCTGTTTGGCGGCTGCCTGCTGCTGGGCGAGCGCTTGACTGCCCTGCGTTTGCTGTCGCTGGTGCTCGCCCTGGCGGGTATCGCGATGACGCTGGGTGTCGACCGCAACACCCTGAGCCGCATGAGCGTGGCCGACTGGCTGGCCCTGAGCGCCAGCCTTGGGTTTGCCCTGAACAATCTGACCACCCGCGCCGCCGATCAGGTGCCGCTGTTGACCAAGACGCTCGCCGCTTTTGTCGGCTGCAGTCTGTTTGCTGCGCTGGCGTGCTGGCAGATCGACGTCTGGTGGCCAGCGCTGCCGACCCAGACCTGGCTGTGGGTTGCGGCCTTTGCCTTTGGCTGGCTGCTGCTGGCGACGCTGGGGGCGCAATACGGCGTCAGTCACCTGGAGGCCGGGCGCGCGGCCGTACTGGTGGTCTTCGAATTGATTGCCGCGGTGCTGACCGTGGCCTGGTTTAACGAACAACCGATTGCCGCTGCGACCTGGCTGGGCGCCGTGCTGATTACCGCTGCGGCGGTGATGGCCGGCTGGCCAGAGCGTCCGCAGCTGGCACTGAACAGGAGTGAAGTCTGATGGCAAGTGTCTACATGGATCAGATCAGCTGGGTCGACTACCAGCAGCGTGTTGAACAGGGCGCCGTGGTATTCCTGCCCTGCGGCGCGACCGAACAGCACGGCCCACACCTGCCGCTGGGCACCGATGCCCTGCTGTCGACCGCGCTGAGCGCCGATGTGGCGGCGCAGATTGGTGGCATCGTCGCCCCGGCGCTGGCCTACGGCTACAAGTCGCAGCCCAAGTGCGGCGGCGGCCAGCATTTCTGCGGTACCACCAGCCTGGATGGCGCGACCCTGATTGCGCTGGTGCAGGATGCGGTACGCGAATTTGCCCGGCATGGCGTCAAGCGGCTGGTGCTGGTGCTCGGTCACTACGAGAACACCTGGTTTGTCACCGAGGGCATCCAGCTCGCGCTGCGCGAGCTGGGTCCCGGCTGTGATCTTGAAGTCATGCGCCTGGAGCACTGGGACTTCTGCCGTGAAGAAACGCTGGACGATATCTTCCCGGACGGCTTCCCCGGCTTTGCGCTGGAGCACGCGGCGGTGATCGAAACCTCGCTGATGCTGCATTACCTGCCGCATCTGGTCAGCCTCGACAAGATCCCCAACGATCCGCCGGCAGACTTTCCGCCCTATGACATGTACCCGACCCGCACCGAGTGGGTGCCGCCGTCCGGCGTGCTGTCTTCGGCGCTGGGCTCAACCGCCGAAAAGGGCGCGCGCATGGCTGATGACATCACCACCGGCATCGCCGCTGCGGTGCGTCACGAATTCAAGCTGGAGGCCTGAGATGTTGCCGCTGCTGCCGTCACGTACCGCGTTGCTGCTGATCGACATGCAGCGCGACTTCTGCGCCCCCGGCGGCTACGCCGATCAGGCCGGGCTGGATATCCAGTGCCTGCGCGCGCCGATCCCGGCCCAGCAGCGCCTGCTGGCGGCGGCGCGGGCGGCAGGCATGCTGGTGGTGCACACCCGTGAGGGGCACCGCAGCGATTTGTCTGATCTGCCTGATTGGAAGCGTATCCGTGCCGAACGCAGCGGCGCGCCGATTGGCGCAGCGGGCCCGCTCGGTCGGCTGCTGGTGCGTGGCGAGTACGGCCATGACCTGATCGACGAGCTGCAGCCGCAGGTCGGTGAGCCGGTGATCGACAAGCCCGGCTACTGCGCCTTTGCCGCCACCGATCTGGAACTGATCCTGCGCACTCGCGGCATCGACAGTCTGATCATTACCGGGGTGACCACCGAGGTGTGCGTCAGCTCTACCCTGCGCAGCGCCATTGATCGCGGTTTCAACTGCCTGACCGTCAGCGACGCCTGCGCCTCCGCGCATCCAGAATTGCATGCGGCGGCGTTGGCGATGATCAATGTCGAGGGCGGCATCTTCGGCGAAGTCTGTGACAGTGCTGCGCTGCTCGGCGCGATGCGGGAGGCAGCATGACCCAGGTACAGAAGCTCTGGCCGCTGCTGACCGCGACCCACCATTACGACAAGTCGATCTCGACCCGTGGCCGTGGCCACGGCGTGCAGATCGAGGCGCCGATTCTGGCCTTTCTGATTGAAACCAAACAGGGGCGGGTGCTGTTCGACGTCGGCTGCGACTACAACAAGCTGACTGATCCTGCCCTGCGCGCGCGCTGGTACGACCCGGTGGAGTTCCCGATGGGGCCGCCGCAGATGAGCGAAGAGCAGCGGCTCGAAGCGCATCTGGCCAAGCTCGGGCTGACCTGCAAGGACATCGACATGGTGTTTCTCAGTCACCTGCACTTTGATCACGCCGGTGGCCTGTGCGACGTCTGCGGCGCCGAAGTACATGTGCACGAAGACGAACTGCACGCTGCCCGTGAACCAGCCGACAACGCCTACTTTGCCGATGACTTTGCTGGCAACGTGCGCTGGCGCCTGCAGCAGGACGAATACGATCTGTTACCCGGTCTGCGGGCGATCAACACGCCGGGCCACACCGCCGGGCACATGTCCTTGATGATCGAGCTGCCGACAGGCGCGCCGGTGATCCTCACCGGTGATGCGGCTGACCTGACCGAGAACCTCGACGACGAAATCGCCCCCGGTCTGTGCTGGCGCGACCGTGAGGACATGGCGCTGGACAGCATTCGCAAGCTCAAGCGCATTGCCGCCGAGACGGGCGCAGAGCTGTGGCCGAACCACGACATGGCGTTCTGGCGCACCCTCAAACGCTTCCCGGAGTATCACGCATGAAAGCCGTTCCCGAGGCGTATCACGGCGTCTGGCAGCGTACGCTGCTGCGTCTGTCGGATGGAACCGAGGACACCACTACCCGCGTTTTCTGGCTACAGAGCGCGCATCTGCATGCGGACCTGCGGATTCCTGATCCTGCGCCAAAGCTGCCGCTTGAGCGCGCTGCCCAGGCCGGCTTTGCCGGGCTGACCGAAGCCACTCTGGGGCGTTGTCAGTGGCACCGCATTGTCGACTTTCACCCGGACAGCGGCAGCGATATTGGCAACATGCAGTTCGTCAGCAGCGAAGAAGTGCACGAGACCGCGCTGGACGACAGCTATCTGGAAATCTGGCAGCGGCTGCCGGGCTCGCGTGGCCCGGTTGCCGAACTCTGGCTGCAGAGCGCCGACGGCTCCGGTCGGCAGGCGTGCCTGCTGCGCGCCGGTGATTACTTCATGTTCGCAGCCGACCGTCCGCTGCGACTGGGTCGTGGTCGGTCATTGCGTGAACACCTGCAGCATGACTGCGCACGCAGCGCTGAACACCTGCTGGGCTGCGAGCTGACTTTCGGTCGTATCAAGGGCGCTGAGCGCCCCTGGCAGATTCTTTACAGCACCTTGCCGGCAGCGACCGGCGGGCTCTTTTCCGTAGCAGCCGACCCTGAGCGCTGGGATGCGCTGCCGGTTGCCTGGCTCGGTATTCACCCCCCTGAGAACGGCTGGCGTCCGGCACCGTTGCCGCGCCTGCAGGATCTCACCAAGGAGACACTGGTATGAACGCTCCCGCCCCCGTACCTGAAACCCGCGCGGCTGCGGCCACGCGTAAACCCCGCTCGCGCTGGTGGGCCGTGCGCGGCACGCTGTCACCGCGTACCAGTGCGCTACTGACGGCCTTCGGGCTGGCTGCCCCCTTTTTCATCTGGTGGCTCTACAGCGCCCTGGGGCTGAATGATCCGCTGTTCATGCCCGGCCCGGGCGCTGTGCTGGAGCGCGTCGTCAGCTGGTGGCAGGAAGATGGCCTGTGGGACGACATCTGGATCAGCGTTTACCGGGTGATGGCGGGCTTTCTGCTGTCTGCGATGATCGCTTTGCCGCTGGGCTTGTATCTGGGTACCTACAAGCCGGTGCAGGCGACGCTGGAGCCGCTGATCGACTTCATCCGCTACATGCCGGCGGTCGCCTTCATTCCGCTGGTGATGCTCTGGGTAGGGATCGGCGAGGGCTCGAAGATCCTGATCATCTTTATCGGCACCTTCTTCCAGATGGTGCTGATGGCGGCGGAGGACATTCGCCGGGTGCCGATGGCGCAGATCGAAGCAGCGCAGACCATGGGTGCCTCGCGCAGCGAGATTATCCGTCTGGTGGTGCTGCCCTCGGCCCGCCCGGCGCTGCTCGACACCCTGCGCATCACCTGCGGCTGGGCCTGGACCTATCTGGTGGTGGCCGAACTGGTGGCCTCCAACTCGGGCCTTGGCTACGCCATCCTGCGCGCCCAGCGCTACATGCACACCGACAAGATTTTCGCCGGCATCCTGCTGATCGGCCTGATCGGTCTGTTGACCGACCAGGCGTTCCGCTGGCTCGGTCGCCGCGCCTTCCACTGGCAGAAGAGGTAAGCCCATGGACCAGTCCTGTATCAGCATTCGCAACGTGGGCAAGCAGTTTGCTGCCCGCAACCAGACCATCGAGGCGCTGCGCGACGTCAATCTCGAAGTGCAGCCGAATGAATTCATCACCTTTGTCGGCGCCTCCGGCTGCGGCAAGTCGACCCTGCTGCGGATCATGGCCGGGCTGGAAACCCACAGCAGCGGCGACATCCTGCTGCGCGGCGAGCCGATCGACGGCCCCGGCGTTGACCGCGCCATGGTGTTCCAGCACTACAGTCTCTACCCCTGGCTGACTGTCACCGAGAACATCAAGTTCTGCCGGCAGCTGAAGGTGATCTCTGACTCGGTACACAGCCAGGCCGATGTGGAAGCCGCCAGCGGCCGCGCCGATGCGCTGCTCAACCTGATGGGCTTGAAGAACTTTGCTGGTGCCTACCCCAGCCAGCTGTCGGGCGGGATGCAGCAGCGTGTGGCGATTGCCCGGGCATTGATGCCGCGGCCCGACTTTCTGCTGATGGATGAGCCGTTTGGCGCGCTGGATGCGCAGACCCGCGAGGTCATGCATGATCTGATTCTGCACGTACACCGGCTGGAAAAGAGCACCATTCTGTTCGTTACCCACGACGTGGAAGAAGCCATCTATCTGGGAACGCGCATCGTGCTGATGGCGCCGCGACCCGGCCGGATCGACAGTGTCTACGAGGTGCCGCTGCCCAAGGTGCGGCATCAGGATATGAAGCTGGAGCCGGAATTTATTGCGCTTAAGCGCGAGATCCTGACCCGTATTCGGGAAACCTCCGGGGTGCAGACCGATCTGGATCAGCTGGCGCGCCTGAGTGAAGGGGCTGTTTTGTAGTCTGCCCCTCTAGGGCAGGGGCTGCAGACGGAAAAAAATTTCCGTGGAGACTAGCCAAATCCCCTCGATGAACTATATATAGCCTGTTTTCCACTGCGAGGATTCAGGCATGAGTGATGATCTGGACGACGATCTGGACGGTATGGACGATTCCGAGGTCGACGATCAGGACGATGCGGTAGACAGCGGCGATGACGGTGACGACGGCGAGTCCGCACCCAGCGGCAAGTCACGCAAGAAGGCTGCGGCCTCTGCTGACGAGTTGGAAGGCTCCTCAATCGAAGCCAAGGATCGTGAGCGCGAGGCGCTGGCGCGTCAGATCGAAGAATTCATGGCCCGTGGCGGCCAGGTTCAGCAGATTGGTGACAATGTGGTCTCCGACCCGCCGAAGAAGCCGGAAACCAAATACGGCAGCCGCCCGATCTGACGGCCGCTTGTCGTACTCCGCTATCAGCGCTTGGCGTAGCGCTGATAGCGGTTCAGCCAGGGCGGAATTTCGCTTAGGCAACGTACTTCGCCATGGGCCCGTTGCTGGCCCGCCCAGGCATTGCCCTGTGGGTTGAACCACAGGGTGTGCATGCCGACATCCAGCGCGCCCTGGATGTCATCCCCCGGATGGTCGCCAATATGCAGTGCCTGGTGCGGCGCTACCCCGGCGTTTTCCAGCGCCGCGAGGAAAGGCGCCGGATGGGGTTTGCTGATACCGACCTCGTCAGCGGACACGATGATGCTGAAGTAGCGGTCCAGCCCGAGTCTGCGCACGTCGGCATTGCCGTTGGAGATGCAGGCCAGCTGGTAGTCGCGGGCGAGCAGTTGCAGCACCAGTTCAACATGCGGAAAGTATTCCAGCCGATGACGGGCGTCGATGAACACCTCGAACCCGGCGCGGGCCAGTCGCTGCGCGTCATCGGCTGAGTAGCCGGCCTTGCGCAAACCCAGCTCCAGCACGGCGATGCGCAGTGCGGTCACCCGGTGGCGCAATTCGGGATCACCATCGAGCACCTCGGCCAGCAGCGCCTTGCGCGCGTCCATGTCGCGAGTGGCGGCGTAGTCTGGCGCCTGTTTGGCCAGCCAGTCGGCCAGCACCCGCTCGGCGTTGGCTACCACCGATTCGGTTTCCCACAGGGTGTTGTCGAGGTCAAAGGTCACCAGTTGAATCATTTGTCTGCCTTGCGTCTGGCTCTGGGGTGGGCCTGATCATACACCTGGGCCAGGTGCTGGAAATCAAGATGGGTATAAATCTGGGTGGTGCTGATATCGGCGTGGCCGAGCAGCTCCTGCACTGCGCGCAGGTCGCCGGAGGATTCCAGCATGTGGCTGGCGAAGGAATGACGCAGCATGTGCGGGTGCAGGTGCTGGCCGATCCGCTCGATGCCGTGGCGGCGCAGGCGCAGCTGGATCGCTCGGGTGGTCAGCGCGCTGCCGCGCTGGCTGACAAACACCGGTTGCTGCGGGCCTTCGAGGGCGGGGCGCACACTGAACCAGTCCTGCAGCGCGCGGCGGGCCATGCGGCCGACCGGCAACACGCGGGTCTTGTTGCCTTTACCGGTTACCCGGACTTCGCCCTGCTGCAGGTCGAGGTCCGCCATGTCCAACCCGGCCAGTTCCGACAGACGCAGACCCGATGAGTAGAACAGCTCAAGCATCGCCTGGTCGCGGCGTCCGAGCCAGTCATCCTCGCCGTTGTTGTCGAGCAGCTGGGCGGTCAGGTCGGCGTCTAGGGTGCGCGGCAGCGTGCGCGGTGCCTTGGGTGCGCGCAGATCCTGCGCCGGGTTTTGGCGGCTGCGGCCTTCGCGTTGCAGAAAACGGTAGAAGCTGCGAATCGCGCTCAGCAGGCGTTGCAGGCTGCGCGGCCCTAGCCCGTGCTGATGCTGGCTGGCGATAAAGTGGCGCAGGTGCTGGGTATCGAGCTGACCCCAGCCGGGCAGGCCGCGCTCGTTGCGGTGCTGGTCGAGGCTGAGCAGGTCGTGGCGGTAGGCTTCCAGCGTGCGCGGCGAGAGCCTGCGCTCGACGCGCAGGTGATCGAGAAACGCGCTGATGTCAGGGTCGGCGACGCCGGCCGGTTCAGGCGTGGGTTTCATCGGCCAGCGGGCGTTGGCGCAACAGCACGCGGGCGAGCGCGTCGGCGACGTAGCCGAGGAACAGGGTGCCGGTCGCGCTGCGGTACTGCTGGGCATCTTCGCTGCCAAGCGCGAGCACGCCGTGCAGGCCCTGATAGCGAATCGGTGCCAGCGCGGTCGAGGCCACCTGTTCGCTCGATTCGGCGAACAGGAAGCTCAGCTCAGCCGGGCGCAGGGCGCCCGCTACCGGCTTGTCGCAGTCGAGCAGGTGACCGATAGCTTCCTTGGCGGTGGCGTGGGTCACGCAGTGGGCGTTGCTGTAACGGTCAGCCTCGGTAAACAGGATCAGGCTGACGTGGGGCACCTGAAAATCGTTGCGCAGGCTGTCTTCCAGCGTGGCAATCACCTCGTCCAGACTCTGCGCCTCGAGCATGCCGAGAATCAGCCGGCGGCTTTTCTCGAACAGCCGGTCGTTTTCCCGCGCGGTATCCATCAACTGATTGAGCCGATGGCGTACATCGATATTGCGCTCGCGCAGCAGCTTGACCTGACGTTCGACCAGCGACACCGCGTGACCTGCCTCATGCGGAACGATCAGGTCGGCCAGCAGCTCGTCGTGTTCGACGAAGAACGCCGGGTGGCGACGCAGGAAGTCGGCTACCTGCTCGCCGTCGATTTGCTCTGGATGCGGTTTCTGCTGTTCGCTCATACGCGGATCTGTCCCTCGTAGACACGGGTGGCGGGGCCGGTCATCAGCACCGGTTGGCCCGGGCCGGCCCACTCGATCTGCAGACGACCGCCGGGCAGGTCGATCTGCACCGGAGACTCGAGCAGACCAAGGCGGATACCGGCAACGGCGGCGGCGCAGGCGCCGGTGCCACAGGCCTGGGTTTCGCCGACGCCGCGCTCGTAGACCCGCAAGCGGGCGTGCTGACGGTCAAGCACCTGCATAAAGCCGGCGTTGACCTTGCGCGGGAAGCGCGGGTGAGCCTCGATCAGGGCGCCGAGACGCTCCAGTGTGCCGTCGCGGATGTCGGACACCAGGGTCACGCAATGCGGGTTGCCCATGGAGACGGCGGCAACCTGCAGCTGCTCGCCACCGACCTCAAGGCTGTATTCGACCGCTTCGGCTTCCGCCTGAAATGGGATCTCGGCGGGCACAAAGCGCGGCGCGCCCATGTCGACGGTGATCTGCTTGTCGCGGTTGATCTGCAGCACGATCGGGCCGCCGGCGGTTTCGACGTGGATGGTTTTCTTGGCGGTCAGCCGCTTGTCCTGCACAAAGCGGGCAAAGCAGCGCGCGCCGTTGCCGCACTGTTCGACTTCGCTGCCGTCGGCATTGAAGATGCGGTAGCGGAAGTCGGCATCGGGCGTGCTCGGCGGTTCAACCAGCAGCAGCTGGTCGAAGCCGACGCCGGTGTGGCGGTCGCCCCACTGGCGGATCTGCTTGGGCGTCAGCTGGACGTGCTGGGTGACCAGGTCGATGACCATGAAGTCGTTGCCCAGCCCGTGCATCTTGGTAAATCGCAGCAGCATCTCAGGCCTCAGGCAGCAGGGATTCGCCCGCCAGCAGTTCGCTGACGGTTTCGCGGCGACGGACCAGGTGGGTAGCTTCGCCGTCAACCAGCACTTCAGCGGCCCGCGGGCGGGTGTTGTAGTTCGAGCTCATGACGAAGCCGTAGGCACCGGCAGAGCGCACGGCCAGCAGGTCGCCTTCGGCCAGTGCCAGCTCGCGATCCTTGCCGAGGAAGTCGCCGGTCTCGCAGACCGGGCCGACCAGATCCCAGGTTTGTACGGCGACGTCGCTGCGCGGCTTGACCGCGTCGATGCCCATCCAGGCACTGTACAGGGCCGGACGGATCAGGTCGTTCATGGCGCCGTCGATGATCGCGAAGTTCTTGTGTTCGGTCGGCTTGAGCAGGTTGACGCGGGTCAGCAGTACACCGGCGTTGGCGACGATCGAACGGCCCGGCTCGAAGACCAGCTTCAGGTCGCGGCCAGCCAGCGCAGCGCGCACCTTGGCCAGATAGCTGCCGGGGCTCGGCGGTACTTCGTCACGGTAGGTCACACCCAGTCCGCCGCCCAGATCGAGGTGGCGAATGGTGATGCCGTCTTCGGCCAGGCTGTCGATCAGTTGCAGCAGGCGCTGCAGGGCGTCGATAAACGGCGTGTCGTCGGTCAGCTGCGAGCCGATGTGGCAATCCACACCGCAGATGTCGATATGGCTCAGCTCGGCGGCACGGCGGTAAACGGCCGGTGCCTGGGCGATGTCGATACCGAACTTGTTTTCTTTCAGGCCGGTGGAGATGTACGGATGGGTCTTGGCGTCCACGTCCGGATTGACCCGCAGCGAGACCGGTGCTTTCACATTCAGTTCGGCGGCAACCTGCTGCAGGCGTTCCAGTTCGGCAGCGGACTCGACGTTGAAGCAGTGGATGCCCACTTCCAGCGCGCGGCGCATTTCTGCGGCGGTCTTACCCAGGCCGGAGAAAACGATGCGCGACGGCTCGCCACCGGCGGCCAGTACGCGCTCCAGCTCACCACCGGACACGATGTCGAAGCCAGCACCGCGACGGGCCAGCAGGTTCAGCACGCCGAGGTTGGAGTTGGCCTTGACGGCAAAGCAGACCAGATGCGGCACGCCATCCAGCGCGTTGTCCCAGGCGTCGTACGCCTGCTCGATGGCAGCGCGCGAGTAAACGAAGCAGGGGGTGTCGTATTGTTCGGCAATAGCGGACAGGGCAACGCCTTCGGCGTAAAGTTCGCCGTTGCGATAATCAAACGCGGTCATGGATGCATCACTTCTCGGTCGATTGCTCGGTGGTCTCGGTTTGGACCGCGGAAGTGGCAGCCGTGTCCTCGGGCAGGTAGAGAGGGCCTTTCTGACCGCAACCGGTGAGAACCAGGAGCGTAAACAGGGCCGCAGCGAATGGCTTCATGTTGAAATCCTTACAGGTAGAATACCCGGCAGTATACCCAGCCACCCGGTCCGACGCACCAGCCAGCGGCCCGGTGGCCAGAAAACGGCGCACAGACGCCTGAGCCAGACGAGAGACAGACAATGCAGGACATGAGCGAAGCGACATTTCATCAGGCGGTAGATCGGGTGCAGGATCTGATCGAGCACGCGCTGGACGGCGGGGAGCTGGATCTGGAAATGGAGCACATCGATGGCTCGCTGGTGCTGATACTGCCCGAAGGCCAGCGTCTGGTGATTGGTCGCCAGCCGGCATCACGCGAGCTGTGGCTGGCGACCCCTGACCGTACCTTGCACTTCAACTTTGACGCCGAGCGCGGCTGGTTGCACGACAGCGGCGAGGATACCCTCGGAGCGGTGCTCGCCGAGGTGCTGGAGGAGTTCAGCGGCGAAGAGGTCGAGCTGGATATCGACGCGGAGTCGCTGTGACCGCGCGTGGCCGACAGCCCTCACCCTGTGTGCGCAAGTGTTGTCTGGATGGCGACCTGTGCATCGGCTGCGGCCGTCTGCTTGATGAAATTCTGGAATGGGGTAAAGCCACTGACAGCCGTCAGTGCGAAATCATCGACGCTGCACGACAGCGTCGTGTCGAGCGAAACATTCCTTACACCGGGCCCTGATTACCTCAGCTTAGCGCCTGCATGGCACTGTTCAGGGCGGTTTCCAGCTGCTGGCGATAGCGCAGATATTGCACGGTCTGCATGCGCCCGCCCGGGTCGATGGCGGACAGATCCAGATCGGTGATGTAGCAGGGATAGGCCTCACGATTGCGGCGGCGGCTGAGAATGTGCTGCGCGACCTCCTTGTACAGACGGTCGCCGTGCTCCAGCTCGGAGAACTCGCGGTGATCACAGAAGATGGTCACCCGCGGGCCGCGGCGTCCACCCGGTTCAGCAATCGCCTGCACGGCATAGATGTCGGGATCCATGCCGCCGCGCGGCAAGGGCCGCTGCTCGATGCGCAGCGGGTGGCCGTCGAGTGCGGGCAGAATGGCATAGACCAGCAAGTCGCCCTCATTGACGCTGCTGTCGAGCGGCTGATTGGCCTGACGGCGCAAGCGGATACTTTGCAGAAACCGCAGCAGCGGCAGCAGCAGGGTCTGTTCGTCACGGTAGCTCTGACGTGCGCTCCAGAGAGCGCCGCGTTCGTCGAGCAGGCTGATTTCTGCCTGCCAGTTGGCTTTCAGCCGGTAGAACAGCTGAATGCGGCCCGACTGGTCCTGCGGCAGGATCAGCGCCAGATCATTGCCCTGCAGCGCATAGGTGTCGAGCGCCAGCTTGCTGTAGCGCGGGTGCGGTTTACCGAGATAGCGCAGCAACTGTTCGCGGTCAGGCAGCGTCTGCATGTTGATCTGCTCGTCCTGCCACTCCAGCGCGCGGAAGCTGTTCTGCTGCTGCAGCAGGAAGCGCTCCGGTGGGCTGGCCAGCAGATGCGCTGCCGCGTCGCGAAACAGCTGCTCGACACGCTCGGCGATAGCGCTGGCGCGATTGCGGCAGAAGCAGCGTACCTCCAGCTCCGGCAGGCGTTGGTGCTCGCGGCCGCTGGTGAGGTAATCCTGCAGGGCCTGCATGCAGGCTTCTTCGCCACTGTACTGATGCACCAGCAGCTCGTTCCAGCTGTTCAGGGTGACCTGGTCGATGCTCAGAATCAGGTTGTCGCGCATGCCGGAGTAGCCCAGTGCGTCGGTGTGGCTGCTGATCAGGTGCAGATTCTTCTGGCTGTTGCCGGGCAGCGGGTCGAGCCCGATATTGACTACCAGCAGCACCTTGCAGGGCTCGCTGGCCCGCGACAGCGCGGTTTCGGTCAGCGCCGGCAACGGCAGCGGGAATTGCTGACGCAGGCACTGCACCAGACTGTTGAGTTCGTATTCGGTCAGTGCGCTGTCGCCCGGATGCAGGGCAAACCGGGTCGATGCGTCGATCACGCCGTTGCGCTGCCCCCAGGCCAGCAGCTCCAGTAACTGGCGTGAGCGCTTGAGTGGCAGGTGGTCGCTCAGTTCCAGCGCATTCAGCGTGCCGCGGTAGAGGCTCCAGTAGGGTTCGCCTTCGTCGGCTGACAGGTTCTGGCTAATGGTCAGTACCGGCTCGCTGAGATCCGGACTGATGCCGGGGTTGATGAACTCGATCTTGCCGGCCTTGCGCTCAAATGCGGCGTACAGGCGCCGGCCCAGTAGTGACAGGTCGCGGGCGCTGACCTGATTGATCACGTCCTGACTGCGACCGAACTGCGACAGCAGTCGGTAGCTGTGGGTCAGTTCGTTGACCAGCTGTCGGCGTTCGGCGCTGACCTCGCGAATGCGCCACTGGGTGCGGTCGTCCATCTGCTGCAGCTGGCGTGGCCCCCAGTGCCACTCGCGTACCAGTTTTTCCATGATGTTGCGCTTCCAGTCCATCATGCCGCTGCGCCGGCTCAGGCGCACATTCGCCTTGATGTACAGGCAGCGTCGCACCAGCTCAAGGCGCTCGGACTCACCCCGTTCCAGCAGGTAGCGCTCCAGTCTGCGGTAGAGCATGACGTACGGGTCAAGCTCGTCTTCGTCGAGCTGGCCGGCAAAGATCGCCTGCTTGATGTCCAGACTGAGGCAGCGCACCTGGGGGTGCTCGCTGGAGTAGACCTCGGTCAGCAGCAACTTGAGCACCGACTTGTAGGGGGAATCGATCCCCTTGAACAGTTGCCACAGGCCGGCGCCGACAAACTCGCCAGCAGGGATGTGGGCAACATGGCCGAAGTCCAGACTGTCGGCAGGCTTGATGAAGCGTTTGGTGATCAGTTGCCCGGTGTAGTGGGCATAGCGCGACTCTTCGTACACTGGCACCAGCCACCAGAGCGGAAAGCGACCGCCGAGCAGGATGGCGGTGCGGTAAAACTCATCCAGCAGCAGGTAGTGCTGGGTGGTGCCACAGTCCTCGATGCCGAGGGCATTGTCGCGGGCGCCCTGGGCAAAGCTGGTCGGGTCGACCAGATGAAAATGCGCTTCGCAGTTTTGCGTGGCGGCCCAGTCGCTGATGGCCTGACACTTGCGGCTCAGTTCGTCGCGTTGCGCGGCAGACAGGTCTGCGGCGTGGCAGACCCAGATGTCGAGGTCGCTTTGCTCCGACTGGCCGATGGTGCCGCCGCTGCCCATCAGATACAGCCCCTGAATCTGCGGGGTGAATCCGGCCGGGTGGCGACGATACTGGAAGCTGCGGGTCAGGCTCTGGGCGACCTGCAGGCTGGCAGTTTCAGGTTCGAAATTGGCCAGCCCGAAGGGGGTGTCACGGGAGACAAAGCCCGGTAGCAATGGATAGTTGACGTCAAACAGCAGCGGGATCAGTTGCAGCACGTTGTACTGCCGGGTTGGCAGCGCCTGCAAAACCCGGCGCAGGCGCGTGGCGTTCACGGCCATGAAGCGCTTGCGCAGGGTGTTTAATGCCTTTCGATCGATTCCCTCTTCGATGCGCGGCTGGATCTCGCCGTGGGACTGCATGTTGCTGTTCAGGACTCCGCAGTACGCAAGATGGTGAGCAGGCCTTGACCGTGTTCGGCGGCGTCGAGGCCCAGGCTGGTCAGGTAGCCTCCGTCGTGCTGGGTGATCATGCCTTTGGCAAACAGCCGTTCGGCTGCCGCGATAGTTGCCGGATCGGCATCGTGACCATGAATCTTGAGCCCGGCCTGTGAGTTGGACAGGTTGAACTGGTTGAGCAGATTGATTTCCTGGATTTCGTCGGGTGTCAGCATTACTGGTGCCTCTTTGCGGGTTTACAGTCAGTCTAGCTTCGTATTCAGAGTGCTGATTAAACTGGCAGGCGTTCGTCGGAACCGGTAGAACGTCAGCCGTGTCACGGTGTCGCCGGGGCCTCCCCCATCCGCCTAACAATGGAGAACAACAGGATGATCAGACTACACGGCTTTGCGGCCAGCAACTACTTCAACATGGTCAAGCTCGCGCTGCTGGAGAAGGGTGTCGACTTCGAGATCAACAACGTGCACGGCAGCCAGGATCCCGAGTTTCTGGCCAAGAGTCCGCGCGGCAAGGTGCCGGTGCTGGAGACCGAGCAGGGCTTTCTGAATGAAACCTTCGTGATCCTCGAGTACCTCGAAGAAACCCAGGGCGGCAAGGCGCTGCTGCCAAGCGACCCGTACCAGCGTGGCGTGGTGCGCGCACTGGCCAAGGAAATCGAGCTGTATATCGAGCTGCCGGCCCGCTCCTGCTTTATGGAAGTGTTCTTCGGTGGCAAGGTGGATCAGGCGATCAAGGACAAGGCGCGCGTTGAACTGCTGGCTGGCGTTGCCACGCTGGCGCGTCATGGCCGTTTCGCGCCTTATGTCGCCGGCAGCGAGATGACTATCGCTGATCTGTATTTCCTCTACAGCTTCGAGCTGGCCTGCACGGTTGCGCAGAAACTGTTCGATATTGACCTGAAGGCCGAGCTGCCGCAGGGCGTGGCGCTGCTGGAGCTGCTGGCGCAGAACCCGAATGTGCAGAGCGTGGCGGCTGACCGTGACGCCGAGCTGGCGGCCTTTATCGCCTCCATTCGCGCCTCGCGCGGCTGATCGCTGGCCCGCGTCGGGCGCCTGGCATATCCTTTGCTGCATGAACTGCACGTTCGTGCAGCAGGATTCCAGGAGTGCCCATGTCCTTTCCCGATACCGACTTTCTTCGCGCCTTGCCCAAGGCTGAGCTGCATATGCACCTTGAGGGCAGTCTCGAACCCGAGCTGATGTTCGCGCTGGCCGAGCGCAATAGAATTACCCTGCCTTACCCCGATGTTCAGGCGCTGCGTGATGCCTACGAGTTCGGCAACCTGCAGGAGTTTCTCGATCTGTACTATCAGGGCGCGGACGCGCTGCGTACCGAGCAGGACTTCTTTGACCTGACCTGGGCCTACCTGCAGCGCTGCGCCGCAGACGGGGTGGTGCACGTCGAGCCGTTTTTCGATCCGCAGACCCACACGGTGCGTGGTATTCCCATCGCGGTGCAGCTGGCCGGAATCTCCCGCGCGCTGGCCGTGGGCGAGGCGCAGCTGGGCATCA
Source organism: Pseudomonadaceae bacterium (assembly GCA_038114645.1). Classification (GTDB taxonomy): domain Bacteria; phylum Pseudomonadota; class Gammaproteobacteria; order Pseudomonadales; family Pseudomonadaceae; genus Halopseudomonas. Next base: position 31,751 of record JAYNRF010000004.1, on the reverse strand, counting down.
GCTCGCGGCTGATCCTCAGCTTCCTGCGTCACCTCAGCGAAGAAGACGCCATCGCCACCTTGCAAGAGGCCATGCCGCTGCGAGAGCACTTTGTCGCCGTCGGGCTGGACAGTTCCGAGCAGGGCAACCCGCCGGACAAATTCGAGCGGGTGTTCGCGATGGCGCGCGAGGCGGGGTTTGCGTGTGTTGCCCATGCCGGCGAGGAGGGGCCCGCCGAGTACATCGTGCAGGCGCTGGATCTGCTCAAGGTGATGCGTATCGACCACGGCGTGCGCTGCGTCGAGAGCCCTGAGCTAGTGCAGCGGCTGATTGCCGAGCAGATGCCGCTGACGGTCTGTCCGCTGTCCAATACGCGTCTGAAAGTGTTTGCCGACATGCGCGACCACAACATCCTGCAACTGCTGGAGCAGGGCGTAAAGGTCACCATCAACTCGGATGATCCGGCCTATTTCGGTGGTTACTTGCTGGCGAACTTTGTGGCGGTGCGCGATGCGCTCAACATGACGCGCGAGCAGGCGATTGCGCTGGCGCGTAACAGCATCACGGCCAGCCTGCTGAGCGACGCAGAACAGACTCAGTGGCTTGAGAAGTTGGCTGAGGCAGCCTGAGAGGAATGGGGCACGGCTGGCCGTGCCCCGTGGACAATCAGTCCAGCATGTCCTTGAAACGCTCGTCCTTGCGGAAGGTCAGCGCCTTGCTGAAGCCGGGTACCTGAATCTGCGCGTCGCTGATCTGGATTGCCGACTCGTCGATCATGTTCTGACCGAAGTTGTAGATGATGTCCAGCTGGCCCTTCAGCGCGCGCTGGTTGTAGGCCTCGGCGGTTGCCCGGGTCTGCTCGCGGCGCTGCTGCCAGGCCTCGAACGCCTCGGCGCCGTAGCGTTTCTTCAGCATACGCTCGACCACATTTGGCGCCAGCACCACGGCGCTGGCGTTATTGCCGCCAAAGCCCTTGGAGTTGATAAAGGCCACTTCCAGCGGCAGCTGGCTGCGGTCGATATCGCGGGTGCTGATCAGCAGGCGCTGCTGGTGCACGTCATCGGCGACCTGATCAATGGTCTTGATGCCCGGGATGATCTGGTACTTGAAGCTGCCGAGGGTTGCGGCCAGCTGGTCGGCGCTGGCGCTGGCCAGTGAGTGGCCGACATAGGCTTTTACCGCCGCAACCGGCCAGCTGCTGATGCCAAAGGCCTCGGCGACGCGGTCGAGAATTTCCGACTCGGTGACCCGGTTGGCCGGGGTGCTGGAACCGTGCGCCTGAATGAAGCTGCGTTGCTGGACGGCTTCCGGGCCGACGATCTGCATGGCGGCGTAGACCGCCTTGGCCATGGTCAGGTAGTTGCCGGGGCCGGGGGCGGAAATCGACTTCTTGAAGCCGTCGGCGTTGATGAATACGTCCGGCACCGCGCCGTGGATGTCGGCGCCCAGCTCCATCGCCAGCGCATCGTCCATCAGCACGAAGAACTGACCAGACTCGGCCAGGGTGAAGCCGCAGTTCTCGCTGAACGGCCGGCTGGCGCGGCGGAAGTCGACCTCGTCGCTGCCGCCGATCTGGCGCAGTCCGTCTTCGGTAGCCAGCGCGCCCATTGCACCGTAGCCCTCGATGCATTCCTGAGTGATCGGCGCTTCCCCGTTACCGACCAGCACCACGCGGGCGCGGCCGCTGGTGATCATGTCGCTGCCTTTCTGCAGGTTATAGAGGAAGCTGGCGCAGGCGCCGGTGATCGCGCCGGTGGTGCCGACGCTGCCCAGAATATAGGCATTGATGAAGTCGGCCGGCATGCTGTTGAGGCCCAGTGCCAGTTGCTTGGCACTGACCCGGCCGCCTTTCAGGCGCGATTGCATCAGGCCGCCGAAGCTGTTCTCGTCGAGCTGGCTCATGGCGCTGCTGGCGAATACCGCTACCTCGTCGGGTTCGACGCTGTTGGCGATGGTCTGCCAGTCGATGCCGACCGAGCGCAGGGCGTCGGTGGCGGCAACGATGGTCAGCTGCAGGCCGCGCGGGTGGAAGCGCGATGCATACAGCTCACCCGGCTCCAGGCCACTCGGCAACTGGCCGGCAGATTTGACCGGCAGGGCGCGGAAGCTGTCGATCTTGAGGTCGCAGCCGTCGTACACGGTGACCATGACCTCGGTGTCGTTCAGCGGCTCAACCGCCCAGTCGCTCGGCAGCGGCTCAGGCAGTTGCTTGCTCAGGGTGATGAACGAGAACGGCTTGCCGGCTTCACCGGTGACGGTCAGATTCTTTTGCCAGTGGGCCGCGTCGACGTCGAGGTAGCGTTTCTCGATGCGGCGCACCAGCGTGCTGTCGAGAATCTGCTGGCCGAAGCGTTGCTCGATCTCGGCAGCGTTCAGCGGTTGGCCATCGGCGTCCAGATACTGGTCATTCTCGACGCTCACCAGCTTCATCAGAACGGCCAGGCCGGCGAGGGTCTCCTGCCGCTCGGCAGCAGGCAGGGACTCGATCACCATGCGACGGAAGCCGTGGTGGAATGAGCTGCGACCGGCGGCGTTATAACCGCCGAAGCCGACAATGACCGGTAAACGCGACATCAGGCTGGACTCCTGGCTGTGTTCTCAGCGCCTGCAATAGAGGCGGGACCGGCGACGAAGGCCCTGAGGGCGTCGCGGGTCAGAGGAACGAATTGGATTATTGGTTTCGATGTCAGTGCTGACGAGAAATGTAACCGGCTGGTCACGTTTAGACCAATGTGTTTTTGTAATCGGCGTGTGCGTCGGCTTACTGGTTGTACTCTGCCGCATCCAGAATGCGCTGCACGTCGCCACGTTGCTCAAGCACCCTCAGCGCCGCGTCCAGACGGTCGCGCAGGGCCGCTGCCTGGGGATGTGCGCGGGATACAAACAGGTAGACATTCATGCGCAGCAGCGGGTCACTGGCGACGCTGTTTGCCGGCAGATTTTGCAACAGATCCCGCATCGGATCGGCGTAGTTGATCAGATAGTGCGCGCGGTCATGGAGGAGCATCTGCAGCGCCGCCGAGTGGCTGGCGGCGGGTGCTATGTCGATGCGTGCTTGCGGTGCCCGCAGTTGCTGGCCGAGCTCTCCGTAGCTGTAGGCGCCAATCAGGACCACGCTGTTACCGGCCAGCTCGGAGAGCCGGGTAATGGCTGGCTGCTGTGGTTTGCGGTAGACGTTGAGCGCCAGATTGAACACCGGGACGGTGCCCTGCAGTGCACCAGCCAGCATGCCTGGGTGGCCTTCGCCGGCCATGGAAATGGTGGTCTGACCTTGCTGTAGCCGGCTGTACAGCCGGGCTGCCGGGTAGCCGCGAATGCGGTAGCTCAGCCCGGCTTCGGCAAACAGGGCGGCGGCCAGATCCAGCACCGGCCCGCTGGGCTCCGCGCCATCGTTGAGCTGGAAGTAGGGTGGGAAGTCTGCCAGGGCGAACTCCACTGGCGCTGCGTCCTGAGCATGGGCGCTCAGCGCAGGCAGCGATAGCATGGCCAGACAGGTGAAACGCAAAAAAATATGTCGCACTGCTAGCTCCCGCAATTTCCGTATCGCCCCCCAAAACTAGGTGCTGGAAGGCTCTACGTCAAACCTGCGGGGGCGGATCAGCTCGCTGGTTCGTAGATCACATAGACCTTGCGGGTGCGCTCGCGGACTTCCCAGCTGCCGCTGAAACCGGCGGGGATGACAAAGCGGTCGCCGGTGCGCAATACCCGGCTGCCGCCATTGGCATCGTGCAGCACCGACTCGCCTTCGAGGATTTCGCAGTACTCGTGCTCGCTGTAGCTGACGGTCCAGTGACCGGGCTCTGCTTCCCAGATGCCGGTGCTGAACTGGCCGTCCGGGCTGCTGTAGTGGTTGCGCACGTTCTGTGCCGGGTCGCCGCTGATGATCTTGGCGGCATCGGGGCGGTAGTGCTCTGCCGGGGTGTCGGCGGTGGCGAAATCAATGATGCTGGAAATGCTCATGATGGGTCCCTGTAAGGTTATGGCTGCCGTCGTTCCCGACGGCAGCCGGACAAGCTCAGGCGGTGCGTCGAATCACGGTGGCGAGGGTGTCGACCAGACGATCCAGCTCGGCCTTCTCCACGGTCAATGGCGGCGACATGGCGATGATATCGCCGCTGCAGCGCACCATGGCGCCTTCCCAGAAGCAGCCATCGAACACCTCGTAACCGCGTGCGCCGGGGGCGTCTGGACGGCTGGCCAGATGTACCGCGCCGACCAGACCGGTGCTGCGAATGTCGATAACGTTCGGCAGGTCGCGCAGGCTGTGCAGTGCGTCGGCCCAGTAGTCTTCCAGCTCGACGGCGCGGGTCAGCAACTGCTCGTTGGCGTAGATGTCGAGAGTCGCCAGCGCGGCAGCGGCGGCCACCGGGTGACCGGAGTAGGTGTAACCGTGGAAGAACTCGATCAGCCCCTGCGGCCCCTGCATGAAGGCGTCGTGAATGTGCTGGGCAACAAACACCGCGCCCATCGGGATCGCGCCGTTGGTCAGTCCTTTGGCGGTGGTGATGATGTCCGGTGTGACGCCCCAGCGCTGGGACGCAAAGGGTGCGCCAACGCGGCCGTAGCCGGTGATGACTTCATCGAAGATCAGCAGGATGCCGTGCTTGCTGGTGATCTCGCGCAGGCGCTGCAGATAGCCCTGCGACGGCAGGATCACACCCGCTGAGCCGGACATCGGCTCGACGATGACTGCCGCAATGTTCTCGGCGCCGTGCAGCGTCACCAGCGCTTCCAGGGCCTCGGCGCGCTCAATGCCGAAGGTCGGCAGCCCTTTGGTGAAGGCGTTGCGCTCCAGATCCAGGGTGTGCGGCAGGTGGTCGACACCCGGCAGTTGCGGAATGAACGCCTTGCGGTTGTTGGCCATACCGCCAACCGACACGCCGCCGAAACCGACGCCGTGGTAGCCCAGCTCACGACCGATCAGCCGGGTGCGGGTGCCTTGGCCGATGGCGCGCTGGTAGCCAAGGGCGATCTTCAGTGCGGTATCGACCGACTCGGAGCCGGAGTTGGTAAAGAACACCCGATTGAGCCCCGCCGGGGCCAGCTCGCTCAGACGCTCGGCCAGCTGAAACGGCAGCGGATGGCCCATCTGGAACGTGGGGGCGAAGTCCATCTGCTGAATCTGGCGGCTGACGGCCTCGGAAATTTCACGACGACCGTGACCGGCGTTGCAGCACCACAGCCCCGAGGTGCCGTCGAGCACCTGACGGCCTTCGGCGTCGGTGTAATACACGCCCTGTGCGCTGGTCAGCAGACGCGGCTTGGCCTTGTATTGACGATTGGCGGTAAACGGCATCCAGAACGGATCAAGGCTGAGGTCCTGGGCGGGAGTGGGGTGCTGCAAGCTGGTCATGATGCAATCCTGGCTGGATGGTGGAAAAGACAGACTGCAACGTCATCGTCGGGAGGGATGGGCGGTGGCGCTGATGCGGCAAAGTCTATGTCAAAAATAACAAACGTCAAAGGGGCGTTTAGCGAAACAGAGCGGTTCTTTTTCCGTCGATTGTCAAAAATATTGAATTATCCCCGTTGGCTGAATTACTGTTGCCGAGATTTCAATTCCCTACAGCGCATTAGCAGCGAGGAGCAGAACATGAGCAAGGCAGTCAGTCGGCAGGACTGGGAGCAGCGCGCAGCCGCGCTGCAGATTCAGGGTCAGGCTTTTGTCGCGGGCCAATATCAGCCAGCCGCCAGCGGTGACACGTTTGATTGCGTCTCGCCGATTGACGGTCGCGTGCTGGCGCAGGTCGCCAGCTGCGATCAGGCCGACGCCGATCAGGCCGTCGCCAATGCCCGTGCAGTCTTTGAAAGCGGCGTGTGGTCGCGCAAGTCGCCGGTGCAGCGCAAGCGCATCATGCTGCGTTTTGCCGATCTGATCGAACAGCACTGCGAAGAGCTGGCGTTGCTGGAAACCCTCGATATGGGCAAGCCGATTGGCGATTCCATGGCAGTGGACATTCCAGGCGCAGCGCGCTCGATCCGCTGGAGTGGTGAGGCGATCGACAAGATTTATGACGAAGTGGCACCCACTGCCCATGATGAGCTGGGTCTGGTGACCCGTGAGCCGGTTGGCGTGGTGGCGGCCATCGTGCCGTGGAACTTCCCGTTGCTGATGGCCAGCTGGAAGCTGGGCCCGGCGCTGGCAACCGGTAACTCGGTGGTACTGAAGCCGTCCGAGAAGTCGCCCCTGACAGCGATTCGTATCGCTGCGCTGGCGGTTGAAGCCGGCATACCGGCTGGCGTGCTGAACGTGCTGCCAGGCTATGGCCATACCGTGGGCAAGGCGCTGGCGCTGCACATGGATGTCGATACCATGGTATTTACCGGCTCGACCCGCGTTGCCAAACAGCTGATGATCTACGCCGGTGAGTCGAACATGAAGCGCGTCTGGCTGGAGGCCGGTGGCAAGAGCCCGAACGTGGTGTTTGCCGATGCGCCGGATCTGGATGCGGCGGCCGAAGCTGCGGCCAGCGCCATCGCCTATAACCAGGGCGAGGTCTGCACCGCAGGCTCGCGTCTGCTGGTGGAAGAGTCGATCCGTGAGGTGTTCGTCGGCAAGGTGGTCGAGGCGCTGAAGCGCAGCTGGGCGCCGGGTCATCCGCTCGATCCGAACACCAGCGTCGGTGCGCTGGTGGATACCACCCAGATCGAAACCGTGCTGCGTTACATCGACGCCGGCCACGCTGACGGCGCAACCCTGAAGCTGGGCGGCAAGCGGGTGATGGAAGAAACCGGCGGCCTGTTTGTCGAGCCGACCGTGTTCGACGGCGTGACCAACAGCATGCGCATCGCCCGCGAGGAAATCTTCGGGCCGGTGCTGTCGGTCATTGGGTTCAGCAGCTTCGACGAAGCCATGCAGATCGCCAACGACACCATCTACGGCCTGGCCGCCGCAGTCTGGACCAGCGACCTGTCCAAGGCCCACCGCGCCGCGCGTACCCTGCGTGCCGGCAGCGTCTGGGTCAACCAGTACGACGGTGGTGACATGACCGCGCCATTTGGCGGCTTCAAACAGTCCGGTAACGGCCGTGACAAGTCGCTGCATGCCTTTGACAAGTACACCGAGCTGAAAGCGACGTGGATCAAGCTCTGACAGGCGGCCGGAGGCAGCCTGTCAGAGCTTGAGGCTGGAAGCCGGAAGCTAGAAGCTGGAAGCCGTTTAACGGCGTCGTTGTCGGGCGAGGTCTAGGGCCGCCGCCGCAGTGAAACAACGGCTCTGAAACAGCTCAGACTACCTCTAGCTTCTAGCTTCTAGCTTCTAGCTTCCGGCTTCCAGCCTTTGGCCTCCAGCCCGCTTTTCTCCGAGACCCTATGAACTGGAAAACCTACACCGTTGTCACCGCCGCAGTGGTGATCGTCGGGCTGGCGCTGGGCGTGACTCTGCCGCTGGTGTCGCTGCGCCTGCATGAATGGGGTTACAGCACCTTCGCCATCGGCATCATGGCGGGCATGCCAGCGGTGGGGATTGTGCTCGGCTCGCGCTTGAGTGGTCGGTTGGCTGGGCGTATTGGCTCCGAGAACACGCTACGTTTGGTCATGGCCTGCAGTGCGGTGTCGGTCGCATTGCTGGCGATCTGGCCGAGCTACCCGGTCTGGCTGCTGCTGCGGCTGGTGCTGGGTATCTCGCTGACGGTGACCTTCATCCTTGGCGAAAGCTGGATCAACCAGATCGTGCCGGATCGCCTGCGCGGGCGACTGGTAGCCGTTTACGGCAGCGGCTTTGCGCTCAGTCAGCTCTGTGGCCCGTTGCTGCTTGGTTTTATCGGCACCGAGGGCGACGGCGGATTCTGGCTGGCGACCAGCTTGCTGGTGTGCGGCAGTCTGATGCTGATGACGGTGTCTGGTGCGCCGGTAGTAGACGCCGCAGCTGCAGATGGCAGAGGCTTTCGCAAGTTTGTCCGGCAGCTGCCAGCGATTGCCTGGGCGATGGTGCTGTTTGCCGGGTTCGAGACCATGACCCTGACGCTGCTGCCGGTCTACCTGATTCGCGAGGGTTTTGCCCAGCAGCTGGCGCTGATCATGGTCAGTACTGTGGTGATCGGTGATGCGGTGCTGCAGGTGCCGGTTGGCGCACTGGCGGATCGAATTTCTCGCACTGCGCTGTTCAAGTTCTGCGGCGGGGTTTTGCTGCTCAGCAGTCTGGCACTGCCGTGGCTGTTGCATACGCCGTTGATCTGGCCGGTGCTGGTGCTGTTCGGCGCCAGTGCCGGCGCGCTGTATACGCTGTCGATCATCCTGGTCGGCCAGCGCTACCGTGACGACGAGCTGGTGCGTGCCAATGCGCACATCGCCATGCTCTGGGGCTTGGGTTGCTTGCTCGGGCCGATGTTGACCGGCGCCGTGAGCCAGTGGATGACCGGCCATGCGTTGCCGATCATGATGGCGATTGCCGCGCTGATCTTTGTGCTGCTGGCACGCCGCCCCGGTGCGTTCGATGCGGTGAATATCGAACGCCCGGAGTAGTCGTCACGCTTACTGCCAGCGGTATTGCAGGCCGAGGCCGAGCAACCAGCTGCGTTCCGGTGCCGGTTCGTAGTAGCGGGCGCCGGCGCCGTTGACGATCAGCGAGCCGATGTATTGCTTGTCGGTCAGGTTGTCGATGCGCGCGAATGGCTCCAGCTGCAGGTTGCCGATCTGCTGGCGATAGCTGGCGCGCCAGTTGAAGGTGGCGTAGCCGGGGGCCTCGGCGCTGTTGGTATCGTTGGCGTAGCGCTGACTGAGGCTCTGCATTTCCAGTGCAGTGCTGACGCCATCAAGCGGCTGCCAGTCCAGTTCGGCATACAGGCTGTGGCGCGGTATGCCGGGCAGGCGGTTACCGGCGAGGTCGTCGCCGTTACCATTGACGTAGCTGTCGAAGCTCGCATCCAGCCAGGTGTAGGCCAGATAGCCGGTCAGGCTTGCGGTCAACTGTTGCTGCACGCTCAGCTCGACGCCGCGACGGGTCGATTTGCCGGCGTTGGCGTAGGTTGAGCGGTCGGTGTTCAGCTGCGGTTCGCCGGTGACGATCTCGTCGTCCACGCGGGTATAGAACAGCGCCATGTCCACCTGGGTCCGATCCCGGCGTAGTTTGAAACCGACCTCTGCGTTATCGGCAGTGCTGGGGCGCAGGTCCAGGTTCAGGCCGCTGCCGCCTGGGCGGTAGGCCAGTTCCTGGGCGGTTGGCGTTTCAAAGCCCTGGCCAATGGCGCCGTAGACGCTGAGTTCGGGCGTCCACTGGTAGCTCAGGCCGAGTGCCGGACTGGTTTCGTCGTAGCGTACCGAGCCGCTGTCGTCCTGTCCGTCGATGAAGTAGTCGTCGTCGGAGTCGAATTTGACCTTGCTGTAGCGCGCGCCGGCGGTCAGGCTCCAGCGCGGTGCCAGTTGCCAGGTGCTGATCAGATAGGCCTCGCGGCTTTCCACCCGGTTGAATTCGTCGCGCTGCAGGCCGCCTTTGCGGCCGAACTGGTTGACGAAGCCTTTGCGGCCTTCGCCCTGGTAATCCCAGTTCAGGCCAGCTGCCAGGGTCACTGGCAAACTGAATAGCTCGGTATCACGTTGCCAGCCCAACTCGCTGCCACCAAAGCGGCGGTCCAGTTCGATCACGCCACCGCCGGAATACAGGGAGTTGCCGGTAAAGGCGAGAAATTGCTGCACGTCGCGCTCGCCGCCATAAACCATCACGGTGATCTGGTCGTCGTTGGCCAGTCGGCGTTGGTAATTCATGCCGATCTGCTGATGGCGGACGCTCTTGCGGGTGTCGAACAGCTCGGCCTGAGCGACCGCCTGCTGGCGGTCGGCGTCCAGTGCGGCGGCAGTGAGCCCCAGCGGATCCTGGGTGTCGGGTTGATCCAGCGCGTTGATCAACACCGTCAGGCTGGAAGCGTCGTCGATGTCCCAGCCCAGGCGCAGGTTGGCCATGTCGCGGCGGGTTTCGCTGTGATCGCGGTAGCCGTCGGTTTCCAGTCGCGAGAGATTGGCGGTGACGTTCAGATCGCCATGCTGACCGCCGTATTTCAGACGTTCACGCCAAAGACCGTCACTGCCAATGCTGCTGCGGCTGTCGAGCGTGGGATAGAAACTACCCTCGCTGCTGAAGCCCTGGATGATGCCGCCTGAGGCATTGCCGTAAAGCGCGCTGAGTGGTCCGCGCAGCACTTCGATCCGTTGCAGATTGTCCAGATCAAACAGCGCTGGCTGGCCCTGACCGTCCGGCATGGTCAGCGGAATGCCGTCCTGCAGCAGGCGTACGCCGCGCACACCGAATTGCGCGCGGGCGCCGAAGCCGCGCGAGGAAATCTGTACATCCTGCGCGTAGTTCTGACGATTCAGGGCCAGCAGGCCCGGGACCCGCTGCAGCGGCTCAGACAGGTTGGCGCCGAGGTTGGCGCTGTCGAGCTGCTCGGCAAACAGGGTGCTGCGGGCCAGCGGCAGACTCAGGTCGCGGCTGTCATCGCTGGCGCCCAGCACGGTTTGCGTCGGGAGTTGAATAGGGGTGTTTTCGCTGGAGGCAGCTGTGCTGATGGACAGCAGTGCGCAGCTGAACAGCGCTCGGAACGGAGTGAGCTTCATCGGGCGTACTGTTGTTAGTGGGGTGGGTTTCGCCGTGACGGCAGCGGAGCTGGCAGTCTAACAGCGGCACCGGATGGGGACAGCCGCTGCGATGGGGGGAATATGGGGGGGGGGTATCTGCGCAAAATACTTTGAAGTAAAAGTAAGTTAGGTGTAGCCTTGCGCGTTATTCATGTTGTTTCGGGAAGACTCCTTGTTACTGCTGTAACTTTAAGCGCAGGCAAGGGCTTTGTAGTCTGGAGGGTTCTTCGTCATGCATATGATGCACGATCTTTATCTTGCCCTGCGCCGCCTGCAACGCGCGAGCGAGATTCACGCCAAGCGTCTTGGCCGCCACAGTGGCCTGACGCCCATTCAGTTGCTGATTCTGCACAGCATCAAGGCGATGGGTGAGAGCACCCTGGGTGATCTGGCGCGGCAGGTAAGTGTATCGCAAGCGACCCTGAGTACCATCATTGATCGTCTGGAAGGCCGTGATCTGTTGCATCGTGTGCGCAGCACCAGCGACAAGCGCAAGGTGCATTTGGCGCTGACCGAAAAAGGGCTCGCGGCGATTCAGGCCGAGCCGGCGTTGTTGCCGGCCGCCTTTCTGGAGCGCTTTGGCCAGCTGGCTGACTGGGAGCAATTGATGCTGCTGGCCAGCCTGCAACGGGTTGCCGGTCTGCTGGAAGAGGGGCAGCAAGTGCGCCCCGAGCTGTTCGACGGCGAAACCGCCGCCTGATTCTGATGCCCGGTTCTCGGGCATCGTTTGTCCCATCGCTTTTTTCTTTGTTCGGGTATTGCCTGCGCGCGTCCGCACGCTTAGCATGTTTGAAATATCAAACATGGCTGTTCTAAATGCGTTACGACAGCCAACGCTACCCCGCCAAGAGGAATTTTCGGATGGAACTGCACTGCCCTGACCTGTTTCGCCAGCAAGCCTATGTCGCCGGTCACTGGTGCGAGGCCGACAAGGGTGCGCGCACCGAGATCGCCAATCCGGCGACTCATGAGCGCCTTGGCAGCGTGCCGAACATGGGTGGTGAGGAAACCCGTCGGGCCATTGAGGCGGCGCGCGAGGCGCAGCAGCAATGGCGTCAGCGCACCGCCAAGGAGCGGGCGCAGGTGCTGCGCAAGTGGTTTGAACTGATGATGCAGAACCAGGAAGACCTGGCACGCATCATGACCGCCGAGCAGGGCAAGCCGCTGGCCGAGGCGCGCGGTGAGGTGGCCTACGCTGCGTCCTTCCTCGAGTGGTTCGCCGAAGAAGCCAAGCGCGTCTACGGCGACGTGATTCCCGGCCATCAGGCCGACAAGCGCATTCTGGTGCAGAAAGAGCCGGTTGGCGTCACTGCAGCCATCACGCCCTGGAATTTCCCCGCGGCGATGATCACCCGCAAGGTAGGCCCGGCGCTGGCCGCCGGCTGCGCGATGGTCCTCAAACCGGCCCCGCAAACCCCGTTCTCCGCGCTGGCGCTGGCCCATCTGGCCGAGCAGGCCGGTCTGCCGGCTGGCCTGTTCAGCGTGGTGACTGCGGACGTCGATCGCTCCCGTGAAGTGGGTGACGAGCTGTGCAGCAACCCGGTCGTGCGCAAGCTGTCCTTCACCGGTTCCACTGGTGTGGGCATCAAGCTGATGGAGCAGTGCGCGCCGACGCTGAAGAAGCTGTCGCTGGAGCTGGGTGGCAACGCGCCGTTCATCGTGTTCGACGATGCCGATCTGGATGCCGCGGTCGAGGGCGCGATGATTTCCAAGTACCGCAACGCCGGCCAGACCTGCGTCTGCGCCAACCGTATCTACGTGCAGGACTCGGTCTACGATGCCTTCGCCGCCAAGTTGGCTGATGCTGTCGCCAAGCTGAAAGTCGGTGACGGCACCGAAGCGGGCGTCACCACCGGACCGTTGATCGATGCCCGCGCTGTGGAAAAAGTGCAGCGCCATCTCAAGGATGCGACCGACAAGGGTGCCAAGGTACTCGCTGGTGGCAAACCCCATGAGCTCGGTGGGTTCTTCTTCGAGCCGACCATTCTCACCGGTGTGGACAGCAGCATGGCGGTGGCCCGCGAGGAAACCTTCGGCCCGCTGGCACCGCTGTTCCGCTTCAGTGACGAGGCCGATGTAATCCGTCAGGCCAACGACACCGAATTCGGCCTGGCTGCCTACTTCTATGCCCGCGATCTGAGCCGCGTATTCCGCGTGGCCGAGGCACTCGAATACGGCATGGTCGGTATCAATACCGGCCTGATCTCGACTGAAGTCGCGCCGTTCGGCGGCATGAAGGCCTCCGGCCTGGGCCGTGAAGGTTCCAAGTACGGCATTGAGGAATACATCGAGATCAAGTACCTCTGTCTGGGTGGCATCTGAGCCCTGTTGAAACAACCTGATGGGGAGCCGCCTGCTCCCCTTATTTCCCGCGAGGCGGTTATGAGCAAGACCAACGAGTCCCTGATGCAGCGGCGGCAGAATGCTGTCGCGCGTGGTGTAAGCCAGATCCATCCGATTGCAGTGCAGCGTGCTGAAAACGCCACCGTATGGGATGTGGAAGGCCGACAGTACATCGACTTTGCCGGCGGTATCGCGGTACTCAACACCGGCCACCGTCACCCCAAGGTGATGGATGCCGTGCGTCGCCAGCTGGACCAGTTCACCCACACCTGCTTTCAGGTGTTGGCGTACGAGCCCTATATCGCGCTGTGCGAGCGCCTGAACGACATGGTGCCCGGTGACTTCGCCAAGAAGACGCTGTTGGTGACTACCGGTTCGGAAGCGCTGGAAAACGCCGTCAAGATCGCCCGCGCGGCGACCGGGCGCGCCGGGGTGATTGCCTTCACCGGGGCCTATCACGGCCGCACCATGATGACGCTGTCGATGACCGGTAAGGTCGCGCCCTACGCCGCGGGCATGGGCCTGATGCCGGGCGGTGTGTATCGCGCGCAGTATCCGTGCCCGCTGCACGGTGTGAGCGACGATGACGCCATCGCGAGCATCGAGCGGATCTTCAAGAACGACGCCCAGCCGCAGGATATTGCCGCCATTGTCATCGAACCGGTGCAGGGCGAGGGTGGATTCTACGTCGCCAGCCCGGCCTTCATGCAGCGCCTGCGCGCGCTCTGTGACCAGCACGGCATCATGCTGGTGGCAGACGAGGTGCAGACCGGCGCTGGCCGCACCGGCACTTTCTTCGCCATGGAGCAGATGGGCGTTGCTGCCGATCTGACTACCTTCGCCAAGTCGATCGCCGGCGGCTTCCCGGTGGCCGGCGTGTGCGGCCGCGCGGAGGTGATGGATGCCATTGCTCCCGGTGGCCTCGGCGGAACCTACGCCGGCAGTCCGCTGGCCTGCGCGGCTGCGCTGGCGGTGATGGAGGTGTTTGAAGAAGAAAATCTGCTGGCGCGCAGCCGTACCGTGGGCGAGATACTCACTGGTCGCTTGAACGCGCTGGCGGCTGACGACAAGCGTATTGGCGATGTGCGCGGCCTTGGCGCGATGGTCGCCTGTGAGCTGTTCACTGCCGATGGTGCGCCGGATGCCGAGCTGACTGGCCGCATCGTCGCGGCGGCGCGCGACAAGGGACTGATCCTGCTGTCGTGCGGTCAGTACGGCAACGTGATCCGTATTCTGGTGCCGCTGACCGCCACCGACGTGGAGCTGCATGCAGGTATGGACATCATCGCCGCCTGCTTCGCCGAGCTGTAGGGACACGGCACGCCGTGTCCGTGGTCATGCTCGCACGGCGGCTTCCCGGGCCGACCGGTGTAAGCGCCACGGCCGCTCGGGCACAGCATGCTGTGCCCCTACGCAAGGGGTGCTGATAGGTGTGGTGTTGCGGGCCTCGACGGTTCTTAACCGTGCGCACTGAGCCGGGTAAAAATACCGTTTCGTAGGGACACGGCACGCCGTGTCCGTGGTCACGACCGCACGGTGGTGCGGCCGTCCTGGATATGCGCGTCAGGCTGCACTCAGAACGTCGACAGCCCGCTGGCTTCCATAAAACGGTACACCAGATAGCGCCAACGGCTGTGATCTGCAAAGTCTGCGTAAGGCAGGCTGTAGCTCGCGCCGTTGGCGTTGTGCCATTGGCGCTCGAAGTCGGCGCGCTGGTTGCTGATCTGTGGGTCGTCGCTACGGCTGACCAGCCGCACGCTGGTTTCCAGGTTGAGGTCGTGCAGGTTGCGGCGGGTGAAGTTGGCTGAGCCGGCGATTACCTCGGCGCTGCCGTCGCTGCGCTCCAGCCGCAGCCATTTGCGATGGCACTGCTCGCCAGCGGTCGCGCACCAGCGCACCGCGATACCGGCCTGGTGCAGATCCCAGGCGGCCTGCCGGTTGGGGATGCCGTTCTTCTCACGGCCGAAGGCATCGCGATTGGGGTCGAGCATTACGCGTACCGATGCGCCTCGCCCTTGGGCTGCGATCAGTGCGTTGATAATCGGCCGCGAGGACAGATAGAACACCTCCACATCCACCTGATCGTTGCGCTGGGCCGAGTCAATCAGTTGCAGTAGCCCTCGCTCGATCGCGCCTTCGGTCAGTACTTGCAGTTGCTTGCCGGCCGGCGGCTGAGCGTCGGTCGTCGGGGCGTGCGGCCAATTGAGGGCGGGCAGATAACCGGACATCAGCGCCACCGCGCGTTCGGTTTGCAGCAGGTCCAGCGCCGCTGCGCCGCCAAATTGCACTGCGCTGTTATCGTGCCGGCTGCTGGCGTCGTGCGGGTTCATCGAGGTGACCAGCGCCTTCCATTCGTTGCCGGTGCCGATCACCAGTGTCTTGCGGTGGTTGGCGCGGAAGTTCAGCAGGTGCAGATAACTGCGCAGGGTGACCTTGCCCGGCCCCACCGGGTTGGGCAGCCTGCCGCCTTCGGTACTGTTGCCCAGATAGCTGCAGCACAGGCTCCAGATGCCGGTCCATAGCGGGTTTGACGCCGGCAGCTGGCTCAGGTCGGTCATCACTACATCAACCCCGGCGGCGCGTAACCGCTCGAAGTGCGCGGGTGCCAGCCCGCCGTACAGGGTGTTGAACGGGTCGGTGATCAGCACTACCGGCATGTCCGGGTGTTGCGCCCGAGCGGTGATCAGAGCGTCGGTCAGCTCGGCCGAGAGCGGCCGAAAGCTGCTCTCACCGGCAAAGTTGTTGAACAGAAACATGTCGATCACCACCAGCTCGCGGGCTTCGCCGATCAGTGCGAGCAGGCGGTCCATGATCTGTTGTTGCACCTGCTCGTTGCCCTTGGCGTCGCGCAGAGTCTGGTCGTACAGCAATTCGGCGTCGGCAGCCGGGCGCAGCGGCGTGCTGGCGGACAGGCCAGCGGGCATGGGGCGCCAGGCGGCGATCAGGCAGGCGATGACGATCACGGCAGCGAGCAAGAGACAGCCAAGGCGAAGCAGCTGGGTGGTAAGCATGATGGGCGTCGTTGGTGGGCCGGCTTTCAGCGTGCCGGAGCGCAGGGGTTAATGCAATGCAGAGCTACCGGCGCGGGCGCGCCGGCAGCGGAACGGTCAGGCCAGCTGCGCTGCGCCGTCCTGCTTCGGGTTCGCACCGAAGCGGTTTTCACCGGCAGTGCCTTCCAAGCAAGTGAAAATCAGCAGGATGATGCCGCCGACTGCGGGTACCAGTGCGATCAGAATCCACCAGCCGCTGCGGTCTGTATCGTGCAGGCGACGGATGGTGACGGCCAGCGACGGCAGCAGTACTGCCAAGGCATAGATCGGCATGAAGATCATGGTGCCGAGTACACCGTCGATGATGCTGCAGACGACGTAGGCGATGATGTTGAACAGCGTGAACATCCAGTATTCCTTGCGGCGCGCGCGGCCCTGAAATACGGCGTATTGCTTGAGTACGGCGAGATACCAATCCATGAAGCGTCCTTCCTGTCTGTAGTCGTTTGGCAGAATAAAAAGGGAGTGGATCGGCGGGTGGTGAGGCTCGGTGGCGAACATTCCTTGCGCGCGATGGTCATTCCCTTGCAGGCGGTGATGGCCGCCGGGGGACATTAGAGACTCTTGCACCATTGCGGGTCAACCGTTCGGGGCTGGCAGCGTGCTAACCTGTGACCGGATTCCGGCTGAGTACGAGCGAGATGCGTCGACGCGTTTCCATTTTTCTGTTGCTAGGCCTGCTGCTGGTTCTGAGTGGGCTGCTTGGGCGGCTGTATCTGCACCAGCAGCTGCAGCGCGCCGGCGTTGCCGAGCTGGCCTGGTCCGGACCCGGCTGGCGTCAGGGTGCGCTCACGCTTGAGCAATTGGCGCTGACGCTGGATGACGGCAGCACCGTTGATATGCGGCGGCTGGCGCTGGCTCCCGGCTGGCGCTCCGGGCCTATCCTCAAGCGCCTTGCAGTCGCGCAGCTAACCTTCAACCTTCCTGCTGTGGATGACGCCACCCCCGATGGCGCTGACTCACCGGTGCTGCTGCTCGGCGATGAGGCGCTCTGGCGCTCGCTGGCCCGTTGGGCGCCAGACAGGGTCGAGTTGTCACAGATCAGTGCGACCTTGCCCTGCCGCGACGGCCACTGCCGGCTGGCTGGTAGCTGGCAGCTGACTACTGAACAGGCGGGCGAGCAGACTACGCTGATCAGCCAGCTGCGGCTGGATCTGGAGGGCCAGCAACTGAGCCTCAACCCCGTGCTGCGGCTGGATGCCGAGCGGGTGGTGCTGCAGGCGGCGCTGGCAATCGACGGCGAGCCGGCGGCGCAGCTTGAAAGCCAATGGCAGCAAGGTCGCGAATGGCAGGGCCAGCTGGCGATTCCGCATTGGCCGCAGACGCCCTGGCTGTTCGGCTATCTGGGTCGCTGGATGACGCTGGGCGCGCTACCGTTCGAGCAGATACCGACGGCCGCGCAGGCGGATCTGAGCTGGACGCTACGCCCCTCCGTGCGACCCGAGAGTGTTGACGATTGGCTTGCCGGTGAAGTCGCGTTGCAGGCCAGGGTTGCGCTGCCTGAGCCATGGACAATAGCCGAGGTTGGCGCGCTGAGTGGCGAATTGAGTTTGCAGCTCAGTGGCGATCAGGGCCGCTGGGCGCTGCCCGGTGCGCTGCTGAATATGACCTTGATTCCCGATCAGATGGCGGCGCTGCAGACCCTGCCAACGGCGCTGCAGCCGGAGCAGGTTGTTCTGCAGTTACAGCCTGCTGGTGACCAGGAGCTGCTGCCTGGACAGCCACTGGCGCTTCAGCTGGCCACTACAGCAAGCTTGCCCGGCGGCGGCTCAGCCAAGCTGGATGGCCCATTGCAGGTGCAGGGCGTAGCGGATTGGCAGGTCGGCAGCGACGCGCTGCTGGCGCAACTGCGGCTGCCGCGCCTGACGTTGCCGGAGCTGGCTGCGCGCACACTGGTGGCGCGCCTGCCGCTGCAGCTGCAGGCCGACGCGCGGGCTGCGCAGATCAAACTGAGCAACGCGGCGGAGCTTGCCTGGCAACATCTGCAACTGCCCGCCGCCGAGCTCACTCTGCAGAACACTACCGTGCGGCTGGGCAGTCTTGCCGTCCGCGTGCCGTTGGACGATGAAACCGAGTTGAGCGCCGGCGGCCAGCTGGCGGCCGAGATTGGCCGCATCGATCATGCAGAGCTGAAAGCGCAAAGCTGGTCGGTTTCCGGTGACTGGCAGTGGCAGGGCGACGCGCTGGCCTGGCACGGGCAACTGGCTGCTGCTGCCGGATTGCAGTTTGACCACCAGCTTGATGCCAACAGCAACAGTGGCCGTTGGCAGCTGAAGGGCTCGCTGACGCCGATCTATTTTCGTGCGGGCAATCCGCTTGAGCAGACCCTCGCCAGTTGGCCGGACCTGCTCAGCCTTGCCAGCGGTCAGCTCACGGCAGAGCTGCAGGCGAGTGATGTTGGCAAGGGGCTCAGTGCGCAGCTGAAGGGGCAGCTCAGCGGTGTCAAAGGCATCTATGACCGCACCGAGTTCAGCGGGCTGAGTGCGCCGTTTGTGCTTTCATCGACGGCGGATCAACTGCAGCTGGAGTTGCGCGGTCTGCAGCTCAATGAGCTGAATGCGGGTATTCCGGCCGGGCCGCTGCGGGCTGACGTCGGCTATACGGCGTCGCTGTCGAGTCCGCAGGCAGGTAGCGCGAAGATCGAACGGCTGACCATGGGGCTGCTGGGTGGGCAGTTGGCGCTGTCGCCAACGACGCTGGATCTCGCGCAGTCTGAACAGCGCGCCGAGCTGGTGTTGCAGGGGCTGGAACTGGGCCGCCTGTTCGAAGTCTATCCAACAGAGGGGCTCAGCGGCGGCGGTACGCTCGATGGGCGTCTGCCGGTGCTGCTGCGTGACGGTAAGCTGATTGTCGACCAGGGCGCGGTTGCCGCGCGTGCGCCCGGCGGAGTGCTGCGCTACCAGTCCGACAAGCTGCAGCGACTGGCAGCAAGCAACCCGGGTATGCGCGAACTGGCCGGAGCTTTGGAGGAGTTTCACTACACTGTATTGAGCAGTCAGGTAGAGTTGGCCGAGGGTGGTGATCTGACGCTGGCGCTGCGCCTGCAGGGCAGCAATCCCGAGTTTCAGCAGGGGCGGCAGGTCAACCTGAACATCAACCTGCAAGAGAACATTCCGGCGTTGTTGGCCAGCTTGCAACTCAGCGGCAAGGTCAGCGACATCATTGAAAAACGAGTGCAGCAGTACCTGCTCAAGCAGCGGCTGCAGCAACCCTGACGAGGAGCGTCTATGTACGGGCGAGGTCTGATGATTGCGGCTCTGGCCGGCCTGCTGGTCGCCTGTGCCGGACCGACGGTGCAGCTGGCTGCACCCAGTGAGCCGATCAACATCAATCTGAATGTGAAGATCGAGCACGAAATCTACGTCAAGGTAGACCGCCAACTGGACGACGTCTTTGACGAATCCAGTGGTCTGTTTTGAGTCAGCGGAAGGAATACGACAATGCGTAAGACGATTTACCTGACCTGCTGCCTGCTGGCGCTGTTGATCGGCAGCGGATCGGCGGGGGCAATGAGCCTGAACGAAGCGATGAGTGCGCTGCCAGCGGCGAAGGAAGCCGGCCTGCTTGGTGAGCAGCCTAACGGTTATCTCGGTGTGGTAAGAGCATCCGGCAACGCCGCCGAGGTGGCGCAGCAGATCAACGCGGCACGCAAGGCCGAGTACCAGAAGGTCGCCCGTGATAACGGCATTTCGCTGAATGATGTGGAGCTGATTGCCGGGCAGAAGGCGATTGATCGCACCCCGCGTGGCCAGTACATCCAGCTTAACGGTCAGTGGGCGAAGAAGTAGCTGGTAGCCACTCGATGCTGCCGTACCAGCCGCTGACAGTCTGACCGCTGTTGTCGCAGTCGGTCATGATCGCCAATCCATCGATCTGATCCAGCGTTTGCCCGTGCAGGCGCTGGAAATCCTCCCGCACATTACGCGTTATCGTTACCAGCGCCGTGCCGTCAGGTGCGCCACTGCTGACGGCCAGCATTTGCGCATTGGTGGTGTAGGCGTTGGGCCACTTGCTGCCAATGGGCTGGCTTGACGACCAGACGTAGTTAACCGCCAGCGTGCGCCAGGGCAGCAGCCCGCCATCCTTGACCACATACAAGCGTGCTGGATAGTCGTCACCGGCTTTGCTGGTTTCGTCGAGTTGCTGGAATGGCCGGCTGATGCGCCACGACCAGCGCAGGATCGGCGTAGCGTTGAGGTCGATCTGCTGCTTCAGGTAGCGGGCGCTGGCCTGACCGTTCGCGCAATCGGCGCGCAGCAGCGTCTGGCCATTCCGGTTGTCCAGCTGGTAACGGGTTGGTTCGGTGAAGGTGCGCTCCGGCCACTGGCTGATGTCGGCCGGGCTGAAGCCTGGCGCGGCATAGACCGCGCTGCTCAGCAAGGTCAGTAGCAGTATGGGGCGGATCATCGGGACCTCCGGGATTTGCCCAAGTATGGCCGGTTACCGGGCTGGTTGCCGAGCCTCCAGTGCACTGATGCGCAGTTGCTCGCTGCTGTCGAAGCGCTCCTCAAGCAGAGCTTGCAGCGCGCTGGCGCGGTCGCTGTCGGCCAGTCCGGGCTGGTTGAGGATAGCTTCGCGCTCGCGATTGAAGGCACTCAGCCGCTGCTGCCAGGCTGAGCGCTGCTGATCCAGCGCCTCCAGCCGGGCGGTCGCCTCCGGTCCAACCAGCGACAGGCGCAGCTCGCGCACCTGCACCTCACTGGCTCCCTGATCCCGCAGCGCGCGGGTCTGCTGGCGCAGGTCCTGGTGGATCTGCGGCACCAGCAGCGCCTGCATCTCGTCCGGTAGCCGTTCGCGCAGCGCTTCCACCTCATAGGCCTTGTCGGCATCGCTCAGGTCGGGGTTGCGCAGGATGCTCAGGCGCTCAAGGGTAAAGCGGTTATACAGTTCTTCACCGGCGAAGAAGGCGTGATGCTCCTCTGCGCTGAACAGCTCGGCGCGCAGGCGTTGTACCGCGTCCTGCCGGGCCCAGAGTGCGTCCAGGTCGGCGGCAACGGGAAAGTCCTGCTCCAGCTGCACCAGTTGCTGCTGGTAGTCGAGGTAGCGCTGGAACAGGTCGAGTGCCTGGCCGCGTGCCGGCTCCTGCAGGCTGGCGGTGATCAGGGCCTGCACCTGCGCTGTGATCTGTGCGTGGGATTGCTCACCCGCGGTGCTCAGGTAGTAATCGAACAGGTGGCGCAGCTGATCGCTGATCAGCAGGCTGCCGTCGGCATTGCTCTGCAGTCGACCGTCGACCTCGGTGCCGCGCAGGGAGGCGGCTGCCGGTGCAGCGGCTATGTCGGCGGTGCTGTGCAGCAGGCTGGCGGGCGCGCTGGCGCTGGATTCTGTCGCTGGCGACGGGGCGCTGGCGGTGTCAGCCACGGGTTGTTGCGGGTCGGGCCGCAGCTGCCAGCCAAGCAGTAGCGCAGCGGCCAGCAGCGGGAGATAGATGAGTGCTTTCATGTAGTACTCGGGCAGAACAGGGGAAAGGGCCGCCGCGAGGCCGGCGGCCCATGCGCTTACAGGCCGGCGTTCTTCAGGCGATTGGCCTGTTGACGGTAGACCGTGACCGGGTCCGTCTCGAACAGGCTGGTCAGCCCGAGAGTCTGGTTGACCTCGTCCAGGTGGTTCATCCGGTAGTTGTCACGAATCACCATGCCCAGATGCGAGCTGCAGCGACCGACCAGACCGTCGTTGGCCTCGCCACCGAAGGTCAGCGACGAGGCGCCGAGCAACAGGTCGGACACATCCAGCGCGTTGGTCAGCGGGCTGGTGCCACTCCAGGAGTAGTAGCGCACGTTATTGACCTGATAGGCACCCTCGCCGCAGGCGGTGGTGGGCAGCCCCTGCGGGAACTTGGCGTTGAAGCGCGCGGCGCCCTCGCTGTTCAGCGACTCCAGCGAGCCGAGCGCATTCTGCTGGCTGTCGGAGCTGCTGCCGGAGAGGAAGTTGATCAACGCGCCGAGGCCGTTGACGATGCCCGCCAGCAGCGCTTCACCGGCCGAATCTTCGGGTACCTGACGCAGAAAGTCGGCGGTGGCCGAGCCCTTGTGCGGAGCGCCGACGCTGGTCACCGAGGCGACCAGATCCGGTCGCACGGCGGCGACGTAACGCACGGTCGGGCCGCCGTGGCTGTGGCCGATCAGGTTGACCCGGCCCTTGCCGCTGATGGCGACGATGTCTTCCACCTGCTCCAGCAGCTGTTCGCCACGGGCCTCGGAGGTGTCGAGCTGGCTGACTTCGGTAACGTAGACCGTGGCGCCATCCTTGCGCAGCGCGCCGGGGATACCGTACCAGTAGTCGACGCCGAGCAGGCTGTCGAAACCGAGCATGCCGTGGGTCAGGACGATGGGATATTTGGTTTTGGTGTAGCCGGATGAACCGAACCAGAAGGCATTGGCCTGGGTGCTGACGCCGAACGCGGCAATCAATCCGCAGGCAAGACTCAGACGGGTCTTGCGCGACATGACGAAACTCCTTGTTGTGCTTGTTCTTGTATGTATCGTCGCCGTACATCCGTGGATGTGCGGGCTCGCTGAGCATAGTCAGCGCGCGCAGCTGAAAGTAGTAAGGTGGTCACAGATTTGCGTGGCAGGCCGCGGCAGCCCTGCGTGACTGGATAGTCACAGGCTCTGCCGCGGGATCATTCAAGACTGTTATCCGATGAACGGAAATTCAGAGCTTGAGAGGACTACAGCTGTTCGCCGAGGTAGGCGCGCTGAATCAGTCGCCATTCGGTCGACTCGGTGACGCGCAACACCGCCTCGTTCAGGTCGTCGCGCAGCGGGCTGCCGGTCGGCACGGCCAGCGCATAGAGCTGCTGATCGAACACCGCTGGCAGCAGATCCAGGCGCTCGCGGCCGAGCTGCTGATTGCGGTACTGCAGCAACGGCCGGTCGTAGACCACCGCATCGGTTGCCCCCGCAGTAACCGAGTGCATGGCGTCGGTCAGGTTGGGATAGCTGTGCCCGACGATGCGCTCCTCGCTCAGGTAGCGGGCGCTGGCGGTGCCGTCGATGGTCGCCACTGTGCTGCCGGGCAGGTCCTGCGGACCGCTGATCTGGTATTGCAGGTTGCTGACGGTCAGCGCACTGGTGATCGCTGCGGTGAAGCTGGCGACCATGATCAGCCCGGCGAACATCCAGACCAGGGCAACCAGCCGGCCAGCGAAGGTTACTGGTGCCTTGTCACCGTAGCCGACGGTGGTCATGGTGACCGCGGCCCACCAGAAGCTGGCACCGATGCCCTGCGCTGCGGTCCCGCCGAATTGCTCCGGATTTCGGCGTCGCTCGACCAGCCAGAGGGCAAAGCCGACGCCAAGCAGCAGCAGTGCCAGGCCTCCGATGACACTGAGAAAACCCCAGCTGAACAGTGCCTTGAGGCTGTGCAATAGCCCGGTCTTGGGCGCCCGGGCGATGCCGATGGACAGGCCGGTTTGATAGAAGGGATGGCTGAAATCGAACGCCAATTCGCGCTCGGCGGTCATGGTCAGGGCGCCGACGGCGACATCCACGTCACCGGCCTCGACGGCCTGCAGCAACTCGGCAAAACCCATGGGTCGCCACTCGAAGGCCCAGCCCTGGCGCTCGGCGATGGCGCGCCAGAGGTCGATGCTGATGCCTTCCCAGTCGCCGTTGCCGTCGGCGATGACGAAGGGCGGTACTTCGGTAATGCCCACGCGAAGCGGGGTATCGGGTTGGCTGGCGTTAGCCAGCGGGGCAAACAGCAGCAGGCACAACAGCAGGCGTGCGAAAAGGCGATTTGGCATGGGCAACTCCCTGTCGACGGTGCCCTCAGGGTACCAGACTGAGATCAGGGTGCCAGTTTGCGTACCCGCCAACGCCGTCGCGTTTTTCCCTGCGCGCGGCCGGCGACCATCTGGTAGTCTTCCTGCAGTCTGAACAAAAGGGCAGGGAATGCAGATGTTGACGGGTTATCTGGAAAGTTATGCCTTCTGGCTGTTGCTGGGCTTGCTGCTGCTGGCCTCGGAGTTTTTTATCCCCGGTTTGATCGCGGCCTTTTTTGGCCTCGGTGCCTTGCTGGTGGGGCTGCTGACGCTGGTCGGGCTGATTGACTCGCTGCCCGCGCAGGTGACGGTGTTTGCGCTGTCGAGTATCGCCGCGCTCTGGCTCTTGCGCCGCCGGTTCCAGCGTTGGTTGCGCGGTAGCGAGGCGGATCTGGCCGCCAAGGATCAGGATGACGCGGGCCTTTTGGGCGTGCGCGTCAAGGTACTGACCGACTTCGTCGATGGCGTCGGTCATGTGCAGCTAAACGGCGCCAAATGGGACGCCGAGTCAAGTGATCCGCTCAAGACTGGCGATTCGGCCTGGGTGACAGACCACGCCGGAATTGTGCTGCGGGTCAGCGCGACCAGCCCTGATACAAACTGATTTCTTAGGACAACGGAGTGTTTCATATGGAAGTAGCAACCATGCTTTCCCTTGGTTTTCTGGTGTTGGTTATCATCACCCTCACCAAAACCGCGCGTATCGTGCCGCAGCGTTCGGCCTTCATCGTCGAGCGGCTCGGCAAGTACGCCAAGACCCTCGAAGCCGGTTTCCACATCCTGATCCCGTTTATTGACCGGGTGGCCTACAAGCACACGCTGAAGGAGGAGGCCATCAATGTGCCGAGTCAGGCGTGCGTGACCAAGGACAACATTCAGGTGGTCGTCGACGGTGTGATCTACCTGCAGGTGGTTGATCCCAAGCTGGCCAGCTACGGCATCAATGATTACCGCTACGCATCCATCCAGCTGGCCCAGACCACCCTGCGTTCGGTGGTCGGCAAGATCGATCTGGACAAGACCTTCGAAGAGCGTGAAACCATTAACGTGCAGGTGGTTGAGGCGCTGGACGAAGCCGCCAAGCCGTGGGGCGTGAAGGTGCTGCGTTACGATAACCTTAACGTTCCCGCATTGACATGACACCCTTAACGCGACAGCATATGTGTACATTGCACATATGGATGCTCGTAACTTGCGCAAAAAACGATCCAACGAAGAGCTGAAATCAATAGCGCGCCTATCTCATATTGACGTTTTTTATCCCTCCCAGTGCCAATTGACTGAGCTAGGCGGACAGGTTTCCGTCAGATTCACTCGGTTTAGATACAAAGATACGACCCTACAACTCTCCCCAGTGGAAGACGGCGTGATCCGCAAATTCCCGATAGTCCTGCGAGGAGATGGTAATCCTTGGGATCTTGGCAACTTATACTTGATATACAAGTTTACCGAGCTTGCGAAAATAGAACCTCCGAGCATAGGAACCATTCAATCAATAGCTAAGCATCTGATGATGTATTTGCGGTGGATAGAGCACCTACAAAATCAGGGCGAAGCTATCCATGAGCTATATTTTCCAGGCGAAGAAGAGCGGCGAGTAACTTTTCGATACAACAGATATCTTCATCGTTTGCTAAGGGCTAATCCTCAACCAATTAAGCTTGGCGTCGCCAAGGCGCGTATGCAGGCCGTTGTTGGGTTTTATCGAGGGATTTTTAAGGGGGGACTGGTAACCGTATCGGAAATAGAGAATGCGCCGTATGATCCGATAGTCATAGGTATGCCGGTCGTTAGTAGTGCTGGTGTTCAATACATAAAAATGGTGGAAACCAGCAATCTTTCTATAAAATACTTCAGGCGGGAAGGAGATGTTGGGGTAATAAAAGACGGTGGAAATTTACGGCCACTTACAGAAGGCGAGCAATGTATTCTGCTGGAGTACCTTGAAGGTTACGGAAATCGGTCTTTTCAGCTGATGTGCTTTGTTGCATTGTTCACTGGAGCGAGAATTCAGACGGTTTGTACCCTAAGAGTTAAACATATCAAGTCAATGCTTAAAATGACAGCGAGAGACGGTGAGTGTTTGCTAAAAGTCGGGTCGGGAACGGATGTAGATACAAAGGATGGCGTCAGATATAGTCTACACTTTCCCTTGAAGTTGGTGGCGATTCTAGATGAATACGTGAGATCGCAGGAGCATAGAGAAAGGAGGGATAAGAGCTTCTATGGAGAAAGTGAGGAAAATTATGTTTTTCTTGCGCGAAATGGATCGCCTTATTTCACAAGCGAGCGTGAGGTTAGCGATCGCCAAGAGGGCGTGTATAGTCGGCGTATTGCGCCTAAAGATCGCGTGGCCTTTACGATCCAAAAAGGTCACGCGGTACGAAACTATGTCGCTCGATTAATAAGAAACATCCGCCATGAACACCCTGACTTCAATACATTCAGGTTTCATGACTTGAGAGCGACATTCGGTATGAACTTTGTCCGTGATGCTGATAAGGCTGGTGTCCGAGATGTGCGAGATAGTTTGAAATCTAGGATGGGTCATAGGAGCTTCCAAACCACTCAGCTATATTTGAACTATGATGAAAATAACTTGGAAGTGCAGAAGGTTGTCAGTCACCATCATGAAAGAATAAATAGACTCGTAAATAAAGAGTAATGATGAGTTCTAATCCAAGGTATCAGCTGCCCAGAGGGCTTTTTTTTATTTCAGTTGAAGATGCCTGTGTTGACTTAAAATTAGACGCTTCACGTGCCATTATTGAATTTGATCAATCTCCAAGCACTGCTGGGCGATATGGCTATGTGTACCGCTGGTGTTACCTAGATCGCTTGGCATACGACGAAGCGACCGCCAGTACTAAGAGTAAAAGGAAGGTTAATCTCTCAAGCTACTGTGAGCGCCGCGCAGCGATAGTTCGTAAAATAATTTCTTGCTTTCTGTACGAGAAGATAAGAATTAGCGTTAATCATGTGTCCACGGCTTTCAATTGGATTGACAAGCATGGCCGTGGTGATGATTTACACACCTTGTCGTCTACTAAAAGCTTATATCAAGAATACACCAAGAGCCTGCAGCACCGTATTCAGCTTTCGAATGTAGGGGCAAAAAGAAAAGATGCAATCGGTTATGGGCATGCCAGTCGTGAGCAGCGGGGGATGGCCATCATATGTGCAGAAGCAGCAAGCTTAAAGGTTGAGGCTGTGCGGGCATGGGCATACCAGATTCCAATACGAAATCGAGGCTTTCTGGCTAATCCTGCACCTAAACTTACAGAAGAGCAGCATGTAGTAGTTAACACAATGCATGCTAGGTTCTTTGCGGCATTTTGTAATGCGGTGGTTACCAATGCGCCTCCTCCAATAGTAATCGAGCTTTCCGATCTTGGTTTTGATGATGTGGTTTTCTACAAGGCCGGGCTGAACTCGGTACAAGGGTGGCGTACAGGAGAGGGAAGAAGCCTGAGCGAAGCCGCTGCGCCGTTATTTTTCGGGAGAGAGCGCGTTTTTCAGGGTGGTCTTCAAAGTTTTAATGAGCTGCTCGTAGAAAATAAGATTGAACCGATCGCTGTGTTGAATAAATTGTTTGTCAGTCGAAGGCGTAACGCTGAGGTGTTTACTGATGCCGATCGGCAGTATATGGCTAATACAGCGACCCGCCATTTTGGCTATTTGCTTCTTAATGAAGCTGGTAGCAATGCCTCTACATTAGCAACAGTTGACATTTCGCGAGCGCGACTTGAAAAGACACTTGGTGCATCCAGATTGCTGGCAGTGAAAGGGCGGGCAGGATACAGGCCGGAGGATCAGTTCGTCGATCTGCGCTTTGCTCAGGGTTTCTGGAAGGATTATTTGCAGTTACGCGAGTGGATGGTGCAAAGGCTACTGGAGGACGGGAGCGAAGCGCCCTCATGTGGCCTGTTTTTGCTTGGAAGGTTTAAAGGTAAATCGCCCTATAACATGCTGACAGCGCAAAATGTTGGTTTGCTTAATGTATGGCCAAAGGGCGCTCCGTCACCCGTCACCCGCGATGCTCGAAAACATAAAATAGTTAATGGGCTAGAGTTTACGGGCGGCAACACAACTCTCATATCAGGTATCCAATCAGTATCAGTCCATACGGTTGAGAGGCACTATGCATTCAAAAACGTTGCTGAAGCTGCAAAGCAGATGTCTGAATATTTCAAGGTTCAAGCGGAATCGGCTGCACTGCGGCATTCTGGGGTGCCAATCCGTATCTTGGACGAGGGGGCTCAAACCTCGACAGGGCGCTGTGACGCCGTCGAGGAATATGGCCCGCAGCTTATTCAAGGGCTCGAGTCGGCAGGGATACAGCCGCGATGTGAGGCGCCCCTTACCTGTCTTTTTTGCACTCACTTTGGTGTGCATGCGACAGAAGAAGATCTGTTGAGGTTGCTAACAATTAAACACTGGGTAGAAGTGCAAACTAGAACTTTCTCCTCTAGCATCGACGAAAGCTTCGAAAAATATCTTCCTTATATTGAGCGGATTGATCACGTATTTGAAGAGAGTTCTCAGGCGGATGAAGATTATTCCCAAATTTTCATAAACGTGAAAGCGCTTTTTAACAAAGGCAGACGTGACCCTTACTGGAATGCGAAGATCAACGCGCTGCTTGATTTGGATAGTTATTGATGCCTTTCTATATCAACTGGTGTAACCCTAGCGATGAAATCGCGCCTGACCAGATAGGTCGGGTTTCAGTGGAGGGGGTTGACCCTGAATTCATTACTGGGCGAAATGTTGCGGGTGAAGTCGTTAGCCGCTTTAAAGATGATAGTTGGGATTGTCGTGCCTACGGGCTCCGAGCTCCATTTCATTTTTCATCATGGTGGAATGAGTCCAATCGGGGCCCAATGAATAGTCTGGCTCGTGTATTGACCGATGAAATTAAGCTTGTTCACTGGTTGATGCAGAACACTTCAACAGCGAGTGGAGGTCGGTCTCGGGGTGGTGCATATATGGCTACTCTGCTTGTCATGTTAAACGGGGTCGCGAAGATAGCTTACTCCCTCGGAATCAGTCTCGTAGAGGCTGAGAAGTCCGATAAGTTTCAAGTCGCGCTCAAGTCATCATTATCTGGTTCTGCGCGTGGGTTCAGAAGTTTTGATCGCTGGGGCCCATTCCTCAAGGATCTGGCACATTTCAGCGAAGATCCTGATATAGGGTGCCGCGTTCCTCGGTTAGTCCCACAGGAGTCCCTGTCTGACGTACTGGGGTTGGTAATGAAGATGGTGAAAAAAGCTGATAGCGAGCAGGAGCAGACTCCCCTGATTCCTACCAGGATCCTAGCGGCCTTGATTACGAATACGCTCGGACAGATAGAAAATATAGAACCATACTTGCCAAAGATCGAAGCATTTATCAAGTCAGTCTACAGCGACCCATATTTGATGGTTGATGGTCGATATGATTGGAAAGACAATGTCAAGCGTGTTTGCAGGGTGTATAAGGACCGCTCATTCCCAAGCCATTCCGAAATAAAGCTGGAGTGTGTAAGTAAAGACGAGACGCTGATTCGCTATGGACTGCGCGAGTTCTTTGCTGAACATTCCATCACATCGTTTGGGGATCTGAAGCTATTCATCACTCGATATCAGACCTTGTGTGTGATCCTTATCCACGCGTTCACAGGCATGCGCAGTTCTGAGCTACAAGTCATGCCCTACGAGCCGGTCGCTCATGCGGCAGCTAAAGGCTATGGTGATCTTCCTGTTCTGGTTTCACATTTAAAGAAATTTGAGCAGCAAAACTATAGTCGAGCTTTAACCTGGGCCACCTCCCAAGAAGGTGTGTACGCAGTTAGGATTGCGCAGCAGCTTGCACGATTAAATTGGTTTAGAAATTTTCCTGGCGATACAGACCTACCGACCAGAGCTCCTCTGTGGATACCTTCACGCTTATCTCGTGATAACCCTCAGGGCCACTACGCTGTGCCGATGGCGCACAGGTTATGGGCCCAAGGGTGGGAAGGAATAAGCTATTCTCTTGGACTCATTATCGAGCGTGGTGATATTGATGAGCTTGTCACTTTTGACGCTTTCCGAAATTGGGATGAAGATCCGCGTTTCGCTGTCGGCCGTCCTTGGCCGCTCGCCTCTCACCAGTTTCGTCGTTCGGTGGCAGTATATGCCAGTCGTTCCGGCATGGTTTCCCTTCCGACATTAAAAACGCAATTTAAGCATTTGTCGCCAATTATGACGGCATTTTACAGCGCAAACTCTTCGTATGCCCGAAGCTTTCTGATCGATGAAGAAGGGAAGCCTATCGACAACGGTGGTGTGCTGTCCTTATTCCGGGAAGCAAGTCAATTCAACGCGAGCGTGCGCTTCCATGAGGCCGTTATCCAATCGTCCGAACGTCTTAAAGGCCCTAAAGGGACAGAGATTCAGCTGGCAAAGGATAGGGGGAAGTTGCCTAAACTGCTATTCAGCAGAGAAGAGACTGAGAAAGCTATTAAACAAGGTAGGCTTTCGTACAGGGATACACCCGTAGGCGGCTGTATGCACCGTGGAGTATGTCCTCACTATGGAGTTGATGTCGTTCTGCCCTGCACCAGTAACTGTGCTGATGCTATATTAAAAGAAAATAAGTTAAAAGATTATATAGATAACCTTCGCTTTGAACAGAATTTTATGTCGCCGGATAGCAAGCCCTACAAGGCTGTTGCTGCAGAAATTTCACACGTTACAGAGCGCTATCTAAATGCTAAGAAGAGACCTCGTTGAAAATGACGCCTACAGTTAAGGAGTACTTTTCCGCTTTAGAGCGTTTAAAACAAAACAACCCAGAGCGGGTTGAGAAAGGGAGCCAGATTAACAAGGATACAGTGGCTCTTGAGGCCGGTCGTAAGAGAGGTAGTATTAGAAACAGGCCTGGATTTAGCGGTTTGATTGAAGCCATTGGACAGGCTTCCTCTGAGCAAAGTCTTGCCGCTTCGCCAAAACGTGCCCCCCATAATCCGCATCAGACAGCGCAAGTGGAGAGTCTCAAGCGGGATCTCGATATAGCCAGAAGCCGTTATATGTCGCTGCTATATCTAAATCTGGAGATGGCCAAGACGATACGTAAGCTTGGTGGTGAGGTGCCTAAGATAAGCGGTGTTAGTGAGATCTTAATTGATCCTGATAGCGACGACTGCCCATATTAGATGTTTAATACCCGGTGTTGCGCATGAGTGTGGCCCTATTGGCCAAGGAATTGCGGGCTCTCAAAACTAAAGGGGTATCCGGAATCTAGTGTGTAATTCCGTCTTACGCAAAGCGTAATACTAACGCCATAAACCGGAATTGAGTGTGTAGGCATTGTGTCGTATCATCTTCTTCGTAAACCGTAACTAGGTGTGTATATTCTCTGGTTCATCTGAGCCATTCAGAGTTCACACAAGTCGAAGGTACGACGAATGATCGGCGCAAGGAGCTAACACATGGCCGTCAGCCAGTCACGCATTATCGAATCACTGGAGCAGGCGTGCTCCAGCCTCAACCCTGACGAATTTATCTTTTCTTTCCTCGATGCCTATGGCTTCCCGAAGAGCACCGTCACTCGGCTTCGTAAGGGAGGTGACAGCCGCAATGTGGGTGAAGGCAATGACATTGCCTTGAAAAAGAAACTCTACTTCCGAGCGGTGTCAGAAGGTGCAGACCTCAATGCAGAGGCCGAATCCCTGAAGGCAAGCGAACAGATTGCTCGCCATGACATTCGTTTCGTGATTGTGACCGACTTTAAGAGCCTTGTGGCATTCGACACTAAGGCTGAGGAGCGCCTTGAAACCTCTCTGTCTGAGCTGGACAAGCAGTATGCCTTCTTCCTTCCGCTGGCCGGCTACGAGAAGGCCGTCATGTACTCTGAGCATCCGGCTGATGTTAAAGCCTCTGAGAAGATGGGGCAGCTGTTCGATCTGATCCGCGAACGTAACGACCTATCGAAGCCAGAGGACATTCATGCACTGAACGTCTTTCTGAGGGGGTGTACGAATTTTTGTGTAACCGGCTAATGAGCGACACTGTCGCTCCGAA